>CANFHJ010000022.1 GCA_947446605.1 Bacteroidota bacterium | reverse complement strand
TCTTCTTGGCCTGTTGGCTGTTTTACAAATACATGGAAGCTTGCTGTATCGCCCTTACAACCCCCGCCATTGCTTTCTTGTACTTGCACATTTACATCGCCCATCTGCGTCCACTTTATACTGATGCTGTTATTGGTGCTTCTACCTGTGCCATTGCTAAACATCCAATTATACGTTGAGCCATTGGTATTTGGTACCGTGTATATTTCAGTGGTTCCTTTCATCACCGTATCTTTTCCAAGGATGCTCTTTTGTGTTGGGTTGTTAATCACTATAACTGTTTGTTCTGCTGTATCTGAGCAGCCGCCATCTAAGGTGGTTACCAAGCGTATATGGTATAAGTTTTCTACTGATGGTGCATACCTTACAGTATCTATCTGATTGCTGCTTGTTTTGCCATTGCCAAAATCCCAGTTGTAACTCAATATTCCTGCACTAACCGTAGTGGTATCTGTGCAAATAAATTGGTTGTCTTTTAAGCATTGTATTTTTTTATTGATGGTAAACCCATTGCTTAAACTACCACTTACTACAATGCTTACTTGGTTGGAGGTATCAGATTTGGTGCCTGAAAATACTACCCTTCTATAATACGAATTTACTGTTACCGTGCCAGGTGAATAGCCATCATTGGTATTGGCACCTGCTGCGGGCACATAAGTGCCTGGCAAGCCGCTATTGCTAAACAACCATTGGTAGTTAAACATTCCATCGCCACCACTTGGAAAAGTTCCTGTAAGGTCTTGCGCTAAATTGCTGCCTGTACAAAGTCCTTGCGAAGATGAAATAATATTGTTGCCAATGCTGCCATCTCCTGGATCTACATATTTTACCAAATAAACATCAGAACTGCCATTTATTACGGTTTGGTGTGCGCCAATAGTTGCAATGCCAGAAGTTGAATAGCTTTCGCCACCAAAGTAAACATTGTCGGCTAAATCAATTCCCATTTCACGACCATAATCGGTACCCCCGGCACCAAAATAAGAGCAATAGGTTATTTTTCCTGATGGATCTAGTTTTACAAGGTACGCATCGTACAAGCCCCCAAAACTCACTTGAAGTGCATTAGGTGTTGTTAGGCCAGTAGAAGTATTTGTTAAACCTATACAAAAAACATTGCCATGTGAGTCTCTGCAAATTGACTGCAAATAATCGTTAGATGCTGCGCCAACATATGTTCCCCATAAAGGAGTACCCGTGACATTCATTTTAATTACCAATCCCTCATACGAACCACCACCATAAGTTAATTGACCACCAGTACCAAATGCTACACCAGAAGTTGAAGCAGTATATCCATCTATAACAATATTATTGGTAGAATCCCAAGCCATATCACATGGGTAATCATTTAAAGTTCCACCATAATAAGTGGCAAAAACCCTTCTTCCCAATGAATCAAATTTTGCGAAAAATATATCATCATAAGCAGAATAAGCTGCTTGATAAACCCCTTTGGAAGCAATGCCGGTATCAGACATTGTTGAACCCACTACATAAGAATTTTTTTGTGCATCAACTAAAATACGTTGACCCCAATCTCCATTGGCTCCGCCATAATAGGTTGCAAATACAGGAATTCCTAGGCTGCTTATTTTTGCAACAAATGCATCTGTTGCTCCACCAGGAATATTTTGATGAACACCCGGGAATAAGGTAGCGGTTGAATTTGTATTGCCTGTTAGATATAGGTCTCCATTAAAATCAGCACTCACAGAGTTTACATTATCACTGCCATCATACCCAAAATAAGTTGCCCAAACTATAGCACCACTTGGGGTAAACTTGGCAACATAACCATCTTGCAAGCCTGTAAGTGTGGTTTGCATGGCACCCGTTGTGGCTATACCGCTTGAACTTCCCGTTGACCCACTAATGATGATATTATCAAATTTATCAATAGTGATATCGTTTAATAAATCTTGCCCAGCACCACCAAAATACGTTGCCCAAAGCAATACACCTGCCGTATTAAACTTTGCTAAAAATGCATCATAAACTCCAGCCTGTGTAGTTTGATAGGCGCCCGCAGTAGCAAATCCAGTAATAGATTGGGTTCTTCCAGCAATATAAATATTGCCCATTTTATCACAAATAATGCCACTTGGAAAATCAAAAGCATCTCCACCAAAATACGTCGACCAAGGAATTGGATCAATAACAACTGTTTTGGTTAAGGAATATTTTTCTGCACTAAAACCAAATAGGTTCGAACCTAATTTTTTATAACGTGCCTTAAAATATTTACCTGGCTTACCTTTTAAATTTAATTCGTAGCTAAAAGGTATTTGCTCCTCTACAGGACCCAAATTGGTTTCCATGGTTAATGCGCCATTCTCCTTGATGCTGCTATGATCTACACCTTTTAACAATAATTGAATTTGCGCCAAATCTGCACCAGGGTGTAAAATAAAATTGTATTTAAAATGCGCATCACTGATCAAAAATTCAATGTCGATATGCGGATAAATATTGCGGTACAAAACCTTGTTGAAATGTGCAGTTGAATAAACTTTTTCAATATTTTCTTTTGACCTAAAAAATAATTGTCCTTGTCCTTTTTCAAGTTCTTCAATTTGTGCGTTTAACTGCGCACCTTTAAAATCTATATCAATTTTTTGCGTGCTAAAATCTCCCAATTTAGCTTCCTCCATTGGGTTTAAAGGGTTTTTGGCATTGTTTGTATACTGCAATAATTGGTAGCTAAATCCATTTCTTCTCAACTGCACTTGAAGGTGTGCACTTTGAAAATAATACAGTACCTGTTCATTGGCCAACAAATTGCTTTGGCTAATTTGTCCCATATTTTTAATAAACCCATTTTTCATTTGAGGGCTCATGCTATTGGGTTTTTTCGCATTAACAATAAAGGAGACAAAAATTAGGAAACAGGTGTAAAGGATTCTTTTCATTTGCTTTTCGCTTATTTTACGAAGATAAGAAGCTAGCAACGAATCAAATGAACAATTCTATGTGGTTGGGCATTTTTGAAGACACTTTTTACAAAAAATCTATTTTTCATATCCATTCTAATAGGCTCACAAGAATTATTAATATTTACTTAATAATATTTCATTAGGAATTTAAATAAAAATAAGCTAGTATTGGTTAGCGTTTTGCCTCGCTTTCAATTAGATAAGTGATTTAATATTTTGGCAAATCCTTGTTTGAATACCATTAATTAAAAACATATGAAACAAATCATTACACGACTTTTAGGATTGTTTTTAATTGTCTTTTGGGCCAATAGCTCACAGGCACAATTAAATTACCTTCCTGGTGGTTTTACCACATCTGCCAGTACCTACACAGATTTAGGTACCAATGGAACGGTAATTTCTGTAGCTAATACAGATGATGCTTTTTCACTTCCCCTGCCAATTGGTTTCACCTTTAATTTTAATGGAGCACCCTACGACTCTTTTATTTTTAGTACCAATGGATTTATTAAATTAGGTAAAGACACCCCTTCGCGTCATTTCTTATTTACCAGTCACGCGCAACCACCTCCAAATGGTCCGTTTACTGCCGCTACTTCACCTGCTCCTGCTGGCAAAGATACCAGTATGTTATTTGCATTTGGACAAGATTTGTATGCTGGAACTTTGGCTTCAGAATTTAGGTATTTTACTTCAGGCTCGCCTGGATCACAAGTAACCACCATACAATGGAAAAACGTAAAAGATAAATTACAAGCAACAGTTGGTAGTCTTTGGGATACCATTAACTTTCAAATTAAACTCTACGAAGGAACCAATGTAGTAGAATATAAATATGGAAAATGGACTTGTACCGTTGTAAATAATTTTGCCCGTTTTTCTGCGGTTGGAATTGTTGGAAATAGCATGATAACAGCCAACCAGAACCTCTATTTGATAAAAGGCTCAACAGTTGTTTGGAGCGGCGCTGCTGCCACCACGGGATTCTATATAAACAATGCAGTTAATTATAGAAACACCACCAGCACACCAGCAGGCCCAGCACCAGATTTGGGTCGAACCTACACCTTTACCCCACTAACTATGAACGACGCCTCTGTGAGAGCTGTTTATGCACAAGGTAGAGTTGCCTTGCCTTTTTATATGCCAGATTCAATTAGAGCAAATATTTCAAATACCGGCCTAAATACTTTGTATGGCGTAACCGCTACCTTAACAATTTCAGGAACAAATAGCTATACCACAACAGCAACAATTCCTGTATTAGCTCCCAATGCTAATGTAAATGTTGGATTCGCTCCATTTTATCCTACCAATACAGGCGCTAATTTAATTACGGTTACAGTACCTACTGATGATAACAATGCCAATAATACTAAAACTTATAGCCTCTCTATTAGCAATAACCGCAATGGTTACACAGATACATTGGTTCCTTCAAGCGGTGGCAATGGAACAACCATTCCGCAATTTTGGGGTTCTAAATATTTTGTAGCAAATAGTGGTTTGGTTTCGCAAGTTCGTGCGCCTTTGGCTTCCAATTCAGATGCTGTTGGCGATACTGTTTGCGGCTTGGTTTTAGATTCTACTGGAAAAATTTTAGCGCGTTCGCCTAATTATATTGTTCAAACTTCAGATCTAGGAACAACGCTGGTATTTAACATGACCATGCCTGCAACTGTTACCAACCAATCTATTATTGCTGGTATTGCGGGCGGACAAACCGTAAGTGGTTTAAATTATTTCTTAGGAACATCTCAAACTGAAATACCTATTAGACCAAATACTTGTTTTTATTTTATGAGTCAAACCGCTATTGGAGGAGTTACCAATGCCAATGTAGGTGTGGCCTATGCAACACCTATAGCTTGGAGCACAACCAGACTCATGATGGAATGCACCGTTGATCCTATTCCACCAATAGATGCAGGTGTAAGTGCCGCTGGACCAATTGCCGTTGCAAAAGTTCCAACAGGCTTAAATATTCCTTTAAGAGCAGTAGTAAAAAATTATGGAACACAAACGCGTTCTGCAGGTATTCAAGTTAGATACAGAGTAAATGGCGGTGCAATCATTGGACCAATTTCTACCACCGCAACCATTGTTCCAGGCGATACCGGCTCTGTTTTATTTACAGGCTTAAATTCATTGAATTTTAGTGCCGCAGGTGCATACACCGTAAAGATTTGGACCACCATTGCAGGTGATGGGTTAGTTGGCAATGATACCCTAACCATTGTATATACTGCGGTTGCAAACAATGCATTGCCTTACAGAATTGCAAATACGTTCTTAAGCTCTTGGACAGTATTAGGTACAAACACAATTATTTGGAAAGAAAAAGCAGCCATTCAATCAAATGGTATTTCAAATACCAATGTGGTTTATGCCGATAATATTTTAACCAACAACAATGAAGCATTGCTTATTTCTCCTCCTATTAATTTAACAGGAACAAGTAATCCAATTTTGCATTTCAATGTGGCACATGCGCCAAATACATATACAAATACAGACGATACCTTGCAAGTAATGGTAAGTACAGATGGGGGTTTAAACTTTGCGCCTTTGTATACAAAATCTAGTCAACTTTCTTCGCCTACATTGGGAACAGATACCCCAACATCTACCGCCTATACCCCAGCATTTGCTGCAGATTGGCGTCATGAAAGTGTTAATTTAAGTTCTTATGTTGGCAAACCATATGTATTAATTGCATTCCGCGATAGGTCTGCTTCTGGTAATGGAATTTACATTGGTAATGTAAGTGTAACCAACGCAGCAAGCTACAATGTTCAACCAGTTTATTCTGCAGGAACTTATTACAGCGGAAACTTCGCGGTTATGTTTAGCACCATTGGAAATTATACGGGTGAAATTGCCTTTGCCAAATACAACACTGGCGCCTATTCATCGGCATCACCTGTGTTTGCAACCAATACAACGGCAACAACTAACAACGCAAGTATTTTTACCCCTAACAATGTGAGCTTAACTACCTACTATGCTGTAACCTATTCTGGTATTGGAACAGGTAATTATTCACCAAGCATTTCATACACATTAAACTTTGATATTACTGGTTTACCTGGGGTAAGTTCAAAAGACAGTTTATACATCCTCAAAAGATCTGATTTTAACGCCTCATGGGTGCCTATTAGTTGCTATGTATCTGGAAACAATGTGTACACAGGAATTGTAACAGGATTCTCCGATTTTACAATTGGGTCGAAATCTGCCGTAAATTCATTGCCGGTTAATTGGTTATACTTCAATGCAAAAAATACCAGTGCCTTTAGCAACCAATTAGATTGGGCTACTGGTTCAGAATTAAACAGCGATTATTTTACCATCGAACGTGGAACAGATAGCTATAACTTTATTGAAGTGGGCAATGTTCGCGCAGCAGGTAACAGCAATAAAAAATTAGTGTATACCTTCAAAGACCTATTGGATCAAAGTTTCAGCAAAGACCTTTTCTACCGCACCAAACAAGTAGACAGAGATGGTAGTTTCACTTATAGCAATGTTGTTAAAGTTTCTGCCGATCCAATGAGCGCTGAAAATATAATTAGCATCAGCAATCCATTTGAAAAAGCACCAACAGTTTGGATCGACCAATTAAATGCAAACAGCACAATAATTCTTCGTGTAAGTGATTTGAATGGGAAATTATTGTTCACCAAAACCATTGATATTACCAATGGCAAAAGCGCTATTGTAATCAATGAAATGGAAAACCTGCAACAAGGAATTTACATTATTGAAGCTGTTCAAGATGGTCAAACTAAAAACATTCAAAAGGTTTTGAAATTGAATTAATCAATATTGAATTTAAAAAAAGTCCCGCAAAAAATTTGCGGGACTTTTTTTGTGTCTTTTCAATTATTAATAGGTGAAACTTAGCGGCATTTTCAAATTAATAAACGCATTTAAGCCCATATTGTAAACACCATACGGTCGTAAGCGCGATAAATGATCATAATACTTTTCATTCAATAAATTGTTGATGCCAGCATTCACTTGAACCTTGTAGTTATAAATTTTAACATCGGCGCCAAAGACAATATTTACTAGCTTGTACGCTGGTGTGCGCAGTTCATAATTTGCTATATTATTTTGCGCCAAAACTTGCGTAAACTGAATTCTTATATAGGCATTTTTTAGGCTTTTTAGTTGTGCTTTCTTAAATACCAATTCATGATTCCACTTATCGGCAGGCATTAAAGGTAAATAAGAATTATCTGCAAATTTTGCACGAACACTAGAAAAAGAAGTTTGAAAAACAAACCACTTCTTATCTTTTGGATGTACTTGTAATGATACCTCACCACCCGTTAAAACAGCATTGCTTTGGTGGTATTCGTATACAGGATAATGGAACAAAGTATCATTACGCTTGGTAGTAAATATGTAATTTTTTATTTGGTGCAGGTATCCCGAAATATTGTAAGAAAAATAATCATGGGTACTATATGCACCCAATTCTCCCTGCAAACTTGTTTCCTTTTTCATCCCAGCATTACCAATCTCAAAACGCTGCGTTTCTAGGCGCTGGCCGTTTGAACTCAACTCAGCCAAGTTGGGTGCACGGTATCCTGTTCCCATATTAGCATATAGAAAATATTTTGGCAACAATTGATAATTCAAGCCCAATGAAGCACACCAATTTGAATAACTTTTTTTCAAATCAATCATATAATTATTCGAATCTTTTATCCCATTTAATTCGCTCGTAATTGCACGCATATCATACCTCATTCCAAGATCTAAATTTAATTTTTCTTTAAAAAAGGTGTTGCGGTTCAATGCATAAAAAGCAAAATCTGCTTGCATGTAATTTGGTATTAATACACTATAGCCAAAGTTTTTATTGCCTTGGCCATTACCCTGAACGCCAATTACTATTGACGAATTTGCGTTTAAGGAACGGTCCATTTTTATGTCAACAGTTGCTACATGTAATTGAAAACCTAAAAAAGGATTGCATTCTGTATTGTTTTTTTCCAATTCTTTTCTTCGGTCGTTTTGGTAACTCAATGTTCCCGTATAAATGCTCTTTTTTGTTTTGTAAACATGCTTCAAAATAGCTGTTTGATGTAAAAGGGTGTGGTAAGGTGTTTCAAATTCCATAGGATGATCTTCTTCCACTTTACCGCTGCTATCTTTTGCCTCAAAAGGTTCAACAATACCATAATACCCCAAATGCATTTGATAATTAAACTGCGTTAAACTGTTTTTTCGCTGAATACCGTAATTGGTTTTGGCCACAAATTCTCTGAAACGTGAATTAGCAACCCTGTTAAAATTAGCATCATAATAATCAGACTGATTGTTCAATCCCAATTGTATTCCCCAATTTTTATTGTCTTTGGCAGCCCTCACACCTGCGCCACTATTGATGCCAAAGGTGTTGCTGTTAAACCCTGTATAGACATCTGTTTGTAGGGTGTTTTGGGTGGCTGGTAATTCATCCACAAATTGAATAACTCCCCCCAAGGCATCTGAGCCATATAAAAAAGAGGCAGGCCCTTTAATAATTTCCACTTGCCTTATCCCGTATTGCGTAATACCTAATGTATGCTCCGCATCCCATTGTTGGTTTTCTAGTTTTACGCCATTTTGAACCGTTAATATTCTATTGCCGCTCAAACCTCTAATTACAGGTCTTACCACGCCAGGACCAGTGCTTAACATAGAAATGCCTGGCTTATTTGCCATTGCTTCCACAACTGTTAAGTAGCCTTTTTCTAAAATTTCATTCGGTTTTACCAAAGTAATTGGCATGGTAACTTTTGCCTGCATTTGTATGCTACTACCTGTAATAATTACTTCTCTAAAATCTGTTTCCTGCGCTGTATTTATCTGCTCTAATAAAATTTCTTGGCCGCTTGCCATCCACTTAAAACCATTGCTGCTAAAGGGATTTTCTTTTAATGGAATAGAAAATTTTAACAGGTAGTCAATGCCATTTGGCGACTTAATTTGAAGGCCATAA
Source organism: Bacteroidota bacterium (assembly GCA_947446605.1). Taxonomy (GTDB): domain Bacteria; phylum Bacteroidota; class Bacteroidia; order UKL13-3; family UKL13-3; genus B1. The sequence continues at coordinate 20,780 of CANFHJ010000022.1, read as the reverse complement.
AATCCCTCCTGTAAATTGCTAATTGAGAATACTCCCATTGAATCTGTTTTAAAATTCTTATTGAGTTCCTCTAAATATAAATTGGAAAAGCCACTTAGCTTTCCTGTTAAGGTGTATTGTGCTTTTAAGTTGCTAATTGAAAGCATACAAAAAACAAAAAAAATAATTTTTTTCATGAAAAATAAATTGAATTCCTGTCGCCAATAGATGCAGGAAAAACTACAAATAATAACAAAATAATTTTGTAATTATAATTCTGGCGGCGGGAAATCAATTACTGTAAACACCTTTAATAACAGGCATTTTAACGCAGTATCAAATTTACTAAATAGTAAAACTGAAGTGTTTTTAAACTCAATTTGTGAAACAGAAAAATATTTTTCTGCAGCAACTTTTTTTATTAATTTCAAAGCCTGGTGAAATTGTTGGTTCATTAAATTTACAAATGAATCTGCACAAGAACTTAATAAAGCCTCCTCTGTAAAATCACGCACACAAAGTAAAACAGAATGGTCTCCTTCCTCTATCACTCGAATAACATCATACATTTTACCCTCAAAGTTTATTTCCTTTTCTTGGCTTTGGTTCGAACCAACCTTTATGGGAAATAAGGCTTGGTTGCTATAGCTTTTTGCGCGTTCCTCCAATGTTTCCTGAACCTGCCACTTCCAAAGCCAAACACTCAGTTGCGAACCAATGGAATAATAAAAGAATAGCAAAAGGAAAAACCAAGCCATGCCCTTGCGCAAAAATGCAATTTGGCTGAAGGTATTTTTTAAAATACGGGTATCTGGCTTAATTATTAATTCCATCTATCGTTTGTGAAAATACAAATGATTTGGATTAAGCCAAAAAACTACTTAATAAAAAACGGGAAATTTGCACAAGCCAACTGCTCGTGGGTATCATAAATATAAACAAAAAGCCTGTATGCGCCACCTTGAAAAGGTGCCTTAAAATGGTAAGCAAAACCACCATCCGCTTTCATAATAACAGGAATGGCATCGGGCCTTTTCTCTGCATCTCCACCACTTTTGGTAAATTCGCTTTCTGGCAAAATTTCCCATTTGTAAGTAAGCGTTTGAGGTGCTGCATGCTGCACATTTAATTGAACCTGCACTTTTGCGCCCCTTCTTGCTGTAAAACTTTCTGTGGGCATTTTACCATTCAATAAAAAACTATCAATCTGAGGCGCCCAATTAGTAGGTTTATTCCCTGTCCACACTTCTTGCAATACATCCACTGCTTCTGTTTGCTTGCCACCTACAAAAACGCCATACCAAGTAGGTGTAGTCTCTTGTTTTTGTCCCCATAAGAAAACATAAGATCCCAAACAATTTAAACTGTCTTTAAAAATATAATTGCTGTAACGGTCTCTGTAAGTTATTGCCTTTTCAGTAGAAGTTTGCTCCACTGCTGCGCCCCAGGAAGTTTTGGCTACCTCCCAATGCCCATTAGGACCCCATTCTGTTACCATATATGGTTTCTGCCAACCAAATAGTTTTACCTTTTCTGGCAAAGCGGGCAAATCGCCATAAGTATTGATGCCTAAAATATCTATGTCCTTACAAATTTCTTGTATCAATTGTACCTCAGGCGCATCAATACCTGCCGTTACCACGCAGGTAGGGTGATTTGGATCCTCGCGGTGAATCATAGCGGCAATTTCTTGCACAGCATTCCAAACAGAAAAATCTGTATATGCCAAATCAACTTCATTACCCACGCCCCACATTAACAAAGCAGGATGGTTCTTAAAACGCGATACAACAGCCTTAAATTGCGCCAATTGGTCTTCACAAGCCCATTTATCGCTGTAATCAAATCCGTGGCGTTCTGGCACCATCCAAAGGCCTAGCATAACAGTTAAACCATGCTTTTGCGCATCGTCTAATACTGCTTGGGCATTTTCGGCTCCCCACAAGCGCACAGAATTGCCTCCTGCAGCCACGGTTTTATCCATAAATACATCACCCCCTACACCTTTTACGTAATAGGGCTGGCCATTTCTAAGCAGCTTAAATCCTAAGTCCAAATTGCCCACCACTTCTACCTTCTGCACTTGAGCAAAAAGTAATTGCTGTAACAATAAAAAGCAAACCAATATGCTTGTTCTATACCTATTCATCCTTTAATTACTTTTTAGCAAGCGCACTGTAATTTGTTGCGCACCATTCCATACACGTAAAAAATAAATACCTGCACTCAAATTAGGCAAAATGGTATTGATGCCTTCTAATTGAGAAGCACTTGAAATGCACATTCCCCTTATGTCTAACAATTCCAATTTGCTTGGCACAAAAGGGCATTTCAAACCAATTTCATTGGTAAATGGATTTGGGTAAATTTCTATTTTGCCCATGCCCTCCATTTGACTAATGCCATTTCCTAAATCAGATTTGCAAGGGGTTTCTTCTATTGAAAAATCATCAAAATAATAAACATCAGAAGAAGTAGAATTGGGCGCAAATAAAACCACCAATTGGTCAATGCTGGCTTCGCTCATGTTTATATCCGGACGTAAAATCAATTTAAAGCTCAACTCTTCCCATGCCCTGGTTTGTTTGGTAACAGCCTGCAAAACGCAACGTCTGCCAATTGGATAATCGCTTTTTGAAAGGGCGTAATTTTCTAAATTAATGTTCACCTCTGTGCCAATAGGTGCAGTGGTATAAACTTTCATTTTAAAAATCAGTTTGCCAGATTCAAAATCTTGCGCATGGTGAATCAGGTCTGAATACAAGGTCATGGCATCATATTGTGCGCCACCACTTCTGTAATACCTATTGCAAGTATTACTGTTATTCATAGGCTCTTTGGCGGGGTTTACCACCGAGGATTTATAGGTGCCGCTTCCGCCTACCCAATAAATCGATTTAATATTTTCTGCATTGTCTATAATACCCTTGCACGTATCTGGCAAGGCCATTACATATTTGCTAATCCTACTTGTTTTACCATTATAAGTTACATTCACATGTACACTGTCACTCTTAAATCCCCAATCAATTTTTGATTTGTAAGATTGTTTTCCTTGGCTTATTGTAAAACCATTCGAAACTTCCCAATCATAAGTAGCACCAGGAATATTTTGAATGTAAAATTCTTTTTGCTTTTCTAAGCGCATCACTGCGGCCGGACCACTAATAAATAGGTCGTCCAAGTTCTGGTAAACCCTAATATAATCAACCTGCATGGTGGCGGTATCAGGCGTTGTAGTATCTGGGTACCCCAAAAAATTTCCCCCAACAGCTAAATTAATAAGGCAATGAAAATTGCGGTCGTAAGGCCACCAAAAGTCTGGTAAATTGGCACGCGTTTTTGTAGCATAAACTACATCATCTACCAACCATTTTATGGTATCATTTTTCCAAACCAACCCGTATTTATGAAAATCAGAAGTAAAAGAACCACTAGGAAGTGTATAGGTTGTTCCAGTATATTTATTATTTGGTGTATGCGCTCCATAATGAATGGTACCATAGGTATTGTTAGGCTCCTGACCTTTTCCTTCAAGCATGTCAATCTCACCACTTAAAGGCCAAATGCCATAATAATTTTCAGTAGGCAAAAACCATACTGCCGGCCAATAACCTCTTCCAACTGGCATGCGTGCACGTACTTCAATTTTACCCGATGCAAAATCAAATTTATTCATGGTTCTAATTCTACCCGAAGAGTAAAAACTTGAACCTATCACTTCCTTTTTAGCTTTAATTTTTAATAGTCCACCTTCAACCACTACGGCACTTTTTTGGTAATACTGACTCTCTCCATTACCCCATCCGCAAAGATCAGGGCAACCATCACCCAATTGGTATTGCCAATAGTTCGTATCTAGGGAAGTGCCATTAAATTCATCCGACCAACGCAAGAAATCTTGCGCAAACAAATGCATGGGTAAATTTAACAACAAAACAGAAAACAGAATTTTTGTAAAACGCATTTATAATTTATTTATCGAAATATTATTTTGTTTTTAAAATTTGAATTTCATCAATCAACATGGTTGAATAATTCAAATGAATATCATCTATCCAAAGCTCACCTTTGCCCGAAAAATGTAACACAAACTGCTTGAACCTATTGGTGTCAAAGCCATTTTTGGCAAACATGAAATCTGATAGCGGAAGGGTAATTTCTTGCCAACCTGTAATGGTCTTAGCTGGATTCATGTATGCGGGTACCAGAGGAATTATACAGGTTTTTCCATTATAATCATCAAAGGCAAATTTCAAGTTTTGTAGAGATGCTGAACTTCCTTTTGCAAAAAAAGTTAAACTATAAGTGCCAAAAGTATCGGACAAAGAAATGGCCTGCCAATTTTCCCAATTGATTCCAATTTGCCCAAGACTTGAACCCATGGCAGCCTGATCCCATTTTAGGTGCAATGATTTTTTACCCGTATAAAATTCATTGCTATCAAGCTGAACCAATTTTCCTGGCAAATTAGCAAAACCCCAAATGCCTTGCTTTTGCTCAGAAAAAAGCGTTGCTGGGAATTTTTGGCTTATTACTTCTCCAAATTTTTGCGTGCTGTTTTTACCTGCTTGAATCCCACCAATTCTTATTTCATCAATATAAAAATCACCTGCACCCTGGCATTCTAAATTCAAACTTTTAATATTACTAAAATCACATAATGGCGCGGCAGATTGCAAAAAGGCACGCAAAGGAACACTTACTTTTTGCCATTGCGTATCAATTGGATAATGCGATAATTGTTTAGATTTTAAGGCGGTGGCAGATTGCACACCTGCATAATCTTCAAACAAAAATATAAGTGTAGGAATAAATTGATTACCACTTACAGAACGTATATAAAACTCAATGCTTCCATTGGCCATTACATCACTCAAATCCTTAGGTGCATAACCGTTCCAACCTATCCCCATTCCAATCCAAGGGCAATTGGCCGCTTTGTTCCAACTTAGTTTTATACTTGATTTTCCGCTATAAGAAATAGTATCTATACGTGTAAAATCTTTGCAATCTGTTTTTTCTAATCCCCAAATATCTACGGTATTGTCTTTGTAGATTTCCCCATCCTGAAAAACCCTTACCCCAGCATTTTCATAAGTAGCTCCCCACTCATCTATTAATTGAGTTTGGTGCATGTGCACGCCACAAGCACTCATTAGCAAGCCTACAAACAATATAACAACAAAGTGCTTCATGCTTTTAAGGCCTAAAAGGATTAAAATAAGTAAACGAACAATAATCAAATCCTACACGGGTATTGCCAATAGTTCCTGGCTGCGCCAACAACAAAAATTGCGCTGCAATAATTCTATCCAAGTCTTTATGCCCTGTTCTATCACTATTACCAAAACCACCAGAGGTAGATATTTTAGTGTCATCATAAGAAAAGCTTACCAATTTCCAACCTGTCCAATTTACAGGCAAACGATAGGTATAAGCGCCTTCCTCAGCTGGCTGGTATATGCCATCCATATTATCATCTTCCTGAAATTCTATGCTCACCTCTGCTTTATTATCACCCCAGCCATAGATAAAGGCATTGAAGAATACTTTCTTAGGATTATCGGTACTAAATTTAAAATAATTGTCTGTAGTTCCTTGACTAGCCTTAGCCGTTAGGTTCATGCCACATAAAAACAAACTGGCTGTTGATCCATGGTTTCCTGCCAAAACATAGAACCTGGTTTTCTCTGCTGGTGATACGCCTTGAAAATTTACAGAGGTTCCATTAAATGTTTGTTGTCCTTCAGTAAACGTATTATAAGCTCTTTGCGGACTTTCATAATCATCAAACAAAATATCTACCGATGGGGTAGGTTTTACATCTGTAATTATTACTGTATCGGAATACAAAGTATCTGCATAAGATTCAAACGACATGCGCGCAACGCAGGGCTCGTTTTTTCTAAAAAATGGCGCAAATGAAATGGTGCCATCCCATACTATTGGGTTCAACACAAAATCTTTCGCATTGCCTGTATATACTTTACGAGCGCCACTGTTTAATCCAATTATTTCAATGGTCCAATTTGTTCGAATCGACAATTTACAAGTATATTGTACAGTTTCGCCTTTAGAAAAATCAACTGTTGTCTTTGAACCTTTAATGGGTTCTAAGATGTTAAAATCTCCAAAAATATCAACCAATTCTGGTCCTTCAATGGTTTTGTCTTTCTTACAGCCAGCAAGAAAAAACAAAGTTCCTATTCCTACTACTAAAAATAATTTCTTCATCACTGATTTAAAAAAAGAGGTTATACAAAACAGAAAAACGATTGATTTTATATTGGTTATCGGGCAATAACAAATTGTCCCAATTGCTCTGCTGGTATTGAATCTTCAAACAATTGTTTTTACTAAATTGGTAATTAATTCCCCCAATCCACAAAGCTTCATTTAACTGTGCCGTATAGCCTTTATAAAAAATAATTTCATTGTAAGAATTACGCTGCGCCAAATATTCATTGCCATCGGCTTTCAATAAAATGCCGGCAATTTGTAATTCCATCTTTGGAATAATTTCAAAAGAAACTCCCAATTTAAATTGCGTAGTTTTCAAATCAATTTTATCAATTCCTTGCAAACCCGCACGCGCTGTGTTTTGCGAACGTACATAAAAACTCATCTGCAATTTCTTTTTACCCTTATACAATTCATGCAAAGCCAAATCTGCATAGGCCTCGGCATTGGTAAACTGTCTTAAACTTGTGGTTCCTTGTCCTGTTATCTCATTGTACAATGCAGCATCCACACCCAATTTAAAAAACGATTTATTGGGTTTATACATTAGGCTTACATCGCCTCCTTGTCTGTTTGGTGTAGCCTTGCCATATGGTAACATGTTTTCATAAGCGGGATTATAGGCTTTCAAATCAGGACTCAAAAACATATTATAATAACTGCCATCACTAATAATATCTAACATATTGGCTGGCCTAGGGATTTCCCTATTTGTATAGTATGGATACTCCAAGCCAGTTTTGCTAAAATCAACCCTTCTGCTTTGCGCACCCATACTCCTAAAACTGGTTTCTACACTTCTAAAACTAGCAGCAGCCGACCAAGATTTTTGCTTATTTTGAACATCAAATCCAGCGTCTAAAAATGTTCCATTGGGTATCACAGGTGCATTTGCAATTTCCGTATAGCTAACAGAAGACCTTCCCATCTCTGCATTGATACCAATATTTATTTTAGACAATAATAATTGTTCACTCAAGCCAAAAGTTTGCACTTGGTTTTTAAACTGTGCCAAAGAAAACATAGCAGAATGTTGCACGTCAAATACATTGGTTTGGTTATAAGTCAAACTCAATTGATGAAATGCTTTTGCTTGCAAAGTTAAGCCCGACAAGAGTCTATCTGGTGTGCTAAAATAATCAGTTTGCCTGTTTTTGGTTATCAAACCACTTACATGCAAATGATTTAAATACTTTTCAAAATCAAAACCAAAATCTGCACTGGCACCTTGCTGACGCCATGAGTTGGTTCCGTAAAATTTATCGTAGTTAATAATTTCCGAAACCGTATTTAAGGCCAAAGGATTATGTGCACTCAATTCAATGGCAGAATTGTATAAAGTATAAGGCGTCATCTTTGTATTTAAATCGCCCACCTGGTATTTAATACGTTTAAAAAGCAAACCTCTTAAATACAATTCACGCAAATAAAAATTTACACCTCCACCCCAAAAACCATTGATATCATTGCTTACACGGGTAATTGCTTTAATTTCAGTTTCCTCACTTGGCCTAATATGAAATCCCAAATCAAACAAAGTATTGCCTGTCATTTGTTTTTGCGCAGTAGTGGTATCATGCTTTAATAAAGCACCACTTAGAGCGCTATTGTTTAATACAAATCGGCCCGAACCAAAAAAATCTAGCTTCTTCTCTTGCCCAAAAACATCCTGCGGGAAGAGCAAAACTAACAAGCCAAAAAAGCTGAAAAGTTGTTTCATGTTAAAAAAATAATTTTAGTTCAATTGTCGTTTCAGTTCCTTTAATATAATCGAGCACAAAACTTAAATCTTGCTGACTAAACCACCTGCGACGGATATACAAATTAGCACTCTTAGACACCGCAAAATCTAGGCCTAAGCCAAACAACTTACCTGTTTGGTTAACCGGATCGTTTGCTGCACTGCCAACTTTATTATCCTTGTTATCGCCCCTATTCATTTGGCTATTGCCTTTTATAAATTCTCTACCAAAAGTGGTAATTATGCTCGCCTTTTTGTTCAACATAAAAATAGCATCCAACTCATGGTAATAGGTTCTTAAATAAGCCTTATCATTAAACTGCGTGAGCAAATTAAATTGCTGTTGAGCCGAACCAAAAGAACCTACATACAGAATATAAAATGGCAACAATGGGAAATCAACTTTTTGTTTCAATTGCACCTGCAACATGTTAAAGCCAATTAAACTTTTTGGTAAACCATTGGCATTGGTATCTACAATGTGCATGCCCTGAGAAAAACCCCTAAAATAACTGGTCCAATTGCTATAAGCGCCCAAATTAGTAGTAAAAGGAGTAAACCTTGAAAAAGGTAATGCATTAATTTTATGTCCAAAAGCCAATTGGTTGCTCACCGAATTAACTTCAATGGAACTCATGTTTCCAATATTTAATTTGGTGCTTTTGCTTAAATCAAACCAAGCATTTACACTAAATCCTTTTCTGTTATTGCTAACCTGACCAACATCTGTTATTGATCCAGCAAAATTACTGATACCGCCACTTCCTCCTAATGTTGATCCACTTTGGTTTAAGGCGGCCGTACTTAAAATAGTGGTGTTAAAACTTAAAAAATTGCCATAATAATTTACAAACTGCGGACTCAAATAAAAGGCTTCAAATTCCAAAGGAATGCCTGTTATTTTTTTAGGTGTTTTTAAGCTAATACGCGCCGCGTTGCCCCAACCTTCATTTTGCACTTGCGAATACAAACGCCCCCTGCCCGCCTCAGCTGCCAAAACTAGGCCTTTCCAATTTAAGTCGTAAGAGAAAGTGTGCAATTGAATACCCGCTTGCTCTTGCGCAGTAGAATCTACAAAGAGCTTATAATCCATTAAATTAAATCCAATACTTTGGTTCTTAAATTTCTTTCTAATTCTACCACCTAAGGTATAGGAAGGAATTCTATTGGTGGTAAAAGCCTGCGCAGGTGTGGTTCCATATAAAAAGCGAAATGAAACATTGCCAGGTAATTCTTCACCATCCACCATCAATCCTTTAAACGGCTGCATGCCAAAGCGCATGTCTCTACTAATATTTCCGTACTCATAATAATTGGCTGCACGGTCGTAGGACACGGTATTTCCCTCCCAAGGCCAATGCTCATAGATGCTGTAACGTTGGTAGCCAATAAAACTACTAAATACCATTCCGCTTAAATCTATCCAATTAATACCTCCCATATGGGCTGTAAATTTTCCAATATCGGTTTGTATCGAACCTGTTAAATTAATGCCTAAGTTCAAATTTATTGGACTGTTTCCTGGAACACCAGAAAAATTATGGTACAAGGCATAATCCATTCCAATAAAGGTTTTAGAAGTAGGCTGAACCGATAAATTTAATAGCATTAATGGTGGATCTCTATAAACATCGCCTGTTCCCAAAATATACGCAGGGGCACTGGCATAAGGGTTTCCAGGTATTACTACAAAAGGCTGTTCCAAATTTCTATTGATACCAAAAAAGCGGTAATAGCCACCAACATTCAATTTCTTTAAGGGCAAAATATTACTTGGCCCAGTTGAAATGGGCTTGTATTGCCAACTTGTATCTGCCTCCTGTGCCTTTAAAACCGTTTGGTTCGAACCAAAACAAAGTAGCAACAGCAAGAAATAATACCACTTAAATTTAGCCCTGTTTTGCAATTGAAAATAATTATTTCGTAAATCTCTACACTTCTGCGCAATTTACAACTATTTATAACCCCAACTCACCTACTTCAATAAACAAGTATCCTACAACATCACTACTACAAAAAAGGTCAATCACCTGAAAATAAATTAATTATTATTTGTTTAATTAATTCACATTTATTATCATTTGCGGTCTAATTATGTTTTTGAGAAAATTTACATACCCGCAACTGGCCATTTTTGTTTGGCTTGTCCTAGGCTTTGCAATAAGGGCTAGCGCGCAATCAATGTCGGCCGCACCCTTGGTAAAAAACTACCCCAAACAAATTTACCATGGCGGCACACAAACCTGGGATATTTGCGAAGGCGAAAACGGATTAATTTTTTACGCCAACAACGAAGGCCTCTTGCTATTTGATGGCCGCGAGTTCAGTCATTTTGCGCTGCCAAAAAACACCATTTTGCGTTCCATTTATTATGCGCAAAACACCAAACGTATTTATGCGGGCGGACAAAATGAATTGGGTTATTTTGAGTTTGAAAAAAATGGGACCCTCAATTTTCATTCCTTGGCAAGCCTTTTACCAGAGGGCAATAAGGGCTTTGAAGATGTTTGGGGAATAGAAGAATTAAATGGCAAAATTTATTTTCAAACTTCTCGCCAAATTTTTGAATACAATGGGCAAGGCATCCGCAGTATAAAGCCATCCGAAAACCTACTCGAAAATATTTTTATTGTTGGTACGCGCCTCTTACTTACAGATATCAATGGCGGTATTTTTGAATTAATTCAAGGCAATTTCACCACATTGGTTCAGGCCAGCGGCATAGCTATTTCCGCTATATTACCATATGGCAAAAATGATTTGTTGCTCACTACCTATAAAAATGGTTTGTTTATTTATAAAAACAATGCCTTGGCAAAACCCTCTGTAAACGAAGAGCAACTCAAACAAAACCGCATCTACCGGGCTGCTGTTTACGGCAATTATTATGTTTTGGCATCCAATAGAGGTGGGGTTTTTTTTATTGATAGCACAGGTAAAATTGTAAATAATATCAGTGTACAAGACGGTTTGCAAAACAATAATGTGCTTTGCCTTTTTACAGATAAAAACAAAAATGTTTGGCTTGGCCTCGACAATGGTATTGATTTGGTTCGACTCAATTATCCCTTTGGATATGTTCTGCCAGATGGGCTGCTTAAAGGAACAGGATACTGCATGGCCGAATTTGGTGATAGCTATTATTTTGGCACCAATAACGGATTGTACTGCCGTAAGAAAAATAGCAACGCAAACAATGCCTTTCAATTGGTAAACAATACCGAAGGCCAAGTTTGGTGGGTACAAGAAATCAATGGAAAATTATTTGTCTCCCACCATGAAGGTCTTTTTGAAGTAGACAGATTAAACGCTAGCAAAATATCCGATACCCGCGGATGCTGGAAATTACAGGCGCTGCGCCAACACCCTGGCTATTTTATAATGGGCACTTACAATGGTTTATGTCTGTTTAAATGGGAAAACAATAGCCTCGTATTTATAAGCAAACCCGGCCCATTCAAAGAATCTAGTCGCTTTATTGAAGAAGATGAAAAAGGAAATATTTGGGTAGGTCATCCCTACAAAGGCATTTATAGAATTGTACTTAGCCCAGATTTGCAAAGCATCCAACAAGTAAAACATTTTGGTACAAAAGAAGGCCTTCCTGCAGAAACAGAAAATTATGTTTTCGGTTCGAACCAAGGAATGATTTTTACAACAAGCAAAGGTATTTACGATTTTCAATACGATAAAAACAGGTTTCAAAGTGCTGCTTCTTATGCCAATTACCAAGACTCTTCAAAGGTTTACAAGAGAATTTTCAATGGAAAAAATGGCCATATTTGGTTCATTGCAGAAAACGAAATAGGTTACCTCAACCCAAGCTACAATGGCGTTGATTATTCCTATACTAAAATTGTGCTCCCAAAACTCGATCAAAACCTAGTAGGTGGATTTGAATTTTTAAGGGAATGTGAAGACGGCACCTTGTTTTTAGGTGTTGAAACTGGCTTTGTGCAAATTGGCCTTAAACAAATTGCCCAATTTGTTCAAACCCCACCAAATGTGCTCATCACAGGCATTCAATCTTTGAGTCAGCTCGATTCTTTTTACTATAAATATATTGCCAACACACCTGAGGCATTAGAAATTGACGACCGCTCCATTGAATTTGCATTTAGTTCGCCAAACGCCAATTTCTTTAACGATCTCAGCTTTTCCAGTTATTTAGAATCTTGGGATAAAAATTGGTCGGCCTGGAAACCCACCACCACCAGGGAGTTTAGCCGCCTGTCTTATGGCGATTATATTTTCCATATTAAAGCAAGGTGCATGGGCTTGGAAGGACCAGAAACCATTATTAAGATTCATATTCCTGCACCGTGGTATTGGACCAAATGGGCCAAACTCATCTACTCAATTATAGTTGTGTTGTTTATGTTGCTTATTGGTTTCTATCCGCAAATGTTGGTTCGTAAAAAAGCCGACCGCATTATAGCCGAAAAAGACAGCCATTTTAAGCGCCAAACTGAGGCGCTAAGATTAGAGAAGGAACGCCAAGAAAAAGAGCTCATAGAGCTTAAAAACCAGCAATTACTTAAAGAAATTGAGCACCAAGGCAAAGAGTTGGCTTCTTCTACCATGCACATTGTGCAGAAAAGCGAAATGCTTTTGTCTATAAAAGATAAGCTCAGGCATATTTCTCAAATTAGCAACGACCCAAAAATTAAACCAGAGATTGCAGAGTTGATTAAGAATATTGAGAAGGATACACTTATTGACAAGGATTGGGAAAAATTTGAATTGTATTTTAACCATATCCATGACAGCTATACGCAAATATTAAAGGATAAATTTCCTATACTTACCTCTAACGATATTAAAATGTGCGCCTATTTGCGCATGAATCTTTCTACCAAAGAAATTGCCAGCATCCTCAATATATCTGCCCGCGGCGTAGAAATTAGCCGTTACCGTTTGCGTAAAAAAATGGGTTTAGAAAACGGTATCAACCTGAGCGATTATTTATCTAAGTTATAAAAAGAAAAAGCCCCATTGGTTTCCCAACGAGGCTTTTTCCTATCAACTACTAAATTTATACTAAAAACTAATCAACGCGTAGTTTATATGTTCTAACTGCTTGGTCCATTTCAATTTTTACCAAGTAAATACCTGGCTTCAATGAGCTGATATCAAGCTTCACAGTGCCATTGTTATGGGCTGTATTTTTCTCAATTAATGATTCTCCCAATAGGTTGTATACATTAACTCTAGTAGCATTTTCAATGCTTTGTCCAAAATCTATGTTTACAGATTCTGTAGCAGGATTAGGATACAATTTCACACGGTTTAAAATTTGTTCTTCTAAACCAACTGCGTTACAAATGGTACAAGTATTCCAGCAATAAGCACCAATGGTAACTGCTGCTGTATCTTTAATTTGTACAAACCTATTGGTAAAAGTTCCAGTGGTTTTGGTACACAAATCAGTTGAGCTAAACTGCTCTTGATCGTCCCAGTTACCAATGGTATATTTAAACTCATAAGCACCAGTATCCAAATTCATGGTTACACCATAGATATTGTTACCTAACAAAGTCATAGGGGTACAATTACCACACCAGTTGTTAAAGCTACCATTTAAGGTAACACCTTTACTTAAATCGCCTACATAGTTTTTCATGTTAACTTTAAATGTAACTGCAGCCTTAGGTACAGTATTGGCGCAGCTTACACAGCTTTCCCAACATACCAAAGGAAGGCTATCATTTACCTTACTAACGGTAATGGTTCTATTGGTAAAACCAAATTTGGTAGCAGTACATGACATGCCATCTTTCAACGACTCTTGTGATTTCCAATCGCCAATAGTATATTTAAAATCATAGCTAGAGTCTTTATCTAATAATAAAGTAGTAGCCCAAACATTGCTCGAACCTTGCTTGGTCATTGGCGTACATTTGCCACACCAACCGTTAAAGTTCCCGTTTAAGGTTACAGTATCTCCGCTAGCCATAGCGTATTTGCTCATGTCAACTCTAAATGTAACACTTCCTTTTGTAGGACCGCCTGAAGATCCTCCAAAACGTACATCGTCAAAGTAATAAGTTTTAGTTCCTGCAGTAGCGCCATCAACATTGAAATTGAAGAATGCAGATAACATTTTGAAATTATAAGATAAGTTCAAAGCTGCAGTTCCAGTTGCTTGGTTTGCAAAATTAAACTCTAAAGTTTGCCATGCATTGGCAACTGTTGTGCGCGCATCAGTTTCAACTGTATGCGTATTGTTAGTAGGATCTTCTGCTTTTAAACGAACCACAATACCGCTATCAGGTGAATAAACACGCATGGTCATTTTGGTAGCGTTTGCAGCAAATGGAATTGCCTCAGCTAAGCCATTTGGTTTACTCAAAGTAGTTCCTGCCCAAGTAGCAGCTGTATTTGATTTAATTACTTTTCCAACTTTGTTTCCAGCAGCTATAGGGTCATTTACAACTGAACTGGTATTGCCACCAAAATCAGTCATGGTATAATCTACATTGCTGCTATCAAAATTAATAGGCAATTTAACTTGAGCCAATACAGGCGCAACAGGTGCTAAAAAACGAACATCATCAAAATAATAGGTTTTGGTTCCTGCAGTTGCTCCATCTATATTGAAATTGAAAAATGCAGATAACATTTTAAAAGTATAAGATAAGTTCAAAGCTGCAGTACCAGTTGCTTGGTTTGCAAAATTAAACTCTAAAGTTTGCCATGCATTGGCAACTGTTGTGCGCGCATCAGTTTCTACAGTATGCGTATTGTTAGTAGGATCTTCTGCTTTTAAACGAACCACAATACCGCTATCAGGTGAATAAACACGCATAGTAATTTTGGTTGCATTAGCAGTAAATGGAATTGCTTCAGCTAAGCCATTTGGTTTACTCAAAGTAGTACCTGCCCATGTAGCAGCAGCATTTGATTTAATTACTTTTCCTGCTTTGTTTCCAGCTACAATTGGATCATTTGCTACTGAACTGGTATTGCCACCAAAATCAGTCATGGTATAATCTACATTGCTACTGTCAAAGTTAATAGGCAATTTAATTTGCGCCAAAACAGGTGCTGTAGGTGCTAAAAAGCGAACATCATCAAAATAATAGGTCTTATTTCTAGCGGCAGCTCCACTTACGTTAAAGTTAAAGAAAACAGATACCTTCTTAAAAATATAAGACAAGTTCAAAGCTGCTGTGCCAGTTGCTTGGTTCGCAAAATTAAACTCTAAGGTTTGCCATGCATTGGCAACTGTGGTGCGGGTATCCGTTTCAACGGTATGCGTATTGTCGTTTGGATCTTCTGCTTTCAAACGTACCACAATGCCACTGTCAGGTGAATAAACACGCATGGTCATTTTGGTTGCATTTGCAGCAAATGGAATTGCTGTGGCAAATCCATTAGCACCCATTGTAGTACCTGCCCATGTTGCTGATAAGGTATCCTTAATAATTTTGGCAACTTTATTGCCTGAAACCACTGGATCATTTACAATACTTCCAACATTACCTCCAAAACTTGCCAATACATAATTTACATTAGTACTATCAAAAGTTAAAGGTAAATCCATTGGCAATAAGGTAGCACATGCCAAACACGATTGCCAACAAACTACTGGTAATACAGTAGCAGCAGAAACAGTAATCGAACGATTGGTATAACCACCGTTAGTTACAGTACAAGGCATACTTGGTGTTAAAGTTTCTTGCGCATTCCAACCACCAATGGTGTATTTGTATTCTTGCGCGCCAGAAGGAACAGAAAAGGTGCCTTCCCAAACATTGGTAGAGCCCTGCTTTACAAGCGGGTTACAACGTCCACACCACGAATTCCATGTACCGTTTACATAAACGGTATCGCTTAATCCCACATATTGGGACATGTCTACCTTAAAGGTAACATTGTAATTCTGGGCCTGAACCGCCGTACCGGCAAGTAACAGTACCAAAAAGAATTTAAAATTTGTAAAAAGTTTCATTGCGTTATGATTTGATTGGTAAATTTAAGTTAAACCAAAAAAGAATGCCATTTGTTTGCACCCTACATCACTTTCACTCCCAATAATTCTATAGCAAAATGCTACTACAACACTACTACAAAAATTGTTTAATCGTTGATTTTTAATATATTGCATTAATTAGCCTATTTTATGTGTTCGAACCAAAAAGCAAATCTTTTTTACAAAACTGGTAGAAAATCAAATCAGCAATAACTGCTATTGAAATAGCCATAAGAAACAATTTTTTGAAGTTCAAGAAATTTTTAGCGCACAAAATCAATTGGTTTCAATTTTATTTTGGATAAATGCACAGAAAAGTTACTTTTGCACTCCCCGAAATGGTGCGGTAGCTCAGTCGGTAGAGCAGAAGACTGAAAATCTTCGTGTCGGGGGTTCGATTCCCTCCCACACCACATGAAAGAACAAGGACCCAATCTGTGATTGGGTCTTTTTTTGTTTGCATGAATGAGCCGTGCCACGCACGAGTGAATGAATGCAAACAAAAAAAGCACTGCGATAGCTTGGGCTTGTTATGGCTGCATTGGTAAGAGGGAACTTGGCCGCAGGACAAAATCAGAAAAACAATAACCAACAAAATGGGAAAAGAAATAAAAACCGAAATCTTAATTAATGCATCACCCGCAAAAATTTGGGCAATCCTCACAAACTTTGAAGCATACCCAAATTGGAATCCTTTTATTAAATCAATCAAAGGTGAAGCAAAGATTGGAAATACCATCATTGCTCGATTAGAGCCACCAAAAGCTTCTGGAATGACTTTCAAACCTACCATTCTGGCATTTGAAGAGAACAAAGAGTTTCGCTGGATGGGTCATTTATTTATTCCGGGCCTTTTTGATGGAGAACATATTTTTGAACTCATTGAAAATGGAAATGGAACCACCACCTTTTTGCAAAGAGAAAAGTTTAATGGAATTCTTGTGCCACTCTTTAAAAAAATGTTGGACAATAATACAGTAAATGGTTTCAATGAAATGAACAAAAAATTAAAAGAATTGGCAGAAACGCCTTAACAATTTTTGTTTTTCTTCTTCTGGCATCACAAACTCAAAAAGAACAACTAAACTTTCATATTTTGCCGCATCCATTAACCACATGAAAACTACTCCCCTGCACAATGAACGCATGGCTAAAATGAGCTTTGCAAGCGTGTATCCACTGTATGTTAAAAAAATTGAAGCCAAGGGGCGTAGCATCCAAGAATTAAACCAAATAATTGAATGGCTTACGGGCTTTAATGAGCAAATGATAATGGATTGCATATCACAAAATTTTACCTTCGAAACCTTCTTTCAAAAGGCCCAATTAAACCCCAATGCAAAACTAATTACTGGCCTCATTTGCGGCTACAGGATTGAAGAAATTGAAAATCCCCTCACCCAAAAAGTACGCTACCTAGATAAGCTCGTCGACGAATTGGCAAAAGGGAAAAAGATGGAAAAAATATTGCGTTCGGCTTAAAATTTCCTTTGCCTCTTGAATTTATTGGTAAAAATTGCAAACCCAACACCAAAAATTTGACCTTTTTGCAAAATATTTTTCTCCAATTGGCATTAATTACAAATTAAGTTTTAGGTATTCTTTTAGTTTTGTCAACCAATAAAACAACTATGAAAACTATATACCTAAGCATTATTTTTGCCACCATCGTACTCTCGTTTAGCGCATGCAAAAAAGTTGAAACTACTTTACAAAAAGTTGAAACCTGCAGCCTAACTAATATTATTTTCGATAACGGCTCCACTTATGCAAATATAACTTGCGACAGTGTAGGTAATATTTCTACATATTCCTTTTTAACTTTGGTTAAAAATGGAGACAGCCTATTGTTTAAATATTTTGGTAATAATACTTATGGGTATGTGCTATATGATAAATTAAATAGGCCAATTAAATATGATAGCAAGTCAGGCGCTGCTATTAATATTAGCTATAACAACAGCCTAGAACAGCCAGAAAAAATTATTTTCATCGATAAGTTTGACACATCAGAAATTACCATGTTATTAACCTACATAGATAATAATGTTAGTCAAATAAATTATACCAGTCCAGATGGCACAATTAATCTCAATGTTGATTATTATCCGAACCAAACTAACCCACTTGCACCAAATTTGAAATTATTGGGTTCTGTTTTTAGAACATTTGGCATGGATCCAATGAACTTTGCATTGCTCTTCAGTAAAAATTTAGCAAAATCTATGAGCTCTATAATGGGTGTTGAGGCAAACTATACCTATACTTTTGACGGTAATAAACTTACAAAAGAAAAAATAAATTTTTTGGGCCAAGATAGCATGGTTACAAATTACGTTTATACCTGCAATTAGGCGGCACAATTTTAAAAAAAGCGAAGCTCATACCTTCGCTTTTTTTAGCTAAAACACCTCCCCTAAATTTACAAAAAATCCACGAGATCCATTAATGCCAAAACCATAATCCACACATAAATTGGTTGCGGAATGCTTGTTTAATTTCACGCGTAAACCAAGACCATATCCAGGAATTAATAGGTTGTAATTGCTGCTTAGATCGCGAGAAAAACTTTGTACATTTCCAAACACCACCCCGCCTAATAAACCATTTTGGGTAAGTCTAAAACGGTATTCTGCCTCTAAGTAAGCCATATTTTTCCCTTTAAACCTGCCTTGAATATAGCCACGGCCAATATTAAAAAAATCATCCCAACCAGTGCTTGGTAGCATTAAATAAGGGGGCCTGCCATTGTTAGTGCACAACCAATAATAATTCCAAAAAGCCAAAGTGTTTTTTGAACCACCAGGAAATGGAATATACTTGCGTAAATCAACTAGAATTGAATTCCAATTAGATTGACTGCCAAGCATTTTTGCATTAGCCCTATAAGTTAAAGAGGCAAAATTCCCCTTCCAAGCATTTACTTGATTGGGTCTACTGTCATATATAAAACGTAAAACCGGGCCCGAAGAAACTTCCTTATTTTGCTTGCCATAACGGCTCAGTTTAGAGGGTTTATCTAATGGCAAATTAGTCTCACTGATATTGTAAAAATTATCATAATAGAAACCTGTGCCTGCATAGGTGTTTCGCGCTATCTTAAACAAAATAGACTCATGCAGTTTTAGGTAATTAAAAACAATTGTGGAAGCATCTGCATCAATAGCGCGTGGACCAACTCCCCATGTTTGAGAGGGGTATTTCATAAACCTATTATCCGAAACAATATTGAACCTATTTCCCTTAGTCCAAATACTGGCATACAAAGGCAGAATTACCTGGGCCTTTTCTGTAAAAGCAATACTGGTAGAAACAAAAGAGAGTTTAGACAAATCTGATTGATCAGTAAAAAAACTAAGATTTCCTGCCAACAATAAAGCAAAACCAGTTTGCAGCGTATAGCCTGCTGCAGGAGCTATTGCAAATTGGGGTTTACTAAATTCTTTGGGAGGCTTATTGCTAAAATATTTTTGATACGTCTTTGTTGCCCTAATCAAATCAAAAACATCCTTATCTGAAATGGCTGCCTTTGCTTCTATTTCCTTTTCGGGTTTAGAATTAGATGCACTTCCCTGCGCACTTATTTTTCCTACAAAAACAAATAGCAGTCCAAACAAGAAAAATAAATATGAGCCAATTTTCATATATGCTAAGCTTAGATGCAAGATTACCTAAAAGGTTTAAATTAGAAGAGATAAGCCTGGTCTGTTTTAGTTAATAATGTTGGTATTCCTTTTTGAGTGCCTGCTACAAACCCAAACTCTGTCCGCCCTTTTTGGCTTCATGGTGTTGGAGAATCTTAAACATACAGTCTAGTAATACTGCGTATTTTTTACCGCCTAATAACGCCTCGTATTCATTAGACAAATTACCAATGCATTTCCTGGTATCTGCCACCAAATGACGGCCCTTGGCGGTTAGCATTATATGAGACATACGCGCATCTGCCATGTCTTTTTCAACCTTAATAATTCCGTTTTCTAGCAATTCCTTTACCACTTTACTCATGGCTTGTTTGCTTACTTTTGCCTTGCTTGCAATTTCATTATTGGTACTTCCCTCTGGCGAAATATTCATGATAAAAGGCATATACGCCATCTTAAAATATTGGTAACCGTTGCTAAATAAATTGTCGTTTGCCCAATCATCAAAATACCGCTTCCACATATTTAACAAACGCCCAATATGTTTTGGATTTTGCGTTAGCAAAGCAAGTTCTTCTTCTTTATTGCGCTTAACAACCATGAATGCCGTTTGTTTTTAAAATGAAATTAAAGTGCAACAAATGTAATAATTATATTAATATAGTCAATTTGGTTGACTTTTTTAGTCAACATAGTTTACCTTTGGCCCACAATTAAAATTATGGAAGCCACACAGCCAACCAAACCAAAAAGCAAAGCATTCTTAATTATCAGTTTACTTGCTGCATTATTAGCCGTTTATGGAAGCTTCAAAGCCTATAACGCTTATACCCACATTAGCACAGACAATGCACAAATTGAATCAAACGCAATTCCTATTGTGAGTCGTTTAGCAGGATATATTGATTCTATTGCCATTCGCGATTACCAAGTAGTAACCCCAAATGAGGTTTTGGTTCAAATAGACCCAAAAGAATACGAATTGGCAAGCTCAATGGCCGAAGCAGATTTGCTTTCTGCCCAAGCAGATTTAGCCAATGCACAATCGCAATTGGTAAGTGCAGAAGTGAATAAAAAAGTAGTACACGCCAACCTAGATGTACAAGAAGTGCGTCTTAGAAGGGCTGCAGCAGATTTAGCGCGCGACGAGAATTTATTCAAAGACAATTCAATTACCCGCAAGCAATTAGAAGATACT
>CANFHJ010000021.1 GCA_947446605.1 Bacteroidota bacterium | reverse complement strand
TAAAATAATAAGCTGCTGAATTTGAAATAAAATTTAGCAGCTTTTTTTATGAAACAAAATAGGCAAAGAAGTAAATTCTTATATTGCACACATGAATTCTGATTTGGCACAAAAGAGAATCGCTGAATTAAGCGCTGAACTCAAACAACACAATTACAATTACTATATTCTTTCGCAACCCAGTATCAGCGATTTTGAATTTGATATACTTTTAAAAGAGTTAGAACAATTAGAAAAAGATTTTCCAGCCTTTGCAAAAAGTGATTCGCCTACCCAACAAGTAGGCGGAGATATTACTAAAAACTTTCAACAGGTAAAACATAAATACCCTATGTTGAGTTTGGGAAATACATACTCCAAAGAGGAACTTCAAGAATTTGATACCAGAATTCAAAATGCAATTGGCCATGCTGTTGAATATGTTTGCGAATTAAAATTTGATGGATTGGCCATCAGCATCAGTTACGAAAACGGCAAATTGGTTCGAGCCGTAACCAGAGGAGATGGCGTGCAAGGTGATGATGTTACCCAAAATGTAAAAACCATTAGAAGTATTCCACATGAATTAAAAGGCAATTTCCCACCCTCTTTTGAAATTAGGGGTGAGATTTTTATGCACCGTAAAACCTTTGAACGCCTCAACAATGAATTGAAAACCGAACTACTTGAACAAGGTGTTGATGAAGATAAAATTGCAGAAAGACTCTATAAAAATCCAAGAAACTTTGCTTCTGGAAGTTTAAAAATGCAGGACTCAAAAGAGGTAGCCAAACGTTCATTAGATGCCTTTTTATATTTTGTTTACAGCGATGTAAATCTTTGCGAAACACATTCAGAATCCTTGAAAATGGCCGAATCATGGGGTTTTAAGGTGAGTGATCATTTTAAAATATGTAAGGACATTGACGAAGTAATGAACTTTGTAAATACCTACGACAAAGAACGACAGAACCTTAGTTATGAAATAGATGGTGTTGTTATTAAAGTTAATAATTATAGCTTTCAAAAGGAATTGGGATTTACAGCAAAAGTTCCTAGATGGGCAATATCTTATAAATACAAAGCAGAAACTGCCATTAGTCAATTAAGAGAAGTTACCTATCAGGTTGGACGAACAGGCGCCATTACACCTGTTGCAAATTTAACACCGGTTCAATTGGCTGGAACTACTGTAAAACGCGCCAGTTTATACAATGCAGATGAAATAGAACGTTTGGATTTGCATGCCTTTGATACTGTTTTTGTAGAAAAGGGTGGAGAAATTATTCCGAAAATTACCGGCGTAGATACCAGCAAAAGAGACCTCTTTGCGCAAAAAATAATGTATCCAAGCATTTGTCCAGAATGCCAAACACCCTTGGTAAGAAAGGAAGGAGAAGCCATTCATTATTGCCCAAATGATAGCCATTGTCCAACCCAACTCATAGGTAGAATGGAACATTTTATTAGTCGCAGAGCCATGAACATTGAGGGTTTGGGAGGTGAAACAGTGGCTGGTTTATTTAAGAAAGGTTTGATCCGATCCTATGCCGATTTGTATGAACTCAAATATGAACAATTAAACGGCTTAGAGTTTGAATCGGAAGATGAGGCGGGAAATAAGAAAAAACGTTCTATCAAAGAAAAATCTGCTGAGAATATTATCAATGGGATTGCAGCATCAAAGTCCATTCCGTTTGAACGCGTTTTGTTTGCTTTGGGCATAAGAATGATTGGAGAAACGGTAGCAAAAAAATTGGCACAACAATTTGAGAACATTGATAATTTAATGCAGGCCAATGGTGAAAAAATTGCCAGCTTATATGAAATTGGAGAGAAAATAGCCGAGAACCTTACACGCTTTTTTGCAGATGAAGACAATGTTGCCATGGTGCAACGCTTAAAAGCGGCAGGGTTGCAAATGGAATTGGCTTTTAACCCAGATGAAATTAGAAGCAATAAATTAGCCGGTAAAAAATTCTTGGTATCTGGTTCTTTTAGCATTAGCAGAGATGAGCTTAAAAAACTTATTGAACACAATGGCGGTCAGAACGTTGGCAGCATTTCTAAAAGTTTAGATTTCTTAATTGCGGGCGATAAAATGGGGCCAGAGAAATTGAAAAAGGCTACTGATTTAAATATTAAAATGATCAGTGAAGAGGAGTTCATGCAACTCATTCAGGAGAGCATAATTTCATAAAACTTTATATTCTCTTAATACTAGGCTCGAAAAGCCTAGTATTTATGCACAAGATACGCCCATTGCTTCCTATTTAGGTGCTTTTTTATTTTCTTTTCTGTTCAATATAATCTCATGAAAATCGCTAAAAAATTAGCCGTAGTTTTTACGGTGCTGCTAATTGCATTTTGCCAGCAAAAAACCTTCGCCCAAAATTATGTGCAACTCATCAATTCCCAAAAAATATTGGATGATGGTGTGGCATTGTATGAAGAGGAAAAATATGAAGACGCTATTAAACTTTACGAAAAAGTTCCACATGGCGATACCAATTATTTTGCAGTTCAATATGAAATAAGTCTCTCCTACTACAAACTAAAAAAATATGATGTGGTAATAGACATGTCGAAACGCCTTATTGCAGAAGGAACAACGCAAATTTCCCAATATAATATTTGGGGTTCGGCATTAGATGATTTAAAAAGAAAAGACGAGGCCATTGCCGTATATGATGCCGCATTGAAAAAATATCCATTTAGCACTTCCTTGATGTTAAATAAAGGTATTGTATATGAAACCGCAGAAGTCCATAAAAAGGCTTTTGAAATTTACCAACAAGTATTAGCCATTTCTCCATTGTATGCCTCTGCGCACCTGCGTTTGGCTTCCTTGGCAGAAAAAGAAGGAAGACAAACCCAGGCAATAATGGCCTTTGCCATTTTTATGATGTTGGAACCAGATAGCAGACGAACACAAAATGTTTTAGATGAATTTAACCGCTTGTGTAACCAAAGCTCAAATTTAATTGGCAGTGTTAAAAACACCGCTTTAGACAATGAATTTGAAGACATTGATTTCTTAGTGGCGAACCAAGTTGCGCTAAATGATAAATACAAAGTACCTGGTAAAATGAAATACCCTTTGAACCGTCAGCTTTATTTGGTGATGGAAAAATTAGCAGGTAAAAAAGATTATAGCGCAGGATTTTACTCCAAATACTATTTGGCTTTTTACAACGACTTCTTAAAAAACCAGTCGTTTGAAGACTTTTCTCTCTTGATGTTGGCATCGAGTGAAAATGAAAAAATTGCAAAAGAGGTAAAAAAGAAAATTGAAAACTTGAAAAAATGCAGGGATATTACCTTAACAAAATTCAAGAAAATGCATCCTTCGTATGAAGGAAATTTACCTGGTATTACAGAGAAATTAGATTTTCATTATTACAAAAACTACAATCCAGAAGCGCTGGGTAATTTCAATAGCCAACAAAAAAGCGTGGGTAAATGGATCTTTTTTGACAGCGAAGGATTTATTGATGTAAAGGGTGAATTTGACAATAACGGAGAGAAAAATGGCATTTGGTATTACTTCAATGATAAAGGCGATACCCTTAAAAGTGTAAGTTACAAGGCTGGTATTGTTGATGGTATTTATAAAATTTATTTAGGTGGTCGTCCTAAAGAAATGGGCAATTATGTTGCCGGTTTGGTTAGTGGAACCGTTTATGAATACTACCCAGATGGCGCTATTAAATCAAAGGACAATTATGAGGCGGGCGACAGACAAGGTAAAGGAATTCAGTATTTTGAAAATGGCAATGTAAGCTACGAATATTCTTTTGAAAAAGGCGAACCAAGTGGCTCTATTAAAGAATACTATAACCATGGTGCCTTAAAGGAAGAATCTAACTACAAGGCAGGTAAACTAGAAGGCGCATTGCGCGAATATTATGAAAACAAGCAATTGAAGAAAGAATGTGTTTTTGTAAATAATTTATTGGAAGGTCCTTACAAAACTTATTATGTAAACGGCAAATTAGAAAGAGAAGGAATTGCTACCAAAGGCAACATGTCGGGCAAATGGATAGATTACTATTCAGATGGAAAAATAAGCAGCATTAGCTACTTAGACGAATCTGGTAAAATTAATGGAGAAGAAGAATCTTTTGACCACCAAGGAAGAAAATTCAGGGTAGATTATTACCAAAAAGGTGATTGGAAAAGAGAGCAAGTTTATGGCAGAGATGGTAAATTGTTTTATGATGTAAAAATCTTGAAATCGGGTAGTAATGTTATCAATTACAATTACCAATTAGACAAGAAATCTGAAGGCATGTTAATTGATGGCGAGCGCGATGGTACCTGGAAATTTTACTATTCAAATGGCGATGTTTCTTCAACAGAATTATACAAAAAAGGCAAGTTAGAAGGTGTTTCAAAGAACTTTTCTGAAAACGGAAAAGAGTCTGGAAAATATACCTATGCGGCTGGAGAAAGAAACGGCTTAGAAGTTTTATTCCATGAAAATGGCAAAATTAAATCGGAAGGAAATTATATAGAAGGTAACAAATGGGGTGTATGGAATGAATACGAACCAAGCGGTATTATTTCTAATAGTTATTTCTACCACAATGATCAAAAATCTGATTGGGCTTATGAATACCTTTCGAATGGTAAAGTTTATAAGAAATTTAAATATTTAAAGGGAACCCTAATTGAAATTCACCATTGCGATACCAATGGCATTAGCATTGACAGCGCTTTGATACCAACAGGTACAGCTCATTTGGTATTAAAAGGTTTATCTGGTAAAAAAGAATACGATGGCTATATGGTAAATGGCTTAAACCATGGAAAAGTGAACCATTATTTCTTAAACAACAAAGTATCTATTGCTGGAGAATACTACATGGGCTACCAACATGGCGATTGGATTTATTATTTCCCGAATGGCAAAGTAAGACAAAAAGTAACTTTAGTATATGGCGACCGCGAAGGCGTTTGGGAATACTACAATTATTTTGGTGAAGCCACCAGAAAATTTGATTACAAAAATAGCAAGAACCATGGTAAAAACTATTGGTATTACGACAATGGCAAAGTAGAATCTGAAAGTGAATACTACGAAGAAGACCGTCATGGAACCTCTAAATATTTTGCCCCAAATGGAGAGTTAAGAGAAGTAAGGTATTATGAGTACGGCAAGTTAATTGGCTACTCTTACATGGGCAAAAGTGGCAAATTGGTGGATACCATTTATACCAAAACAGGTGATATTTCTTTGAAAGCATACTATGCCAATGGAAATGTTTCTACTACTTATGATATAAAAGCTGGTACCTACAATGGTCCATACAAAATTTATTACCCAGATGGTAAAATTCAAGAAGAAAGAATGTACGATACCGGTAATGAAATTGCCACTACTAAGAAATACTTCCCTGATGGAAAAGTTAAACGCGCTGATGGTTATTTGAATGGTATTTTCCACGGTGATGTAATTGAATACAATGCCAATGGCACCATGCGCATGCACGAACATTATGTAAATGGCAATTTGGACGGCCTATGCGAGTATTTTGATGCTACAGGTAAACGCACCAATGCCTATATGTATATGAACGACGAAATGATTGCCATTATCCAATAACAGCTCAATGACGCATATCCAACGAATTTTATTTACAGGACTATTCTCCATACTTTTCGCTGGGTATGCGTCTGGCCAGGCGCTAGAAGATTATACCAAATACAAATTACTCTACCCAAAGGAAGAACTGGTTTGTACGGTATATGAAAACGAAATAAACCTAAAACTAAAAGACAATCAGGCTACCGTTCAATATAAAACCAATGAAGAATTTTTCTTTTTGGGTGACAACAATGGAAGCATGTCTAACCGGTCTATTCACTTTTCTAGCTTTTATAAACTTATTGACTATGCAGCCTATAGCACCTATGTAGTTGGTAATAAATATAAGAAAATTCCTGTAACAGATTTTCAGGTAAATGATTTTGATAATAAGAATATTTTCTTTGACGATTCAAAAGAATTGAAGTTTATGTTTCCGCAAATTAACCGAGGAAATAAAACTTTTATTAGCAATACCTACGAAATTACAGATGCACATTTCTTGCCTAAATTTTCGCTGTCTCCTTATATCAATTATGTAAATGTAAAGTTTACCTTAAATGTACCAGATGGCATTGAAATAGCTATAGACACTATGTTTTTTGGAAACAGAAAGTTTGAGCACCAACTTACAAAAAAGAATGGAATTACAACACATACTTGGTTCGGCCAATCAGAAAAATCTTTGGATTACGAAGAAGATGCACCAGAAAGAAACCATGTAGCACCACAAATTCATGTTAGAATTACCAGTTATATAAGCAATAATGGAAGCACACGCGTATTGGGTGATTTAACAGATTTATACCACTGGAATTGCAGTTTCTTGCAACAAAGCAAAGAGAATATAAATCAATTTAAGACCTTAAGCGATTCTATTGTTGGCAATGAAAAAGACACCTTTAATAAGGCTGCACTTATCTATGCATGGGTTCAAAACAATATTCATTATATAGCCTCAGAAGCAGGCTATGAAGGGCATATTCCAGCTTTGGCCACGCAAGTTTGTAAAGAAAGATATGGCGATTGCAAAGGCATTTCAAACATCTTGTACAGTTTACTCAAATCACAAAATTTAGATGCCCACATGGTTTGGATTGGCACAAGAGATTTGCCTTACCGCTATACCCAATTGCCCATTCCATCTGTAGACAACCATATGATTACAGCCTTGCGTTATAAAGGAAAATTTATTTTTATAGATGGTACCGCAAGCAATGTAAAATTTGGCATGCCCTCCCCTTTTACGCAAGGAAAAGAGGCCATGATAGAATTAGGCGATTGCGAACATTTTGTAATAGATACAGTGGAAGAAGTAAAGTCTTCTGATAACCTCATGTACGATTCATGCTATTTTAGGTTACAAGACAAAAGCATTGTTGGATCAGGTATTGCCAAGCTTTATGGGTACAGAAAAATGTCGTTCATAGACCGCCTCGATGAAAAAAACGACAGGTCCTTATTGAACCTTAGTCGTTCTTATTTACTAAAAGGCAGTAACCGTTTTATCATAGATACCGTTTGGTTGGAAAACCAAGAAGACAAAAACCTTCCATTAATTATTCATTACCAATTTAGCTTGCCAGAATATGCAACTAAAATTGAGAAAGACATTTATTTAAACATGAATTTGGATCGAACCTTTATTCCAGGAAAAATTGATACCAAGAGAAATGTTGCCATAGAATACAGGTATAAAGATGCGGGCGTAAACATTGCCTGCTTTGAATTGCCTAAAGGATACCAGGCTGCTTATTTACCAAAATCACTTAAAAGTGAAAATAATTACATGCAAATTACCTGTGATTACAAGCAAGATAAAAACCTCCTAATTCGCAAACAAACTATCAATAGAGACTTTTTATTGATTTACCCAGCTATGTTTATTTCCTATAACAGCATGATAGATACCATGCAAAAATATTACGCAGAACAAATCACCCTCAATTCAAAATAAAATGAGAAAAACACTTTTGTTTTCATTGCTGCTCCTTCAGTTTAGTTGGAGTTCGGCCCAATTTTCTTTGCCCTATAAATTAGGAAGCAATACAGATTTTGCTAAATTATGTAGTGGCTACGATTTGAAATCTGTTGAAGAATTGGAGGTATTAGATGAGCGTACTGTAGAATATGCGTACGACAAAGACAATAACCTTTTTGAGTATTTCTATATCCATGAAATTAGGTATGTAAATAGCAATGATGCTATTGACCGTAGCAATAAAATTTATATTTCTTTGGCTCGAACCATTGAATTAGTTGGCTACGATGTTAGGGTTGTTTTGGCAAATGGAAAAGTGAATTCAATGGGCGAAGATGCTTTAAAAGAGGGCACCAATGAAGACAACCAAAAAGTAAATTTCTTTGCAGTTTCAGGAGCAGAAAAAGGAAGTTTTATTGAATATTATTATTTAATAAAACGCAATCCTTCTTTGTCGGGAACAATCCAAACCTTTCAGGCAAATGCCCCAAAAGCGCGCGTATTGTTCAAAATTATTTCGCCAGAAAATTTGTTCTTTAGCACCAAATCATTGAATGGTTTCCCGGAAATGCGCGAAGACACTACTTTGGAAGAAAGAAACATGTTGGTAGCAGATACCACCATGGTACCTAAAATGTTTGATGAATCATTTGCCAATGAAGATGGCAGCAAGCAAAAAGTAATTTACCAATTGTATTTCAATACCGCAAAAGGCAAGAAAAACCCCTACAACTACGGATTGGTTAGTCAGAATATTTACGACAACCTCTGCAACAATGTAACTAAAGAAGAAAACAAAGCCATTGAGAAAATACTTAAATCTGCCAATATCAAATATGCGCCAGATGAAGAAACCAAAATTAGATCTATAGAAGGCTATGTAAAGAAAAACTTCAATTTCAACGACATAAATGACAGTCGTTTGAGCAATATTGAAACCATAGTAAAATTGGGTGCAATGAATGAAAATGGGGCAGCCCGCATGTTTTGCCTATTATTTGACAAGGCTGGCATTGAAAAAGAAATTGTGGTTACCAGTAGCCGCTTTAAAACGCCTTTCCCAAAGGATTACGAATCGTATGTATTCTTAAACAATTTCTTGATTTACATACCTTCCATAAATAAATATATGAGCCCATTTTCGCAAACCTTTAGATTAGGTTTGGTACCAGGTGAGTATACAGAAAACTATGGATTATTTATTAGAAAGGTAAGTTTAGGCGATATCAATACGGGTGCTGGGAAAGTTAAATTTATTGCTGCCTACCCTGCCGCAACTACGCAAAACAACATGACTGTAAAGGTGAATATGAATAAGGATTTTGACAGTTTGGACATTGATTTACGTCAAGAATTTTTGGGCTACAATGCACAAAACTTTCAGCCATATTTTGAGTACATAGACAAAGACAAATTGCGTGAATACGAAGAGAATATTGTAAGACAGTTTCAAAAAGAAATTAGCATTAAGAGTATTAAAATTGAAAACAAAGGTTCAGACAATTTGATGTTGTTTCCATTAATTGTAAACAGCAAATCAAGTTCGCAACATTTTATAGAAAAGGCAGGACCAAAAATTCTATTAAAATTTGGAGAATTAATTGGGCCGCAATCTGAATTGTACCAAGCATCTGCAAGAATTTTACCTGTAGAAAACGCCTATAACAGAACCTATCACCGCGAAATTACCTTTACCATTCCAGAGGGCTACCAAGTTAAAAACTTAGCGGAGTTGAATATGAAAGTGCAACCTTTCTTAGGCAAAAATGATGCAGCTGGATTTACTTCTACCTATACACAAGAAGGCAATACCATTAAATTGCTTTGCGATGAATATTATAATGTTATTCATTTGCCGCTTGAAAGTTATGAAAGCTACCGCTCTGTTATTAATGCGGCCGCTAATTTCAACAAGATTGTATTGGTTTTAGAAAAGTTATAAGCATGACAAGTATACAAAAACACCTAAAGAAAACGCAGTTACTTATAGCTATGCTATTGCTTTTATTAGTGCATGCACAAGCCCAAACCAATGCCAAAGAAATTAAGGATTTAATGAGTGCTGGAAAAAGCAAAAAAGCCTTAGATTTAGTTGAGAAAGAAATAAGCAAAACTGGTTTAACAGATGAATTAAGCGTGCTTAAATCCACGGCATTATTGGGAATTAATGCAGAGAAGGCATTTGAAAACATGCAGTTCACCATTACAAAATTTCCAAATTCTGCAGCTGCTTACAACATGCGCGGTTTGTTTTTTTATGGCATTAACGATATGGCTAATAGTCTCAAAGATTTTAATAAGGCTTATGAATTATGTACTACAGACGACTCGCTTAAATTTGAAATATTAATTAACCGCAGCGGGGTTAGTCACCATGTAAATAAAATAGAAAATGCCATTGCAGATTGCAGGGAGGCTTTAAAAATAAGGCCAGACAATTTGGATGCATTAAATAATTTATCGGCCACCTTATTTGACGACGACCAATTTGACGAGGCAGAAAAAATCTTGTTAGGCATTAAAGAAAAGAACCCAAAATACATTGGCGCGTATGTAAATTTAGGTTACCAAAACCAGAAGCGTGAACGCTATGCCTTTGCCGAAAAATACCTCTTAGAAGGATTAGCCTTGGAGCCCAATGAGCCTTATGTATTAAACAACTTGGGCTATGCACAATTTAAATTGGGCAAAACAGAAGAAGCTTTAAAAAACATTAATAAATCATTGAAGTTCTTCCCTACCAATGCTTATGCTTACAGAAATTTAGCGCTCATCTATTTGGCCCAAAACCAAAAAGAGAAAGCGTGCGAAGCCATTCAAAAGGCATTGTCGTATAGTTTCACAGATTTGTATGGCGATGAGGTAAAGGACTTAAAAAAACAGAATTGTTTATAGGCCTCCCCTCTTTTCTCCTTCATCCTTTTATGTACCTTTGAGGAATATGTCGAGTAACCAATACCATTTAGGCGATACCATTTGTGCCATTGCAACCGCTGCAGGTATAGGCGCCATTGGCGTTTTGCGCGTAAGTGGCCCAAATGCCATCAGTTTAGTTAACCAATTATTTGTTGGTTCGAACCTAGAAAAAGTTGCCAGTCATACCCTCCATTTTGGTAAAATTATGGACGGAACCAATACCGTGGATGAAGTTTTGGCCAGTGTTTTTGTTGCTCCAAAAAGTTATACCGGCGAGCATACCATAGAGTTAAGTTGCCATGGTTCGCCTTATATCCAACAAAGAATTTTAGAACTCTTGGTAAGCCAAGGAGCCCGTTTGGCAAAGCCTGGCGAGTTTACCCTAAGAGCTTTCTTAAACAAAAAATTAGACTTAACCCAAGCCGAGGCGGTGGCAGATTTAATTGCATCGCATTCTGAGATGAGTCATAAAACCGCCATGAACCAAATGCGTGGTGGATTTTCAAAAGAGATTGCGCAAGTAAAAGAACGCTTGGTAAATTTTGCTTCGCTTATAGAACTGGAATTAGATTTTAGTGAAGAAGATGTAGAGTTTGCCAGCCGACCAGCATTGCGCGAATTGGTGCAAAAAATTCTCAGTTTAATCAATGCACTTACCCAAACCTTTAAGATGGGCAATGCCATTAAAAACGGCGTTCCTACGGTAATTGTAGGCAAGCCCAATGCCGGTAAATCTACCTTGTTAAATGCTTTGGTTAAAGACGACAGGGCCATTGTGAGTTCTATTGCAGGTACCACAAGAGATACCATTGAAGAGGTATTTGTTATAGAAGGAATTTTATTTAGGTTAATAGATACTGCAGGCATTCGTGCACATACCGAAGATGTTATTGAGAGCATAGGAATAGAAAAAACCCACGAGAAAATAAAGCAGGCAAGCATTGTATTGTATTTGTTTGATGCCTTAGAAACCACGGCAGCAGACCTAGAAGAAGAAATTGCCAAACTCAGTTTAGAAGGCAGTGTATTGGTTCCTATTGCCAACAAAATAGATTTAGCAGCAGGTCAAAATTTGGCAGAAAAGTTTTCGGGTCGAACCGATATTTTGTATTTATCCAGCAAAGAGCAAAGTGGCTTGCAGGAATTGCACCATAGGTTAAGGGAAATAGTTTTAAAAGACCAAGGAGCCAACGATGTAATCATTAGCAACGTTCGCCATTACCAATCCTTGATGCACGCCGCAGAATCGCTGCAAAACGTTTTAAACAGCATGGAAATTGGCCGCAGCGGCGAACTCCTTGCTTTTGACATCCGCAAATCCATTCACCACCTCGCCGAAATCATAGGAGAAGTTTCAACAGACGACTTGCTAGAGAATATTTTTAGTAAGTTTTGTATAGGAAAGTAAACACTACTTATCAATTTTGATTCCATATAAAGAATAACTACTGAGATTTCTAATTAGTACAATAATGGCATAGTAAAAAATATTATAACGTGTCATAAAAAGGATAAATAATGTTATATTTGCGCTTTATAAGACACATTATATGAAAACAGCGCCGGCAATATTACCTAAAAACCTCAAGATTTTAAATGTATTAGGAGAGCAAATTCAACTTGCGCGACTGCGCAGAAAGTTTAGTGCAGAGCAAGTTGCAGAACGAGCAGGCATAAGCAGAAAAACAGTTTACAATATCGAACAGGGAATTCCTACTGTTGCTATTGGAAGCTACTTGCAAGTGTTATTTGTGCTCGGCTTGGAGAAAGACCTTTCTATGGTAGCAGCAACTGACCCATTGGGCAGAAAATTGCAGGATGCCGGAATTACAACAGCAAAGCGTGCCCCTAAAAAATCGAATAAACTATGAAGAAGAACGAAACTATCATATGGGTTTATGCCGATTGGGAACCTATGGAAGCACCTCAATTAATGGGAATGCTCAATGCACAACGTTTAAGGGGCAAGGAGATTTTTTCATTTGAATATCATGAGGCTTGGCTAAGTGCCAAGCAACCTATCTTGTATTTAGACCCTAATCTCGGACTTTACAAGGGGAAACAATATTTGCCTGAAGGAAAAAATAATTTTGGGGTGTTCCTGGATTCTGCGCCTGACCGTTGGGGAAGATTATTAATGCGGAGAAGAGAAGCTTGGCAAGCTAAGTTGGAAAGCCGTGAAGAAAAAACACTTTTTGAAAGCGATTATTTATTAGGCGTTTTTGACGGTCATCGAATGGGAGGACTACGATTTAAGTTGGAACAGGAGGGCGAATTTATGAACAACCAAAAGAAAATGTCAACGCCTCCATGGACATCGCTTCGAGAATTGGAATATGCGAGTTTGCAATTAGAAAAAGATGATGCCATTAAAGACCCGGAATATACTAAGTGGTTGAATATGCTTATTGACCCGGGTTCTTCATTGGGCGGCGCAAGACCTAAAGCCAGTGTAATGGATGAAAAGGGCAATCTTTGGATTGCAAAATTTCCAAGTGCTAAAGATGATAAAAACACCGGAGCTTGGGAAATGGTATTGCATCAATTGGCTAAAGCTTGTGGTATTCATGTACCTGATGCAAGGCTACTTCAATTTTCCGGAAAGCACCATACATTCTTATCTAAACGATTTGATAGGATAAAACAGAACCGCATACACTTTGCATCTGCCATCACATTATTGGGATATCAAGATGGAGCGGATTTTCATGATGGGTTAAGCTATTTGGATATTGTTGCTTTTATCATTCAGCAAGGAGCATCGGTGAAAGCAGATTTAGAACAGCTGTGGAGACGAGTAGTTTTCAATATGTCGGTTTCAAATACTGATGACCATTTGCGTAATCACGGATTTATGCTAACAAATAATGGTTGGGAATTATCACCAGCCTATGATATGAATCCCAATGAAATGGGAAATGGCTTGACATTAAATATATCGGAGAATAGTAATGAACAGGATATTTCTTTGGCCTTAGAAACGGCAAAGCATTACAAACTAAAAAATGACGAAGCGGAAAAAATCATAAATGATATACAGCGAGAAATTGCCAAATGGCGCACAGTTGCAAAAAAAGTAGGCATAAGTAGCAGTGAAATTGAACAGACGAAGCGTGCTTTTCGTGATGCTGAGATGAAAAAGTAAAGAGGCTATTTTTTTGCTGTTATTGTAAATGTTGCGTTACCAGGGTTTCAACGTTTATTTTTTCTTATCAGTTCCTGTATCGGGAAGTAATCAACGCTTATTAAAATCCATTTGCTCTAAATAATTTTCTGCTGTTTCCAGGTGCATACTTTGCTTGGCCTCCGGCATTTTATCGAAGCTTTTGATGCGCATTTCTATTGCAAGGAATTCTTCCTATAGAAGTTATTCATAGCAATTATATGCGGAAAACTGATACAAGAAATAAATACAAAGAATATGCTGATCCAATTTTTATTATAGTGGAGAATATCATTTTTCATTAGCAAAGCCATACCAACAAACATGATTAAAGCACCTGCGGTAAAGGGCAGTGCCTTTAAAAAAAGTGATTGGTTATTTTCATTCATTCCTTGTTTTAAATGCGACCATCCATTGTAGCTGTGCTGACCTATAAAATAAAGTCCAAATGCAGTTATAAGTGGCAATTCCATGCAAATTAATAGTACAATTATAGTATGTAACATTTGCCATCTTCTTTCTAAAACTGCCCATATTAAACCAAATGTTACAAGAATTAAACTCAATAATTGCGCATTATTACTGGATATTGGAATTATAATGGACTGCATGTTTCCCAAAATAGCATTGGTTTCATTTACATGCCCTAAAAGTATTATGCCTAAAATAAAACTGCCCCAGAGAATAATTTTAACATGATTTATAATCTGAGGCTTCCACTCTTTTAAATCGGTTTCACCAAAATGCCATGCAGAATAAACTAAAAAAAACAACAATGCCAGCTTGGGTAAAAGCAACCACAGAACAAAATTTAGGAAAGCCAATCCAACATATTTTAGTACAAAGTTTCTATTTAGGCGAAAGGAAGAATCATTTTTTTCTAGTAAATGATCCACGGCACCATGCGGAATTCCAATTAAAAACATCCCTCCAATAAACAAGGGAAACTGTATCCAACTGAACATACTTGGCACGTTTTTAAATACCACCCATAAGAAAAATGCAATTAACATTAAGGCAAATGGGGCTAATAAACGTTTTGTTTTTAATGCAACAATTTGCGCTGCTGCGCTCAAAAAAGGTAAAATTGGCAAGGATGAAAAAATCTTTATATCTTGAAACAAGGTGGTTTTCTCATCTAAGAACTTCAATACCATTTTTATTTCATTTTTATTGAATAAAGCCTGAAATATTGGCTTGCCTAAATAAGGTTTGCGAGACAGAATCAAAAGTAAAATGCGGTCGTAAAACTTAAACCGCCTTGCCTTCTTTTTTTGAATAATCGATTGCTTATTAGCCAAGCAATTGGCAATATAGGACGCCTGATTAAACATATTTTTAAAGGCATATCCCGTGCTAGGCTTTATAGCGCCAGCTCTACTGCCAATTGAAATAAGCCCTGGTATTGTATCATTGGAAATTTGGGCAGTACTCATAGGAATACAACCTGTTTCAGTATTTAATAATTTATAGGCACCAAATCTTTTTAAAATATAATCATCCAAAATTGGATCGGCCTGCTCCTGTGTTAATGCTTTAGCGCCAAAACGTGTTAATTCTACCAATGTTTTACCTTCTCCCAATGGAAGCACATACATAAACTGCGTAGCGTCTAATTGACTAACATTAAAATCCATTAGGTCTGCACAATCATTTTCAGAAATAGGATTATTGGTATTGATAATATAACCAATAAAGGACTGAAGTAAGTGTACCTCATCCTCTTTTGCCGCTAAATATTTGGAGGGTCTGCTATCAAACACCAAGGTTGAAATCCAATTTTCATGCCCAGTGAAAACTTTAACACCATTTTCTATTGCTTGTGCATCTATAACGCTGCGTTGCAAACGCATGATATCATATTTCTGAACAATACGTCTGAGTTCATTGTACAAATCCAAGGAAGAAATATGAAAGTATTTTTGAGGTAATAATGATTCTTGGTGGTTTTGATTTACCCGAACCTTCTCCCATTGATGACTAATTAAATGCGCGCATCCAAGCGCCAATTGGTCATTTTGATCTGTCCAAAAACAATAGGTTTTATCATTGTTTAATTTGTCGTCTGGATCTAAGATCAAAATATTTTTACCATTCAAAAGGCCATGCTGCTCCATGCGCATGAGTAATAAGGTTGCAGAGGCTCCAGCACCTACAAACAAATAATCCAAGTTGCCGTTTTGGATATGCCTTGCCATTTTGTATGCGATTGGTATTAACAAAAAGGGTTCTTCAAAAAATTGAAGAACCCTTTTAAATTTCTTAGTAAAGAATTAGTCTTCGTTTCTGCTCAAGGCATAGATAACTAAACCAAATCCAATTTTATTGATAGCATCTGCAATATTGTAAACAATATCCATTGCATGAGAAGCAGCAGCAGGATCGCTCACCAAAGTGATACCAAATAATCCACCTGGAGTTCCTAAGATGTATCCTAATGGGTAAATAGCCCAACCTACCAAAACAAACCAAGCCAATGTTCTTGTTGCTTTTGCAACTTGAGGACCAGCAGTTTGAGACAAATTAGCAACTTCGCCAAACCAGATTAGGTAAGCAATGTAGAAATAAGCTGCACCTGAAATTACACCCCATAATACGCTGTTTGTGCGATCAATGGTTTCGCCAATGTAACCAGTAACCAACATTACCAATGAAGCGAAAATTAATTTCCATAACAAGCCAACTTTAGCACCAGCCTTTTTGGTAATTAAATAAAATTCTACGCACATCAAAGGAACTGTAAGGATCCAATCAACATAACGGAAGAAAGTAGGTGAATCTCCTGTTTCTAAATTGTAACCTCTCATGTAGTAATAATGAACTGCTGCAATGAAAGTAATTAATCCAGAAACTAAAACTGATGTTCTCCATTTTTGAGAAGTGTTACCCAATTCAAAAAAGAAAAATACTGAAGCAGCCATCATGGCCATTGTGCCGATAAAAAACGTGAATGCCACGTAATTATCACTTGCAATTTTTAAATGTTCCATTTTAATTTTTTTTTAAGTTTTCCCTACTCTTTTGGATTTTCGGTTACTCCCCTAAGTCATTGGTTTTTGGTTTCCATTACACATGAACATGAGTGTTATTTTTAAGTTTTATAATTTGTGTAAAATTGCAATTTTCGTCATAACAATTTGATTTTCAATTATTAAAATTTTTATAAAATTTGCAAATAGGCCTTTTTACAACTCAGGGTTTAAGCATTAATATGACAAAACATGGGCAAACTAATGGCAAATATTTATGTTATATTATTACCTAAAATGAAGAACAAAAAAAAGGAAAACCTGCCCAGCAAAATTTGTATTGTTTGTTCAAGGCCTTTTTCTTGGCGAAAGAAATGGGAGAAAAATTGGATCGAAGTAAAGTATTGCATCGATAAATGCAGAAACCAGAAAAATCATGTTGAAACAAAATATAGCTAAACTTAAAAATCCACCAACGCTTCTTAAAAACTATTTGTTAGATACAACTAATATTAATGTGGAAGACATAGACCGCATTATACAAATGGCTTGGGAAGACAGAACGCCTTTTGAGGCCATTGAATTTCAATTTGGCCTAAAAGAAAAAGACGTGATTGAATTTATGCGAAAGAATTCTTTGCCTTCCAGTTTTAGAATGTGGCGAAAGAGAATGAAATCGCGCAAAACCAAACACAGTGTTCTCAGAGAAAGCACCATCAATCGTTTTAAGTGCAGCAGGCAAAGAAGTACCGGTAATAAAATTGCAAAACGCTAATTAAATTGCACCACAATGGATTTATTTGGCAACAATGGAATTGGCACCAATGCAAAGGTAAAACTAAAAAACCTCGATTTACCTGATGCGCAGGTATGTTTGTATGAAAACTTTTTTTCTGAAGAAGAATCTGAATTTCTGTTCAAACAATTGGCTACAACTATTAAGTGGGAGCAAAAACAAATAAAGCTGTTTGGCAAATTGATTGCGCAACCCAGGTTAACAGCATTTTATGGAGATGCCCATAAAAACTATACCTATTCTGGCTTATTGTGGGAAGCAAAAGCCTGGACAGAAGAATTATTAATGATTAAATTGCGCATAGAGGAAGTTTGCAAAGAATCGTTTACAAGCGTTTTAATGAATTATTATAGATACGGTGAGGATAGCATGGGCTGGCATGCAGATGATGAAAAAGAATTAGGTTCGAACCCAATAATTGCCTCTATTAGTTTTGGTGAAACACGCAGCTTTCAAATGCGGCATAGGCATAATAAAGAAATTGAGAAACTGTCTATTCAATTAACAAATGGCTCCCTATTACTCATGACAGGAAGCACGCAACATTTTTGGCAACACCAAATTCCAAAATCGAGCAAATGTTTAAACCCTAGGATAAACCTAACGTTTCGACAAATTAAAAATTAGTTTTGGGAGTAAATTAGCGAAAGTAGCATTCGCACTATTTACAAAAATGCCTTCTGGCTAATCCGCTTAATGGCAAGGTCGAATTTGATAATTTCTCCCTGCAAGGCTTCCAACAATTGTTTGTTTTTATCTTCTGGCAAACCACCTTCTAAAAGCAAATCTGTTACCCCTAAAATATTGGCCAATGGCGCCCTTACAATATGAGATTGTTCAAAAGCAATTTCATCCAAGCGTTCTAAATGAGAGATGTCTTTAAAATAGGCAGCTGAGAACATTTTACCCTCCGATTCAAACAAATTTGCACTGGTAATTAATACAGCCTTTTTATTTCCAAGCTGGGTTAAAATAACAGCCTTAGTTTCATTGTAATTACTAGAAGAAATAAATTCAGCGAATTTCTTTTGTATAAATTCGAGTTCTTCTGGCGGATGGAGCTGTGTTTGGTGTTTTCCTACGAGGTAATTTCCATCACATTCAAACAATTTATAAGCGGCTGGATTGGCAAATACAATTTCTCCAGTTACAATATCTGCAACCAAAATTGCGTCTGAAGCACCGTTTATTAATGAGTCTAAAAATGCCATTTATAAATAATAATCTAAAATAGTACAAAAGCACTACAAACAAAACACAAACAATTATTTTTCTAAAAATCGTAATTACGACTAACAATATTCCAACGAATACCAGTGGTAAAGTACATGGTTCTTTGGGCAAATTGCGGTAAATTTGAAAAAGCTTGGCGGTAACCCAATTTAATATCAAAAAACAAATTGTGCATTGGCATATAGGTTGCAGTTAAATCTGCCATGATTAATTTGGTTTCAATTCCTTGTCCAATATAATTACCATAATCGCCATTACTCCTAGAGATATAACTCATTCGAACATCCTTGCCAAAATTACTGCCATTGGTATCATTGCCGTATAGGGCATACATTAGTTTAGCCGTTAAATTCAACCTGTTTATTGGTTGGTAACGAATAATTCCAACTCCCTCATAAAAATTGGCACCCAAAGGATGACCCATGTTTTGTCCAAAATTACTAAAGCTTTGGGCGCTGTTAAAACTGGTATACATATAGGGTCTGCAAATATTTAACTCCCCTTGCATATCTAGGTTTTTTACTCCTGCTACATCAATGTATTTTAAACCAGTTTGTATGGCAAATTTATTACCCCACCAACCTTTTCTAGCTAATAGTTCTTTTAATACAAACTCAGAAATAACAGCTTGGCCATACAATGAAAAATGATGCAAGAAATTGTATTTGTAATTGATACCAATAATGGCCTTATCTGTACTGTTTAAGCCATTCTCAATAGATTTATAAAACACAATTGGGTTCATATAGTTTAAATCAAATGCTCCCCTGCCCAATGAATCTCCTCTTTGAAACAAGATGGTTTCAAACATGCCAATATTAAAGTTCTTACCTAAGTTTAAACTCAAATGGTGGGTTGCCATATAATGGCGGGGTTGGGTGGTATATGCACCTCCAATAGGATCGCGCAATTCACTCCAAATATTGGTATAATTTAAGCGCCAAATCCTGGTATTTAAGCGCATGGTTAAATACTCCGGCTGCATATCACCCAAAATAAAGGTGCGGTACCCATCACCCATAAAATTACGAAAATGCCCAAACTGCAAATCCATGTATTTGTTAATAGAACCCGTTACATAGGCACTCGACAAAAAATAATTGAAAGTATTTGGATAGGTCTTGTAGAAATTGGTATAAGGCAGAATACCTTCTTTGTGCTGTAAATCTCCCACCCAACTGTTAGGCTTCAAAATTTCATCGCTTACTTGTGTGTAGAAACCAATGTTTTTGCCAACATGACCGCGTATTTCAACGCCTCGGTTATTGAGTAAGGCACCTTGTTTGTTATATTGATCGGTAGATACTTGGTAGTACAAAACGGGGTTAACAATTAAGCTAAAATCCTTTTGCTGTGCGCTATAAAAGGCAGCTTTACGGGTGTAAATTGTTTTGCTAAATTTTTGTTTTGATAAACTTTGTTCGCTTTTACTCCACTCAAAATTATCATTAATGAGGTAGCTCATATTAAAATAATCTTGTGCAGATAATTTCACCCTATTTACTGGAAAACTGTCGATATAATTGGCTATTGCCATGCGTCTGTAACTCTTACCAGCACTGTGAAAATAATCATTGGCCAATTCGCCAGATTTTATTTCCAAACGATCCAAAATTTGTTGGCTCGAACCGCCATTTGGAATATAGGTATGCTGGGCATTTAAACTTGAAAGCATGCAAAAAATGAAGCTAGCTAATACTACTAGTTTAGAAATATCTTTTTGTTTTAACCCAAGCATATTATAAAAGTGCTTATTTATTGCCATGCTACAAAAATGCAATATTTCATAGGATTCACCAAGCTATTCTGGTTCATGGCCTGTTTCATGAAATTCGCCTAATGGCGGCTCTCCAAGAGAATACAAAATTTGCATGATTTCCTTTTGTTTATGGGGCTTATTAAGCTTTTCGTAGGAGGAAGCTAGGTTACGTAAAATGCGCTTTACAATATCAATATTAGCGCAGGGTACTAAAAAATCGGGCTTAATATCAATATGTACTTGTTGCAAAAACTGCTCTAGGTTAACCTTAGTAAAAATTGCACCTCCATTAAATGCATTGATATAGAATAATATTTTACCATTTTGGTTCAGCCATTCTTCTATTTCATTGAACTTCATCTCTACATTGCTTTTGCCATATTCTTCCATGTAAGCAAGCACAAAATGTTGGGGCAGGTTTACGCCAAAAACAGGAATATTTAATTTTTGCGCCACCAACATATATATGGTAGCCAACAAAATTGGGTTTCCTTTTTTACTCTCCAATACCTGATTAATAAAGGAGTTTGAAGGATCATGGTAATTATCTACGTTTCCTTTAAAGCCATGAATTTTATAAATCACATAATTGATAATGCGTACCTTTTCGTAGGGACTCAATTCGTAATTCATTTCCAACCAAACATCTAAACGCAATTTTTCAATGGCGTTTATTAAATTTTGTTTATCGTACTCAGGAAAACGGTATTTACAAATAAGGTAAACACCTTCTAATAAATCTTGTTCGGGCGTTTTATGCCAATTTTGAAAGGCAGCAAAAAGTTCATTGAATTGTAATTGGTGAATAATATTCTCCAATCTTTGCTGGTGCACCATGTCTTTTAGCACGCCCCACTCCTCCTCTAAAAAAGGAATAACTTGCGTTCCATAAGACAATAAACGTTCTTCAATATGTTGAAAAACTTCCGGATCATCATCATCCAATAAAGCTACCAATGACCTTAATTCAACTTCATTCATTTTGAACCTGCAATTGAATTTTCTATGATTGCTTTATACCACATCAAGCTTGAGGCTTTTCCTATTTCTTGGCCTTTTTAACAGCAGCTTTCTTAGCAGGTGCTTTCTTTTTGGCGGCAACTTTTTTTGCTGGAACAGCCGTTTTTGCTGCTGTTTTTTTGCTGGCGGGTTTAGCCTCAGCTGCAATTATTTTGCTTACCATTTCATAGGTTAACTCATCTACATTTTGCCCTTTTGGCAATCTGTAATTGTCTCTACCTTTACCAATATAAGGCCCCCATCTGCCATTTAAGATTTTCACTTCTTCATCTTCGGCAAATGTTTTCAATAATTTATTGGCATCAGAAATACGCTTTGCTTCAATTAATTCAATTGAACGCGGTAAATCAATTGCAAACACATCGTCTGTTTTAGGAATACTAATAAACTTACTATCGTGCATAAGGTATGGTCCGAACCTACCAATAGCCGCTTTCACTGGTTTGGTTTCAAATTCACCCACCACACGTGGTAATTTAAACAAGTCTAAAGCTTCTTCTAAAGTAATAGTTTCAGTTAATTGTCCAGTGCGCAAACTGGCATAGCGTGGCTTCAAAGCCTCATCATCACTGTTATCTCCAATTTGTGCAAATGGTCCGTACCTGCCCACTTTTACATAAACTGTTTTACCTGTTTCTGGATCTACACCAATGGTGCGCTCTGCGTTTTGGCGCTCTGCATTTTCACTGGTATTGGTTACAATGGCATGAAAAGGTCCATAGAACTTTTCAATCATTTTATTCCAAACCAATTGGCCACGAGCAATTTTATCAAATTCGCTTTCTACACTTGCAGTAAAGCCAAAATCCATAATTTGTTCAAAGTGTTTGCTCAAGAAATCAGTAACTATAATTCCAATATCACTTGGAAATAATTTTGATTTTTCGCTGGCAAATTTTTCAGTTCTATCCACTCTTGCAATTTCATCTTTCTCTAAAGTTAACTGCACAAAATTTCTTTCTTTGCCTTCTCTATCTTCCTTTAAAACATAGCCACGTTTTTGAATGGTAGAAATTGTTGGCGCATAAGTTGAAGGTCGGCCAATACCTAGTTCTTCAAGCCTTTTAACCAAACTAGCCTCTGTGTATCTTGGCGCAGGACGGGTAAACTTTTCTGTTGCTTGAATTTGGTTCAAAACTAATTTTTCACCCACTGAAAGTGGTGGCAACATTTTGCTTGTATCGTCTTCTTGGTCGTCGTCTGTACTTTCTAAATAAACCTTTAAAAAACCATCAAATTTTAATACTTCACCGGTAGCAACCAATTGCTCAGGAATGCCACTGATGGAAATGTTTGCAATGGTTTTTTCTATTTGCGCTTTGGCCATTTGAGAGGCAATTGCACGTTTATAAATAAGGTCGTATAATTTCTTTTCTTGAGGTGTACCGTCAATTTCTACATTTTCAAAATAGGTAGGACGAATGGCCTCATGTGCTTCTTGGGCACTGTCGTTTTTAGTGGTATACCGCATTGGGCGGCTATATTGTGCACCAAAATTACTGGTAATATAAGATGCGGCACTTGCAATAGCCATCTCCGATAAGTTCACGCTATCTGTACGCATGTAGGTAATAAACCCGTTTTCGTATAATTTTTGCGCAATGCTCATGGTAACACTTACACCATAACCCATTTTTCTACTCGCTTCTTGTTGCAAGGTAGATGTAGTAAAAGGAGGCGCTGGAGATTTTTCACTTGGTTTTACCTCTAAGGTTTTAATGCTAAAATCAGCCCCCTTGCAATTTTCTAAAAATGCTTTTGCTTCTGCTTCCGTTTCAAAACGTTTGCCTAATTCGGCTTCCATTTGTTTGCCACCAACAGCAAAGCGGGCCACAATTCTAAAAGCAGAATTATAATTAAATTGGTTTATTTCACGTTCTCTGTCAACAATTAACCTAACAGCAACAGATTGCACCCTACCCGCACTTAAGTTTGATTTTACTTTTTTCCAAAGCACAGGAGATAATTCAAAACCCACTAATCTATCTAATACCCTGCGTGCTTGTTGCGCATCAACTAAATTTTTATCTATCCCTCTTGGGTTTTCAATTGCCTTTAAAATTGCAGGCTTGGTAATTTCGTGAAATACTATTCTACGGGTTTTCTTCTCATCCAATTTTAGAACTTCGCTTAGGTGCCAGCTAATGGCTTCCCCCTCGCGGTCCTCATCGGAAGCTAACCAAACCACATCAGCTTCTTTAGAAAGTTTTTTTAATTCAGCTACAATTGCTTTTTTGTCTTCACTCACCTCATAATTAGGTGAAAAGTCGCCTTTCACATTAATGGCATCATCTCCTTTTGCCAGATCTCTAATGTGACCAAAACAGCTTTTTACAGTATAATCACTGCCCAAAAATTTCTCAATGGTTTTTGCCTTGGCAGGCGACTCAACTATAACTAAATTCTTACTCATCTTTAATCTTTCTCAATTTTTAAAACGTTTTAATACACTATTAAAACATAAAAATTTCGGTCACAATATCCGAAATCCTTGGGTTAAAAAAAACAAAAAGCCGCTGAGTTGCGGCTTTTTATCTTAAAAATAGGACACTATTCGATAATTACCTTGTGAGCAAACACACCATTTTCGGTTTTTACTTCTAATAAATAAATACCTGGTTTCAAGCCTTTTAAATCCATTTTAACCTCATGTTTACCTGCATCAAAATTTTGAGAAGCAATGCCTTCAACAATTTTCCCTTGGAGGTCAATTAAAGTGAATTCTATGTTGCTTACCTTGGTGTTTTCGAAGCT
Source organism: Bacteroidota bacterium (assembly GCA_947446605.1). Taxonomy (GTDB): domain Bacteria; phylum Bacteroidota; class Bacteroidia; order UKL13-3; family UKL13-3; genus B1. The sequence goes on along the minus strand of CANFHJ010000021.1, from coordinate 6,421 downwards.
TAATATGCTAAATTCGCTGCTTGGGTTCGGGAAAACACTGAAATTCAACGCCTGTTTTAAGGCCTCTGAAATGCCTACAGGATTTGTGATGGTGAAACCGTCGAAATAAATATTGTTACCTTTTAAAGAAAGCAATTCGAACCTGATTTTACAATTGGTATATGTTTTATAAGCACTTAAATCTAAAGTTAGTTTTTGCCATTCAGAATTTGCAGGAACAAAACTCGCAGTTGAAACCGCACCTGTTTGCATATCGGTTGAACTAAAGGTTTTAATTAATATTTCTGACCTACCATAGCTATTTGAAATATACACTTTTAATTTATCTGCACTTGCTGTAGTTCTTTTGGCATAGGCAACCATAAAGCTAAGTGTTGGGTTATTTACTGTAGAAATATCAATGCTTGGTGAGCAAAATGCATTACGCACATTGGTTCTATTTGTTTTTAGGTTCATTGCACTTAAGCAACCATTTCCAGCCGCACCAATAGTGGTATTTAATTGCCAACCACTGTCGCCAGGACAAGTATAATTTTCAAGTGACCAACCAGAACCAGTTAAAGTAGCTGCGTCAAAATTATATTGATAAGGTGCTTTGGTAGCAGATGCCGTAAGTGTTTTGTAAGTACCGTCTGCGTTTAATCCAGCAGCACTCAAATTTGTTTCAGAGAAAATTGTGGCCCTGGTGCTTGTCATAATTGGATCAACGCGCGCCTTCTGACCAGCAGTAAATAAATTCATACAATTGCCATCTGCATAATCCATATAGTCTTTTACCAAATCTGGTAAATCTGGAAAATCGTTGGTACAAGAATTTCTGCTGGTAACACAACCATAATTGGCATCTAATACTGGAGGCGTATCACAAACCCAATCTCCTTGAGAGGCGCAATTAGATGAAGATGCACCCGAACAAGCATTTTGAAAAGGATGGTATAAACCTACCCAATGCCCGGCCTCATGGGTTAATGTTCTGCCAGCTTGGGCAATTTCGGCTGTTTCAATAATTCCTATTTGACTATACAAAGCCATTACGCCATCTGTAGTTGGCTGTGAGTTTAATTGGAATGGAAACTGGGCAAAACCTAAAATGGTACCTGCACTACCTGTGGTATTTTTAATACTATTTACCACCCAAACATTAAAATATTTTTTAGCATCCCAATAGCTCAGTGCCTTTTGTTGGTCGCGGGCATTGTCTGTATTCACATTATATATTCTATTTACGCCATTGGTTGGCAAACCATTTGGATCAAACTGTGCCAAACGAAATTCAATTTGCATATCAGTTGCCAAAGGATCTGTGCTAGATGCACCATTGGTTCCGGCCAACCTACGGTAATCTTCATTTAAAATTCTAATGGCATCATTTATTTGTGTCTGAGAAATATTCTCAAGGCCATATTTGTGAATTACATGAAAAACAACAGGAATATATTTTATGCTTACCGCCTTTTGCATAATTGGCAAACGTGAAATAGCATTTATGCGTTCTTCCTCTATTTTCAATTCAGGATGTTGAACCAAACTTTCTAAATACAATTCATCAGTAACACATGGAACAATTTTTTGTGCTTGTGAAAACAAAACAGAAAACAGCAAACTGCTACTCAATATTAATTTCTTCATACAATAATTTAAAGGATAAAAAGCCTTCTAGGCTTCAAAACTAGGCAAAAGAAGCCAAATTTTGCGCAGTATTTCTAAGATAATGATCTACTAAAACAATGGCCGCCATGGCCTCAACAATAGGAACAGCGCGGGGTACAACACATGGGTCGTGCCTTCCATCTATGGTAAATTTTACGGCTTCATGACTCGCATTTACACTGTTTTGCTCCATTGCTATTGAGGATACAGGCTTAAATGCTACTCTAAAATAAATATTTTCGCCATTTGAAATACCTCCTTGGATGCCACCACTTAAGTTACTTTTGGCATGTATTTTCCCCTCTTGCATTTCAAAGGCATCATTGTGTTCGCTACCTTTCATGGTAACAGCATCAAAACCACTTCCTAAATCAAAGCCTTTTACCGCATTAATACTAAACATGGCTTTTGCCAAATCTGCATTGAGTTTATCAAATACAGGTTCGCCCAAGCCAATTGGTACATTCTTTATTATGCAAGAAACAATGCCTCCCAATGTATCTCCCGAGGCTTTTGCAGCCATTATAGCCTCCTCCATTTTTTGGGCTGTTGCCTCATCTGGGCATCGCACAGCGTTGGTTTCGGTTCGAACCAAATCCAATTCTTGAAAAGGTTTTTCCAATTTAACGGTATGAACCTGCGAAACATAAGCTTGAATTTCCACACCCAATTTTGCCAAAATCATTTTTGCAAATGAACCGGCCAAAACGCGAGCAATAGTTTCCCTGGCAGATTGCCTGCCGCCTCCGCGGTAATCGCGAATACCGTATTTAGCCTGATAGGTAAAATCTGCATGAGAGGGCCTGTAAACATCCTTTAAGGCAGTATAATCTTCTGATCTGGCATCTTTGTTTCGAACCAATACACAAATGGGTGTTCCCAAAGTTTTGCCTCCAAACACGCCACTAATAATTTCAAATTCATCCGCTTCTTGTCGGCTAGTACTAATTTCGCTCTGACCAGGTTTTCTGCGCTGTAAATCACGTCGAATTAATTCTAAATCAATTTCTAAATTTGGAATACATCCATCAATAACCACGCCTATGGCGGCGCCATGACTTTCACCAAAAGTGCTCAATGAAAATATTTTTCCAAAAGTATTGCCTGCCATTTTAAGTGTTATTATCCTGCTATTTCGTTTTCGGCATTGGCATTACTGGCCAATTTACCTTTGGCAAAATCACCTGCAAAATCAATAAAAACTTTATAGGCTTGCGTAAAAGAAAACTTACCATCTCCATTGCGCTCCACAATATTTCTTCTTGCCAAAGTACGCATAAAATCTCTACGCGATTCACTGGTGCGCAATTGGTTGTTAGAAGCAATTAACTCTGCATAAGCACTGTTATCAAAATAAGAATCTAATTTCTCATGCTCAAACTCGGCATATTGAATTTCTTCTAAGAAGTTCTTTCCATCTTTGTCTAATTCATAGCAAAGAATGGCAAAGAACATACAAATGTCTCTGCTCAATTGTTCTGCTGTTTCATAACTTAACAGAAAGGCATAGTCGCTTTTAACCTCTAAAGCGTAGGCAAAACTTTCTTTAAAAAACTTTTCATAAAAAGCAGTATTGTCTTTTAATGAAACAAATTTTTGGTCGCTTGCTAAAATGAACTTCCCGTTCATAAGGTCGCTCACTATTTCTTTATGATATCTAGGATATTCCATATCGGGCTATTTTTAATTTTGGTACACGTAAGGTCATATTGCTGGTATTAATCAATTGGCGATCATTAAAATCTTCTAATTCAATGCTTATACCATCTTCAAACAAAAGTGAGGTTAAGGCAAAAAACTTGTCGGTTTCAATTTTTTCATAATCACCACGCAAGGTTAAACCACACCACTCAAAGAAACTGTCCATGGGCAATTGGTCCATCATGCGGGTTTTGTATAAGTCTTTATTGAAAACCCATTTATCACTCAACATCATTGGATCTTCTAAAATAATGGTTTCGTCAATGGCAAATTGTTCCAAATATTCTTTGGCATTTAAATACATATCGTTGCTATATGGATACAAACGCTCTACCTTGAAAACCTTTGGCAATGGCGCTTTATAAGGAACCTTTAAGAATTCTATCCATCCAGTTAAAATAATCGACTCTGTTCTAATGCGCTCTATTAAAGGTAAAAGCTCATTGGTTAACATTTTAGACTGACGCAACATTTCGTCGTTGGTTTGAACCAAAAACGTATAGAGTTTTTCAAACTGTTGGCGAATAACTTCATCCTCAAAATTCAAACGACGAACATTTACATAATTGGACAAATCAAACAATTTATTGGTGATAGACTCACTGTGGTTGATGTCCAAAATATTATTCAAAGGTGTAATGTAATAATCAATCCAGAAGCTGGCCTTACGCACTTTTTCTTGGTAATCGAGTTTATCAACATTTGATTTTAGCTCACGGGTTTCATTGAGTAAACGGATGGTATTCTTTTCTACAGACTCGCTAAATTCTTTAATTTCGTTGTACAAATCTGTGATACGCTGACCTAAAATTAATTTATCTTTGGCAATACCTTCACGTATTTTCTTAAATAAAACGGATATCGACTGTTCGTATTTCTGAATGGTTTCCGGCAATAATGGTCGGAATTCATTTAAAATAAACTCAAATAATTTGTAATAAGTATCTCTAAATTCAAAGTCGTCACCAATTTTTCTAATGATTTTATAATCGAGTAATTGGGGTAAAATTTCTTCACCACGCTCTTTGAGAATTTCTTGCAGACGTTCTTTACGAATTAGGTTATCGCTTGTTTGAATATCAAACAAATCTTTCAAACAATCAAAATAGGTTGCCAGAAAGTTTAAAATGGTTTTTGGTTCGGCTTTCATCAATTACCCTTTTTAATTGGCGTTAGCATTGCGTTCGCCATACATGGCATTCACCTTTTCATTGATATTAATTTTACCTGCATTTGGATAGATAAAATAATACTTGCCAAAACCTGCCACTGCATCTGGTGCAGCAAAAATTGGAATAAAATTATGCTCTTTACAGAACCTTACCAACTCAGGCCTGTTCTGCTTATCAATAGTTGCCACCTCATCTATAAACAAGGCTATTCGGTTCTCATCATCAAATATAGCTAGGCGGTTAATGATGGTCATGATAATTATCAAACGAATCATTTTATCTGTACCATCCGATTCAATTTGTTCGTTCAAATCAACGCGTTTGCTCACGCCTTTTCTTGTAAGATGTAAGGTAATGTCAAACAAATCATCAAACTCTATTTTCTTGCCAGAATCTAGGTAACTATCCAATACTTTTAAGTTCTCTGAATGGTCAAATTCAAACATCAATTGTCCGCGCACCTGCTGAATTTGGCTAATTTTCTTCACCTCTTCTACCAAGCGTTTATTGTCTTCCAATTCAATGGTTAAAGATTCAATATCAGAAATTTTAGCTTGCGATAATTTGCTATTAAATTTATTGTAAACAAACTCTTTAAACTCTTCGTAGCGCTTTAATAAGGTATATGCAGGATTTGCAAACTGCGCAGAAATATTCTCTAACAGGCTAGAGATAGAACGCTCTTTATCGTCAATTAAAGCTATCTCTTCTTCCACGTATTTAATAAAGTCTAACTCATCTGCAAAAGTAGATTGTAATTTATCACGCAACTTCTCAAACAACTTATCTTTATTGGCTTTAAGCTCTTGTCTATCGGCAATATTGATTTGAATTTTCTTAAATAAATTATCCAAATCGTCTTGCGTTTCAAACTCTTCACCAGCAAGGCCATAGGTATCTAAAGTTTGTTTAAAATCTTGCAATTCTCTGATCCTACGTTCACGTTTGTCTTTATCTACAATTAAATCTTGCACTTCCAATTGACGCTTGGCAATGTCTTTGGCCAATTTGGCTTGCTCTGCTTCAATTTTCTGCTTTTCCTCATTTAAAGTTTGCAATTCTTGTTTCAATTTATCAATTGCTTTCACAAGAGTTGGCTTCGATTTAATTTTCTGAATTTTGATTTTGATTGTTTCAATTTCAGCATTGATTGCTTGTAAATCCAATTGAGATTTTTCTAAGTCTTTTGCTACTTCATACAAGGCTTCTTGACTTTTCAAATCAGCCTTTGCAGCAGCCAATTCTTCCTTAATTTCTTCAACCGATTTAAAATCTTGGAATTGAATATTTTTAGATAAATCTATTTCCCCATCAAACAAATTAAACTTTTCTGATACCTTGTGAATGGCTTTCAATACTTGATCTCCAGGCAAACTCTTCACTTGCTCGCTCAAAATACCATTCAATAATTTACGATTTTCTGTATTGCCAGAAATTTTGTTGATCAATAAATCTCCATAATTTTTTACCTGGTTCTGGTAGCGGGTAATTTGCTCATTTAATTGGGCAATGCGGTTATCAATGATGCGGCTATTCAGCTTTTGAATTTCCACCATGGTAATGCGCGATTCTACCTCTTTACGTTTTTTATCTAGGTTTCCAACAGACTCATTTAGCAGTTCAATTGGGTCGAACCCATTGATTACTTTTAACTCAATTTCTTTCTCATTGAGTAATTCTGCTTTGCCATTGATCTCCGTTTCTTTGTTTCCAATTTTTCTGTCGAAATCAGCCTTTTGAGGAATTAAATTTTCATTTATCTCCGTGTTTATGCGGGCAATATTTTGATTGCGATCGGCCAATTGGCTTTGCAAAGTGGGCAAAGTGTTTTCATAATTGGCATTGAAACCATAGAAGAATTGGTTGATGATTCTGGCCTTGGCACTATACTGACTAAC
>CANFHJ010000020.1 GCA_947446605.1 Bacteroidota bacterium | reverse complement strand
GCTGCAAGTGCATTGGAAGGAGTAGCTCAACTCAAACTTTTAAATGAACGCGCGCAGGGTAAAATAAATATTCTAGTTGGGGGTTCGGTTCGATCCAATAATTTGGAAAACTTAAAAGACTTAACGGGTATAAATCATTACCACTCAAGCGCGATAACCAATGGCAGTGAAATTTGTGATGCAGTTGAGATTCAAAATTTGAGAAAGGTTTTAGAAAATTGAAATTAGTAAAAATCATACGCTATCTTTTAATTGGCCTTGCAATTGGTTCGACCCAAAGCCTTGCACAAAACACATTTAGGAACCTTGGATTAGAAAGTTGGACATTCCAAAAAGCGGGTGATAGCAATGGGTTGAAGGCACAAGTTCCAGGAAATATCCATACAGATTTAATGGCAAATGGTATTATTCCAGACCCCTATTTAAACAACAATGAACAACAAGTACAATGGGTTGAAAATGAAAATTGGCGTTACCAAAGTGATTTTGAAATAAGTAAAAATGAATATGGTAACGCGCATATTATACTCCAATTGAAAAACATTGATACCTATGCTAAAATTTATGTGAACGAAAAATTTGTAGGCGAAACTTTTAACCAATTTAGAACATGGGAATTTGATTGTAAGCCATTTCTAAATATAGGAAAAAACAGCCTACGTATTGAATTTGAATCGGCGGTTAAGAAGGCAAAGGAATTAGCTAAAAACCTCCCTTATGAATTACCTGGCGGCCAAGCAGTATTTTGCAGAAAAGGGCAATATCAATTTGGATGGGATTGGGGGCCAAGGCTAGTTACATGTGGCATTGGAAGCATTCAATTGAAGTATTGGAATGCTATTCAACTTGAAAATATTTCATACAAACAAAGCCTAGAAAAAGATTCAAGTGCCAAGCTACAATTTACCTGTAATATTTGGTCGGATACCAAAACTAGTAAAACCCTAAGCTGGCAATGCAGTGAAATAAATGCAAATATTGTTTCGAGAAAAATTTCACTCCAAAAAGGAATGAACGCCATTTTGGTAAATTGTAAAATTGAAAAAGCAAAATTTTGGTGGAGCAATGGCTTAGGAGATGCTTTCTTATATCATTTTATTTTCGCCATTAAGGAAGCTAATAATACAATTGAGGAGAAGAAGGAAAACATTGGCATAAGAACCCTACAGTGGGTTAAAAATACTGATAAAAATGGAAGTGGCTTCCAATTAGAACTCAATGGAAAACCGGTATTTATGAAAGGTGCAAATTGTATACCTGTTCATAATTTTATAAACAATGTGGAGTCGAAAATATACGCAGACTTAGTGCTTGCCGCCAAAGCATCACACCTCAACATGCTACGCGTATGGGGAGGTGGCGTGTATATGGACGATGCTTTTTACAATGCCTGCGATGAAAATGGCATATTGGTTTGGCAAGATTTTATGTTTGCTGGTGGCTTATATCCTGGCGATAGCCTATTTACTAAAAATGTAAATGAAGAGATACAAGAACAGGTAATTAATTTAAGAAACCATGCTTGCCTTGCACTTTGGTGTGGAAACAATGAAGTAGATGAGGCATGGAAAAATTGGGGCTACCAAAAGCAATATCATTACAGCCAATCCGATTCAACAAAAATTGCTAATGATTATTACCAATGTTTTGAAAAAAACATACCAGTAATTCTTAAAAAGGAAGATCCAACACGCTATTACCATCCGAGTTCACCTACAAATGGTTGGGGAAGAAAAGAAAGCATGCTCTCAGCAGATGCCCATTATTGGGGTGTTTGGTGGGGAATGGAACCCTTTGAAAAATATGAAGAAAAAGTAGGTAGGTTTATGAGTGAATACGGCTTTGAAGGAATGCCTGCAGTTACAAGCTTTCAAAAAATGATGCCCAATTACACTGTTAAATTCGACTCAGCAAGTTTTTTAAACCATCAAAAACATCCAACAGGATACAAAACAATTGATACTTATATGGCCCGAGATTATAAGGTGCCAAATAATTTTGAAGATTATATATATGTATCACAATTGTTGCAAGCAAGAGGAATGAAAATTGCGATGGAAGCCCATAGACGTGCCATGCCTTATTGTATGGGATCTTTGTATTGGCAATTAAATGATTGCTGGCCTGTAACCTCTTGGAGCAGCATAGATTATTATGGCAGCAAAAAAGCTTTCTACTACCAAAGTAAGCGCTCCTTTCAAGATGTAATTATTTCTTTTCAAAACGAAGCAGAAAACATTTATGTTTATGTGGTATCTGATTTACAAAGCGAGAAAAAAGGAAAATTAAAAACCTATTACCAAAATTTTTCGGGGAAGATTATTGATTCAACTGAAGAACAAATTACCATAGCGCCCAATACCAGTAAAGCTTACAAGACAATTAAATTTAATGCAAACGACAGTGCTACATGTTTTATTTATGTGAAACTTGCGTGGGAAAATGAATTGCGCACTGCTATTTATTACCATACCAAACCTAAATTTCTACACTTAGAAAAACCGGAAATTTGGAAATTTACCATTAACGAAAACATACTATTATTAAAAAGCAATACTCTTGTAAAAGATTTATTCTTAACAGGTAAAAACGAACAATTAAGCTTTAGTGACAATTACTTTGATTTATTGCCCAATGAATATAAAATCATAATGTTAGATTCGCCCAAACAAAAAAACGCATTGCTGGAGGAAGTACAATTTAAATCTCTGTACGATGTGCAAAAGGCTAATTAATATGAAAAGAAACATACTTTCCTATCTGTTGCTATGCATGGCCTTTGGCGCCTTTGCACAAAATGCAGATATAGATTTATTGAGAAATATAAACCACAATAGAAATAGAAACCTCGATCCATTTTTTCAATTCACTTCTAACAGTGTATTGCCCATGATGATTGGCGTTCCAGCCTGCATGGCTGCTTTTCAATTGATCACAAAAGACAGTTTACAAAAGAAGAAAACAATATTTGTTGTTGGAACTATACTAATTTCTGGTGCTATTACCACCAGTATTAAATATGCGGTGCAAAGGCCACGCCCTTTTGTGACCTACCCCGATATTGAAAAAGAAACGGTGGCCGGTAGCTTATCTTTTCCATCTGGACATACCTCATCCGCTTTTTCTTTGGCAACTGCTATGAGTGTTGCCTATCCAAAATGGTATGTGATTGCTCCAGCATATATTTGGGCTTCAACTGTAGCTTATTCAAGAATGGATTTAGGCGCGCATTATCCGAGTGATGTTTTAGCGGGTGCAATTATTGGAAGTGGATCGGCCTATTTGAGTTATAAACTAAATAATTGGATTTATAAAAAACGGAGCAAATAACATATACTTCACATTAGGATTAAACTGAGATTAAATTTAAAGGGTAGTATACTTAAAAAACTCTTAAATCAACAACTTTTTGTCGGTTGAAGGTAAAGAATGGTGCTAGCACATACCAATATCTATTACTAGTTTGTAGCTTGCAGACATAATCTTAAAGTAAACAAGGTTTGTGCGCAAATGCACTAAAAAAATAAGAAATGAAAATTCGCATTTTACAAATAATTTTGAGCCTTTTGATTTTCCCAAAAGCAAATTTTGCGCAAGACCTTACTTATATCTCTCCTGTTCCAAATACAAAAAACAATAGCGTTCAAACAAATATTATTTTGGTTTTTTTGAATCCAATTAACCAGGATGCTGGAATTGAAAAGTATTTTACAATAAGTACCAATGGCCAAAATCTCTCTTTTCATAAAGTAGCTCAAAACAATTCTCACAAGCTTATTTTAAAAACAAACCAAGATCTTCCCATAGGAAGAAACATTGAAGTAAAATTAATTGCGCCAATAGAAATGTTGGATCACCAATTTCAAAATCCATTTTCTTTTACGTTCACTACTTTTAACAAAGCTCAATATGATTCCTATAAAGGCTCAGAATACGAAAAACTGATACCAAATAAGGTAATTACACCGTTTAAAGAAAGTGCCACAAACCCAGGAACAGGAAGAGCAATAACATACGATATAAACAACCAAGTTCCCTTTCACATGACCTTGGGTATTGGAGATACCAATGATTATTTCTTTTTAACCAGTATGTATTCTCCGAGAAGTTTGGATAGAAATATGATTGTGAATGGGAAGGGAGAAATTGTATACGACCAAAAAATTCCAGTATTGGGTAATAATTTCCAAATGCATTACGATACTACCTTTTCATATGCGTTGCTAAATAACAATATTGAAAATTATAAACATATTATCTTAGACAAAGAATTTAACATAACAGATACTGTTGTGGCGGGAAATGGTTGTTTTACAGATTTACATGAATTGATAAAGGATCCTAAAACGGGTAATTATTTTATTCTTGGTGATAGAATTATCAATGCTGATTTAAGTGATATTATTAAAAACGGAAACGTAAATACGCAATTATTAGACCAAGTAATTCAAGAAATTGATAGTAATGGAAATGTGTTATGGGAATGGAAATGTTTCGATCATTTACCCGTAACAGATGTTGTTGGGGTTGATTTGCTAGCAAATACTGTAGTAGATTATATTCACTGTAATTCTATTATGCTTGATACGGATACAACACTCCTATTATCATCGCGTCACCTTTGTGAAATTACTAGAATTAACAGAAAAACAGGTGCTATTATTTGGCGCATGGGCCCTAATGCCAGCACGCAAAACTTCACCTTCTTAAACGACCCAGGTTTTACTTACCAGCACAATGCGCAAAGATTAGCTAACGGACATATTCTTTTATTTGATAATGGTAATTTTCGCTTAGGCTCCAAATATTCACGTGCGGTAGAATATGAATATGATGAAATTACCATGCAGGTGAGAAGGGTTTGGGAATTCACCCATAACCAAGAAGTAATGGCCTATTTTATGGGCAGTGTGCAACGCTTAGCAAACGGAAATACTGTTATTGGTTGGGGCGCGGATTATCCAACATTAACTGAAGTAGATCAAAACAATCAAATTGTATATGAAGGATCATTACCCATTAATGTAATGAGCTACAGAGTTCACAAATACAATATTCCTGATATTATTAAGAAACACCAACCCAAATTTGAATTGCCCCAAAACTATAGTTTCTGCAAACTCAAAGACCCTAATTTTGAAAATAAATTAATTTACGACTTGCAGAATTATGTGCCAAATACAATTTCGGAGGATTACCAATTGTTCGACATTACCGGATCTAAATTATTGGTAATATTAGAAGATACCAGTAATAATTTTTATTCTTTTAACAATAGAAACCTAAACTACCTAGGAGCAAGCATTAAACAAAAAGACACTATTATTTGTAGTGGCAAAGGAATTTACCATTTAGATATGAGCGACAATTGCCTTAATTCTGTTTATCAATGGAGCAATGGCTCTAGTAAAAATAATATTGATTATCCAAGCTCAAATTACCTGAATAAAGTTTGGGTGAAAACTATCAATGGATTGCAAATTCAAACCGATACCATTAGGCTATTTGTTTCTCCTATTGAACCATTTACCATTACTGGCAATCCTGTTATTGACAAACCTTATCAGGTTTTAACCTATTCTATTCCCTATTACAAAGGATTTTCATACAATTGGAAAGCCATAAATGGCAATATTATTGGAGGTTTTGAAGGCAATGCTGTTCAAGTGCAATGGGGAAACAATCCATATAGTTATATACAAGGAACAATTATAGACACTTACGGTTGTGTAAGAAATTCTGATTGGGATACCATTTATTATAACAGCAACCCAATTGGACTAGAAGATTTCTTTTCTAATACCGGTGTTAAGGTATTTCCATCACCATTTAATAAGCAACTTCAATTAAGCGCCAATACAGCATTTTATGCATATAGTCTTATGGACTTAACTGGTAAAATTCTTTTTGAAAGCAAACTAGAAGTTAGTGGTAACCAAGAAATCAATACCGCTGATATGCCTTCTGGCATTTACCTACTTGAAATTAGACAAGGGTTAAAACGCAATAGAATTAAGTTAATAAAGGAGTAAATCGCTCGTTTTTTAAGCAATCAACAATTTCCAATGTTAGCAAGTATGCTTTGGAATTGGTTCCGAATGAATAAATTGCCCACAATGAATTGGAAAAAAACTCTTTCTAGCTGCTTGTTTTTCATTCTAGGTATTTCTGCAAATGCACAATACCCAATAGTCCCCAAGCCTCTTATAGAGAAGGTTCGATCCGATTTTTTTACCTTCTCTGCTAATCACCCAATTGAAAATTATAGCAGAGACAGCACCTTAAACGCCTCCTTTAATACTTGGCTCAACAAAGAAGCCAGCGAAAAAATTGTAGCTAATAAAATGGTTCAAACCAAAATAAGTTTACAATTGCTTGGACAAAAAAAATGGAAGAAATACCTTCAAAAATTACAACTCAATAACAGCTTTGAACCAGGCAATGAAGGTTATGTAATTAAAATAGAAAAGAACTATTTATTGTTGTTGGCTCAAACCGAAACGGGCTTGTTTTATGGCTTTCAAAGCATACAGCAACTCTTTAAAATGGGAGCCATTCCTTGCGGAGAAATATACGACAAACCTTCATTTGCTGTAAGAGCCTGGCAAGATGATATTAGCAGAGGACCTATTCCAACTATGGCGCAATTGAAAAATGAAATCAAATTGCTTTCCTCCTACAAACTCAATTATTTTACACTTTATACAGAACACGTTTTTAAATACAAATCGCATCCAAGTTTGGCATTGGAAGAAGGTTTATCGGGCAACGACATTATAGAATTGCAACAATACGCGCAGCTGTATCATGTTCAGTTAATTGCCAATCAGCAGAGTTTTGGTCACCTTGAAAAAATAGTAAACAATCCCGCCTACGCCTATCTAGGAGAACAAAAACATATATTAAGTCCGAACCAAGCTGCAAGCTACCAATTGCTCAATGATTTTTACACAGAACAAAACGCTTGTTATGGTGGCAACTATTTCATGATCAACTGCGATGAAACCTTTGGTTTAGGTTCGGAACAAAACAAGCGCATGGCCGATTCTTTAGGCATGGCAGGCTTATATGCCTACCATATCAATAAAATTTATGATTTAATGAGGCCCAGTGGGAAACAGCTCTTAATGTGGTCGGATATTATTGCCAATTACCCAGAAATAAAAAATAAAATACCAAAAGACATTATCTTAATTCCTTGGGCGTACCACGATGCAAAAAGTTTTGAAGATATGTTAAAGCCAATTTCAGAAGCGGGATTTAATTTTTGGGTAGCTCCAGGAATTAATAATTGGCTCAATATTTTTCCAAACCAAAATGTAGCACAAAATAATTGCTATAACCTAATAAGAGATGCTTATCAATTAGGTGCAAGTGGGGTGCTCAATACAAGTTGGGACGATGATGGATATGCCTTATTTGAGAACAATTGGCAAGGATTCATTTGGGGGGCAGATTTAAGTTGGAATGCGCCAATGGTTGGAAGTAATTCTTATGATAGGTACAATAGCTTTAAAAATGCATTCGACAAGCAATTTTGGGGAACACCCATTAGTGATGTGCTAAACCAATTTGTTAATTTACATCAAAGTACTATAAACAAATGCCTCAGCAACCAAAGTTTCTTTGAGCCCATCTTTCCAATGTTTCCAAGCTATTTGAGCAATGATGCAGAACAAACTAATTTGCAGGCTGCTAAATTATTAAACAGTCTTTATAAAAAAATAGATAGTTTATTAATCAATACGCAACAACAGAAGGCCGCGGCAAATTTAAAATACGCCCTACGTGAAGCACAATTCACAGTAGAAAAAAATATTTTTAGAATTCATTACAGTAAGTTTTTACAACAAGCATATTCAAAAGAAAATATAGCGTTGGAGCTTCAACAATTGCAACAAAAAGTAGCCAATCTCCAATCGGATTTTAGTTATTTATACTTGCAAGAAAACAAGAATTACTGGCTCCAAAATAATATTGCAAAATTTGAACGCTTGAGCGCCTCACTCTCTCAATTACCAGAGCATTGCGTAATTATTGCAGATGAAAAAATCTCTAAAAAAGGCAGAAAAATAAGCTTAAGCGCACCACTTTCAACAAATCCAATTTACTATTCAACGGATAGCGTTTTTCCGCTTACCCCTAAACATATTTACAAGAAACCATTTTACCTAAAATCTAATGCCGCCCTTCAATGCGCTACTTTTGCAAACCTGAATGCTAAAAATGAAATAAGCCTAAGTAAGGAAACTTTTATTTTCCACCAGGCTATTGGCAAAATAATGTCCATTAATATTCCCTATAGTAAATACCATCCTGCTTATTCAGGTGGCGGACCAATGGGATTAGTAGATGGAAAAATTGGTTCGGCAAAAACCATTACAGATGGCAATTGGCAAGGATATTCAGGCAAAGACCTAATTATTGTAATGGAATTTGAAAAGGCCATAAAAATGAAAAGTTTTGAAATGGGCTTTTACCAAAACACAACTTCATGGGTTATACTCCCAAAACAATTAGAAATTTATATTTCAGAAAATGGAGAACAATACCAATTGCTCAATACCATTTCGCATCAGATTCCAGTTAATACCGACGAGAAATTAAAGTATTCTTTTATTTCAAACTACAAAAACAGAAAAGTACAATTCATTAAAATAGTTTGCAAATACTATGGTCCACTCCCATCCTTTCACCCAAGTGCAGGAGAAGCTTCTATGATTTTTGCCGATGAAATAATTATTCGGTAGAATTTACCAACCGCCGCCTAAAGCTTTGTATAAATTAACCAAAGCACTGTGTTTTTGACGTAAGGTAATTGACTCTTGAATTTCTGCATCAAACAAGGCATTTTCTTGTACCAATACTTCCAAATAAGAGGTATAACCAAAATTAAATCGTTGTTGCGAAAGCTCTAATGCCTTTTTACCAGCCTTTACTTGCACATTTCTTGCCTCAAATTCTTTGCCCAAATAAAAGTGGTTCGACAAAGAATTATCTACTTCTAAAAATGCTTGTAAAACTGTTTTTTCATAAATAGCTTGCGCCTGAATGGCACGCTGACGTTCGATCTCCACCCTGCGTTTGTTTTGTTTAAACGCAAAAATTGGTCCTGTTAAAGATGCGGCCAATGAACCATAAATTGAATTGGCATTGATGAGGGAACTCAGCTCAGAACTACCAATACCTTTTGAAGCTGTTAAACTTAAAGTTGGAAACCTATTTGCCATAGCCACCCCAATGCGATTGGTTTGTGCCATTAAATTAAATTCTGCCGCTTTAATATCGGGCCTGCGTTCTAATAATTGAGAAGGTAAGCCAGCAGGAATACTTGGTACAAAATTTTGTTCTGCATTGGTTTTACCTCTGGCAATTTCGCCACCGCTTCTTCCTAATAATAAATTTATACCATTTTGAACCAAAATAATTTGTCGTTGAATACCCGGTATGGCAGCCTCCACTGCTGCGTATTGCATTTGTGCTTGCAATAAATCTAATTCGGCATTATAACCCTTTGCAAATCTCTCGTTATTGATACGTAAAGATTCTTTTCTACTTAACAAGGTTCTTTGGGCAATGCTTAACCTGTTATCTAAATCACGCAATAAAAAATAATTATCTGCTACTTCCGCTACTAATACTACAGATAAATTTTTTCGTAATTCTATTTGTTCATTTAATGTATTTATTGCTGCAGTTCTGGCATTTCTAATTTTACCAAATAAGTCAATTTCCCATTTCAAATTAACAGTCGCAAACCCATTGTTGTAGGGCATTCCAAGACGTGCATCAACAGCATTTGCGCTAGCCGCACTATTTGATACACCTAATTGGTAACCTAAGCTTGGCAATAAATTAGCCTTTACCACACCTGCATTTTCACGCGCTTCTTCAATGCGTGCAAGTGTAAGTTTCATGTCTAAATTATTTGCCAAAGCGGTCTTTAACAAATCTTGTAAAACATTATCGTTATATAATTCAAACCACTTTAACAAAGCAATCGAATCCTTTGTATTGTTATCATTTGAAGGCGTTACAAAAGATTTTTTATTAGCGGCCAATTCACTCCTTTTGTAATTTGGACCAACCTTACAAGCTGCAAAAACAGCTAAAAGAAGTATAAATTTTAATGTCCTCATATTGTATCCTCCTTCTTTTTTGAACCACCAATTTTTTCAATTAAAACATAAAGACCAGGAATTAATATTACACCCAAAATAGTGGCAACCACCATTCCACTGAATACTGTCATACCCATTACCTTCCTAGCCTCTGCGCCTGCTCCTGTAGCCGTGAGCAAAGGAACTACTCCTAAAATAAATGCAAAGGATGTCATTAATATTGGGCGTAAACGCATTTTAGCTCCTTCTACTGCAGCTTCCAAAGCGGGCATTCCTTCTTCACGTTTCATTTTTGCAAACTCCACAATCAGAATGGCATTTTTTGCGTTCAAACCAATGAGCATTACCAATCCAATTTGTGCAAAAACATTGTTTACATAACCTTGTGCAAATAGGTTAGACAAAAACAATCCCATTAAAGCACCAAAAATTACCCATGGTGTTCCTAATAAAACGCTAAATGGCAAGGACCAACTTTCATATTGTGCAGCAAGGATTAAGAAAACAAAAACCAAGGCCATTAAAAACATGCTTGCTCCTTTTCCTTCCGATTCTTTTTCTTGGTAGGACATATTGGCCCAGGCAAAGCCCATATCAGATGGCAATGTAGTTTTGGCAACTTCTTCCAAAGCTGCTAAAGCTTGACTGCTGCTATAGCCTTGCGCAGGAGTGCCATTTACTTCTGCAGCACGGTACATGTTTTGTCTAATGGTATAATCAGAACCAGTTGTATCCTTAACGGTGGCAATTGTTCCCAATGGAATCATGCGACCTTTGCCATCTTTTACAAAATAAGATTTCAAATCATCGGGCTGCATGCGGTATTCTGCTTCTGCTTGAATATAGGTTCTGTATTGACGACCAAACCTGTTAAAATTATTCACATAGGCACCACCCAAATAGGCCGCAATTGGAATTGAAACATCCGATAATTTCAATCCTAATTTTTGAACTTTATCCTTATCGATAGAAATATATTTTTGAGGCACATTGGACCTAAACATGGTATAACAAGAGGCTATTTCTGGACGTTTATTTGCCTCTTCAATAAAGCGCGCTGTTTGCTCAGATAAATATTGCGGCGTATTTCCACCCTTGTCTTGCAACATCATACTAAAACCTCCAGAGGTTCCTAAACCTGGAATAGACGGAGGACCAAAGGCCATTACCGTTGCTTCCGTAATTTTCATCATCATCATTTTATTGATAGTAGCAACAACTTCTTTGGCTGTTTTTTCTCTGTCTTCCCAAGGCTTTAATTGCACAAAAAAGGTAGCTGCATTGTTACTGCTATTAAATGTAAAAACATTCAAACCAGTTATAGATGTAGAAGAACGTATTTCAGGAACAGACTTTAAAACCTTTTCAATTTTGGCTACTACTTTGTCGGTTCGACCCAAAGACGCAGCGTCTGGTAACTGAACACCCATCATAATATATCCCTGGTCTTCTTCTGGTACAAATCCCCCAGGAACTAATTTACCTAAGCCGCCAGCTATAATGGTTATGCCAATTAATAAAACTGAGGTTAGCACTAATTTGCGTGCAAAAAATGCCACCACTTTTCCATAACGCAGGGTAAATTTATCGAAGGCACGGTTAAATGCATTGAAGAAATTTTGCAACAATCCTTTTTTCTCACGTTTAGGTTTTAATAAAATAGAGGCCAATGCAGGCGATAAGGTTAAAGCATTAAACGCAGAGAAGGCTACAGAAATGGCAATGGTAATGGCAAATTGTTGGTATAACCTACCTGTAATTCCACCTGCCAAAGCAACAGGAACAAATACCGCAATTAAAATTAAGGCAATGGCCACAACTGGTCCGCCTACCTCTTTCATGGCTTTACTGGTGGCTTCTTTCGGACTCAATCCATGTTCTATATGGTGCATTACTGCTTCCACCACCACAATTGCATCATCTACCACCAAACCAATGGCGAGTACCATTCCTAAAAGTGAAAGTACATTAACAGAGAAGCCTAATAAAGGAAAAACAATAAAGGTACCAATGAGAGAAACAGGCACCGTTAACAATGGAATTAAAGTTGCGCGCCAATCTTGCAAGAAGATAAACACCACAATAATTACCAAAATAATAGCTTCAAATAAAGTATGAACAATTTCATCAATACCTGCGGTAACAGATTCTGTGGTATCCATTGCTATGGTATACTCAACTGCAGATGGGAAGCGCTCACTCAATTCTTTCATTTTTTCTTGTGCCGCTTGCGCAACATCCAAGGCGTTAGATCCAGGTACTTGAAAAATAGAAATAGTAGAAGATTTTTTAGAATTGGTTCTGCTACTGGTTCCATAATCTTGAATACCCAATTCTATGCGTGCCACATCTTTTAACTTAACTGAAGCACCTGCCGAATTTGATTTAATTACAATATTCCCAAACTCTTCTTCAGAAATCAATCGGTCTTGTAACTTAGCTGTATAAGTAAATTGATTGCCATCCATAGCTGGATTGCCACCAAATGAACCACCAGGAACAATTTCGTTTTGCTCGCGTATGGCCCCCATCACATCTGTAATGGTAAGTCCTAAGCGAGAAAGCACATCTGGTTTAACCCAAACACGAATGGCATATTCTGTGCCTCCAAAAACCACTACACGACCAACACCTTTAACACGCGTTAAATCGTTTACAATATTGATATAGGCATAGTTGGTTAAGAATTTTCCATCGAAATTAGAATCGTTGCTATACAAGGAGAACATTAATAAAGGCGAAGCCAATGACTTTCTGGTAACCACCCCTAATTTGGTAACTTCTGGAGGCAAGGTAGCATTGGCTTGGTTTACCCTACTTTGGGTAAGCATATTGGCCTTATTTAAATCCGTACCTACATCAAAAGAAACTGTAATTTGAGAAACACCACTGTTATTATTAATGGAGTTCATGTAAATCATGTTTTCAACCCCATTTACTTGTTGTTCTATAGGAGTAGTAACAGATTGCTCAATATTAATGGCATCGGCACCCGTATAACTTGCCGAAATCTGAATGGAAGGAGGAACAATTTCTGGGTATTGTGCAATGGGCGTAGATTGCAAAGTTATCCATCCTAATATTACAATTAGAATGGAAATAACCATTGCAAAAATGGGCCTTTTAATAAATAATTCGCTCATGGTTAATTGCTTTGAATTGAATCATTTTCAACCATAATAGGCGTTACAATGGTATTTACTCTAATCATTTTATTTCCCAATAAAACAACCTTATCACCTTCTGCCAATCCTTCTTTCACTACCCAATTCTCTCCAACGCGCGGGCCCATTTGAACAATTCTATTTTCAATTTTATTGCTATCTCCCAAAATGCTCACTTGAAATAAATTCTGCAATTGTTTCACTGCACGTTGAGGAACTACCAAAGCCCCTTTTAACGACTCAGAAACAAATCGTACTTTCAAATATTGACCAGGTTTCAATTCACCTTGTGGGTTCGAAGCCAATACCTCAATAATTAATGAACCCGTGCTAGGATCTATTTCTCTATTGGCCAAATTAAAACTTGCAGGCAAAGCATATTTTAAACCATTACTGGTATAAAGTTCAACTTCTCTTTTGGTAGGACTTTCAAAATCTTTTTGCTTGTTCTTTTCAATATAATCTAGGTAATCGTTTTCACTAATTGGAAACCGCACACGCATTTGGCTCAAATCAGAAATGGTATTAAGTGAATGTGTGTTTAAGGCGCCAACAAAATCGCCCACACGCACATTTGAAATGCCAATTAAACCCGCAATTGGCGCCTTCACTTTGCAAAATCCCAATTCAATGGCAGCATTGTCTTTGGCTGCTTTAGCTGCTTTAACTCTTCCCTCTGCCGCACCAACAGCAGCATTGGCAGCATCCAAATCGCGCTTACTTAAGGCGTTAGAAGCAGCTAATGGTTTAACCCTGTCTAAATCACTTTTGGCTTTCACCAATTGGGTTTGGGCATCTGCCAATTGACCATCGGCTTGCGCCAATTTAGATTGGTAAGGTAAATCGTCTATGGTATAGAGTAAATCGCCAGCAGCTACTTTGGTGCCTTCTTTAAAAAACATGCCTGTTACCATGCCTTGCACACGTGCTTGAATTTGCACATCAGACAAACCGTAGGCCTGACCAACATATTCTGCATATAAGGGAAGGTCGCTTTTTTGAACCAATACAACACTTACCTCAGGAGCCATGGCAACTTGAGGTTTATTTGCATCTTTACAGGAAAGACTCAATAAGAGTAAAATAGATAGGCTATAGGTTAGTTTTTTCATAGTATACTTAAAGTTACAAGTATACTTAAAACTGAGGTTAAAACCTTGTAAGAAAGAAGGAAATTATTAGCTTTCTCGTGTAATTCTAGCCATGTAAAAACCATCAAAACCAGATTCACTTGGCAATACAATTCTTTCCTCTTCAAATTTATAGTTTGGATGAGCAGCAACAAATTTTTGCACTTGCTTTTGGTTTTCTGAAGGTAGTATGCTACAAGTAGCATAAACCATTTTACCACCAACTTTTAAGATTTTACAATAATCTTCTAAGATAGCTGATTGCTGACCTTTAACTTTATTAATAAAATCCATGCTCAATTTCCATTTAGCATCTGGGTTACGTTTAATAACACCCAAACCACTACATGGCACGTCTAGCAATAGTCTATCAGCAGTATCGTATAATTTCTTAATGGTTTTATTACCTTCAATTAAACGTGTTTCTAAATTACTTACACCTGCTCTTCTTGCGCGTTTTTTGGCTTCATCCAATTTCCATTGTTCGGTATCTAAACTAATAATTCTTCCTTTATTTTGAGTAATTGAAGCAATATGTAAAGTTTTACCACCAGCCCCTGCACAAGCATCTACAATGCGCATACCCGGCTCTATCTGAAGAAACTCAGCTACCAATTGGGAAGAGGCATCTTGTACTTCAAACATACCCTCTTTAAACTCAGGGGTAATAAATAAATTTTGTCTTTGTTTTAGTATCAAAGCGTCTTTACAACCAGTAACAGGAGTGGTAATAATTCCTTTTTCGGCAAGGCTTTTGGCCAAATCTGCCTTATTGGTTTTTAGGTTATTTACGCGCATTACCACGGGAGCCGTTTCATTTAATGCCTCCACTTCCTTGTTCCATTGTTTACCTAATTCTGAATAGCCCAAATCATCCAACCAATCTGGCAATGAATGCAACAATTTACGTTGCGTTTTCATTATTTTATAATTGTGTTGTATGCGCTTTTCGTCAACATTCTTAAACTCCTCCCATTTAGGAATGGGTGTACCTTTTAAAACTTGCCAGGTACCAAATAAGGTATATAAATTAGTTTCGTTTAATTCATGGGTTTCTAATTCGGCCACTGCCCTAATTAATCGCCAGTAACGCACCATATCATAGGTATTTTCGGCAATAAAAGCACGATCGCGTGCACCCCAAAGGTTATTAGATTTTAATATACGTTCCAATGCCTTATCGGCATATTTCTGATCCTCAAAAATGGCATAAATAGCATTATTTACAGCCTTCAACAAATTTAAATGAAATTTCATACGGGTATTTCCCTCCTATTTTACAAGGCGCGAAGGTAACACATTTAGGTTAGCATCTGTCAGGCTTCCTGAATATCTTTTAGGATTCTGTATTCGGCAGGGAAATAATTATTCACTCTATTGGGCAATATTTTAACCCAACCCAAGGCCAATCCTTGGTAGCTGGCCAAGCACCAGCCTTCTTTAATTTGGGCGGGAGGTGTTAAGTTGGCACGTTTCAAATATTGTAAAGCCGTGTCTTTGTCCATTTCCCAGCGCTCAATTTCTTTATTGAGTCCATTTGCCAATGCCAAAGAATGTTCTGGTATAAGCCTTCCGGCTTTGTCTAATTTGCCCATACATATTCCCGCATGTTTTACATACATATTGGTTCGAACCCATTCATAATGCGGAATACTGTTTTTGGGAAAGGCGTATACAAAATCATTTTCCATAAAGTAATCAAATGCTAGGGGCGTTTCGAACCAAGGATGAATTTGCGGAAGTATTTTTTTAGGAACAAAATTAAGGCTGTTACGCTTTTGAAACTTATTAGATGTATCGGCTTCAAAAGGTTTCTTGAGCACTGCCATAAACAAGCCCTCCCCTTTTACCTTATGTGGCAAAAACCTAAACTGAAATTGATCTACACTGTAAACTGGCCATGTTGCAGGTATTTGAATTTGATATGCCTCCACATTTGCCGAAGCAATTAATTGTTGCACTTGTTTTTCATTTTCTAATTCATTGAAGGTACAAGTTGAGTAAATTAAGAAACCACCAGGCTTTAAACAAGGTAATATATCTTGTAAAATACGTTCTTGTCGTCCTACGCAAAGCGCTACATTTTCTTCATTCCATTCATCCATGGCCTTTGGATCGCGCCGCCACAAGCCTTCTCCACTGCAAGGCGCATCTACCACTATTACATCAAAAACTTCTCCCAACTTTTGAAATTGCTTTGGATCGTTATTAGTGATAACGGCATTTACAGCTCCCCAACGGATAATGTTTTCTTGCAACACACCCACCCTGCTTTTAATAATTTCATTAGAAACCAATAAAGCACTTTGTGGCAAAGCATTTAAAAGCAAAGTACTCTTACCACCCGGCGCTGCACACAAATCGAGGGCCAAGGCATTTTCCGGTATGGGTAAATTTCTAATAACCGCATCTAAAAACATGCTTGAACTTTCTTGCACATAATAGGCACCCGCATGCAAAAGTGGGTCTTCAATAAAAGAAGGACGAACCTCTAAATAGCGCGCATTTGGGCACCATTCAATAGCATCATCATTTGAAAATGCAGCAGACGGTTTAAGCATATTGAGCCGAACCGAGCTTATAAATGGCTTGGAAAGCGACTCAAAAAAATATCCTGCCTCTTCTGGAAAAAGCGACAGGATATTTTGGGTAAAACCTTTTGGCAATGGATTCATTGCCGACGAAATTAATAGGTCTTGGCGAGAAATTTTTCAAAATCGGTTTTTAGCTCCATGTAAATTTTAAAAAAAGTTTCATGTTGGTCGATTAATTCTGCAGGAAACGCCATTTGACGGTGGTCGCTGGCAACAGGATTTGCCATAACATTAGCAGTTAAAACATTTTCAAACTGTTTAAAATCGTGTTTCAAAGTATCAATTACTTCAAGTTGTCTAATAAATTGATTTTGAAAATGCTCTACTTCCGCCAGAACCTCCATCTTGTTGTTCTGTTTTACAACTTCCTCTAACCGCGTTTGAAAGGTTTTCACCTCATCTTTATAAAATACTAACTCCTTAACCCAATTGGTTAAATCAGCGCGAATTTCGCTAACGTGTGCTTTACTTTCCATTGTAGTGCTGTTTAAATTATTTGATTTACTTAAACAAAGCTACATGCGAATGCAAGTTTAAGAAATGATGAATATCATAAAAATGCAAAATTATTTAACTGAAAAACAGATAAATACAAAATTTGCACTAATTAATTTTGTGGCTAATATTGAATAAATAGTTTTAATTTATCTGAAGTAAAAAAACTATTTTTTTACACCTCTAATTGAATGAAAAAAACAGGCAATGCTCTTAAAAATATGTTAAATAATAAGAATGTTTGATGCATGCAGAGAATTTGGTTATTTTCACCACCGAAAAGAGAATTATACTTATGAAAAAATTAACATTGCTTTTGTTTTCTATCCTATGTTTATCGGTCAGCTCATTTGCCAAAGATGCCTACAATATTAGCATCACCATCAAAGGTTCGGCCAATAAAAAATTCTTTTTAGGCTATTATTTTGGCGATAGACAATATTTGAGAGACAGTGCCATTACCGATAAAAATGGTAAAATGGTATTTAAAGGTGACAAGCCTTTAGAAGGTGGTGTATACCTAATTGCAACTGCAGAAAAAGCATTGTTATTTGATTTCATTTTTACCGAACCTATATTTTCATTAGAAACAGATACAGCAGATATTATTCAATTAATGAAGGTAAAAGGATCGCCAGAAAACGATGTGTTTTTTGGCTATACACGTTATACCGCAACAATGGGTAAAGAAGCCAATGAATTGGATGAAAAATTAAAAGTGGCAAAAGAAAAAAATGATACTGCTACCACACGTTTATTAACAGAGCGTTATAAAAAAATATCACAAGACCTATTTGATTACCGCAAAAACTTATTAACCCAACACCCACAAATGTTGTTGAGCAAAATATTTAAAATGATGGTAGATATTGATGTTCCAGACGCGCCAAGAAATGCAAAAGGAGAAATCATTGATTCAAACTTTCAATTCAATTTTTACTACAACCACTATTTCGACAATTTTGATTTTAGTGATGAACGCATTGTGCGCACCCCTGTTTTTCATAATAAATTTGAAGGCTTTTTAGTTAAACTAACGCCGCAATTACCAGATAGTATTATTAAGTCGGTTGACTTTGTTTTGGGCAAAGCTGCTGCTGGAAAAGAAAACTTTAAATATTGCTTGTTTTGGATTACCAACCATTACGAAACCTCAAGTTACATGGGAATGGACAAGGTTTTTGTATACATGGTAGACCAATATTATGCCAAAGGAAAAGCTTTTTGGGTAGATGAAACTTTACTGGTAAAAATGAAAGACCGTGCCGATCAATTGCGCAATAATTTGATAGGGAACAAAGCAGTTAATTTAAACATGCTTGATACCAATAATGTTTACCATAGCCTTTACAATATCAAAGCAAAATATACCATGCTTATTTTCTGGGATGCCAATTGTGGTAAGTGTAAAGAAGAAATGCCAAAACTTCAAACACTGTATGATGAGTTAAATGTAAAACCAATGATGGGTGGTAAATTCTTTGATGTATTTGGTGTAAGCTTAACGCCAGATTCAAAAGAATGGCAAAAGTATTTACGTGAGCATAAACTCAAATGGTTGAACTTATACGACCCTAACAACGAAACCAATTTCCGCAGGTATTACGATATTTACAGCACGCCTGTTATCTACCTTTTGGACGAAAACAAAAAGATTATTGCCAAACGCCTAAACGTTGAACAAATCAAGGATTTTATACAAGACCTCGAAAAGAAAAAAGCGAATTAAGGCTAATTTGCTATTTTTGTAGCATGAAAGCAGACATTCTTGTATTTGCAGCACACCCAGACGATGCCGAATTGGCTTGCAGTGGCACAATTATGGCCCATATAGAAAAAGGCTATAAAGTTGTTATTGTAGATTTAACGCATGGCGAATTAGGAACCCGTGGTGACGCGCCTACACGCTTGTTGGAGGCTGAAGCATCTGCTAAAATATTAGGCGTGCATGGCAGAGAAAACCTAGGATTTAGAGATGGCTTTTTTGTGAAAGATGAAGCGCATATTCTTAGAGTAATTGAAATGATTAGAAAATACCAACCAAGTATTGTTCTTGCAAACGCGGAATCAGATAGGCATATAGACCATGGCAAAGCGGCTGATTTGGTGCACGACGCATGTTTTTTATCTGGACTTTCAAAAATTGAAACTACTTATGAAAATAAGAACCAATTAGAATGGCGCCCTAAAAAAGTATACCATTTTGTCCAAGATCATTTATATGAGCCGGATATTGTTTTTGATATTACACCTTTTTTTGAAAGAAAAATGGAAAGTATCAAAGCTTTTAAATCGCAGTTCTTTAACCCAAATTCTACCGAACCAATTACGCCCATTGCAACACCAGAATTTATGGAACATTTAAAAGGTAGGGCAATGGAATTTGGTAGAAGAATTGGTGTAAATTACGGAGAAGGTTTTACCGTAAAAGGCAATATTGGCTCAAGAAATCTCTTGGATCAAGTTTAAAAATTAGCAATATAAAACGCCTTCAGTTGTGCCATCCAACGCAATGGTGCAACTGGAAATTTCAAAGGCGCATTGGAACTATATTCAGACCCCATTTGCAATACTTTCTTATATAAAAATGAAGAACTGTAACCCCACTTTTGGGCAAAGGTTTTTCTTCCATTATTGCGCACTACCCTACCTGTTGATTTACATTTAAAGTGGTAAACCAAACTTTTGCCAATGCCTCTAAAATCGCGCACTCCAAGCTGCCAAAGTTGCATGGCAAAATCTGGATCAGAATAAAATCCAGGGCTATAACTTACATCATAACCACCGGCTAAATCCCATAATTTCTTGTGCACAATGCTTGGAGGCCAACATGCGCCATTCCAATCTTTTGCTGCACAGTTTTTCACAAAATCGTCAAACTTATTTTCCTCAAAAGTAGCGTAGGTTCGGCCAAAATCATACGGCGATAAAACAGCTTTGTTTCCTGTATCCTCATATTCCAACATGGTGCCAGAATAATAAAAATACATATCACCCTTGGCTTGAATAGCTTGATACAAGTGGGCATCCCAAGCCTTACCAACAAACATATCGTCGTTTATGTACAATACATAGTCGGTTCGAACCAATTGCGCCATTGCATTTAAAGCATAACACACGCCCACATTTTCTGTAGAATAGGTATAGCTATAAGCACTGGCTTTTACCCATTCTAAGGTGCCATCATTCCCTTCATTCACATGAATAATAATTTGATGTTGGTAGCTGCTATTTTGAAGGATACTTTTAATACACAATTGCAAATAGGGCAAATTATTCCAAGAAGGAATAAGGATGCTAAATAATTGCTCCTCTTTATTTTCTTCTTTTTGAAAAAACTGAATAGCTGGAGAATTGCTCAAAACAATTTAATTAATTTGTTTGGCTATCACTTATGATACCAAAATAGAGTTCAATATTTACTTGGCTTCTTTCTACGCCTAATTCAATGGCTGTTTCTTGGTCTAAAATTACAATCACATTTGGAGGTGTTCCTTTTGGCAATGGGCCAATTACACGTGCAACATCCTCTCTAAAATTATCTTTATTGATAATATATACAAACTTGCCTTTCTCAATGTTATTGGCATATACCCCTCTTGTAATTTTTCTGCTATCGTAAACTGCTATGCCTTCAATAGATTCAATTTTAATATCGGTAACAACAGGCTTTTTACTATTTTCAGGTAAGGTTCTTTCATAGGGAGAAATATTGGCGCGTTCTGCATTTATAACCAACTCTTGCCCCTCACGCACACGGTAATTAACCAAACCATTCCAATTGATAATATCGGAGTTGTTAATTTTATATTTCCTAGCAATTATATCTATGGTTTCGCCAAGCTTTACAACATGGGTAGTATTCTTATTGCCTGCACCTTTGCTTTGGTCAATTGAATTCACACTTACTGTATTTTCTTCTGCCAAAATTGTGCTAAATGCATCTGGCTGCTCAGAGGTGCTTTTATAATCAAATACTTTATAAGAACCTTCATTTGCAATTACATATTGGCTATCTAAACGCGTTAATTCTTCAAAACGTTTTTGTTTTTTTACAACCACCATTAACATTGAATCAGAAGTGGCGGCAATACTTGGTTTTTCCATTTTAGCTTGAATTTGAGCTGGAGCTGGAGCAGCAACTATTGCAATAGGTTGAGGTTTTATTATTGGCTTTTCAGCATGCGGTTTTGCCGCTACCACTGTTGTAGTTTTATTTTGCAATAAAGAATCTACAACTGGTTTTACCTTTGGCGTATTTTTAACCACAGGCGTTTGTTTTGCAAGCTTTACTTCTGGTCTGTGCTGCGCTTGGTTATAAATATTTACAGGAGGCGCAACGGATTTTTCAATAACAGGTTCTGCCTTAGGAATTGCAATTGGTTCTGGTGCTTTTGCAATAGCTATTGGTGGAATAGGTTTTGGTTCTGGCGCAGCTGCAACTTGTTCAACTTTACTTAAAGGATAAATAGGAATGCGAACTTTTTGTCCTTCCTTAATATTTTTATTCTTTAAATTATTAATTGCAATAATATCACTAGGCTGCATAAAAAATAAATCGGCCAAGCGTTGCACGTTGGTGGGCGAAGCTGCCACATAGGTATGGTAATCTATTCCAGATACCATTAGTGCAGGATCTTGCGTTGGTGTTGGTGTTTTTGTTGGTGCTTGAACCGCAGCTTCAATAACTGGCACTTTAGCCGCAGTTACATTTGCCTTCTCCAATTCATTAGTTTCTTTTGGTAAACTTTTAGCCAAAGGTAATTTAGAATCTGTAAGAGGCACAACAGCAGGTACTGTAACATTGCCATATTTATTGGCGTTAACAGGAATTCTGATAACTTGTCCTGGATAAACTTTATCACTGATTAATGGATTGGCACTTAATAATTGTGCTTCATCAATGCCATAACGTATTGCCAAACTACTAATGCTTTCTGCATTCTCCACTCTATGTACTATGTATTTTTGTCCATCCCTCAATTCTAAACGAACAGAATCCTTTGGATTGGCCCAAGCAAAAAATACTGTTAAAATAAATAAAGCCAATAATCCTGACTTCCGCTGCATGCTTATAATTTTAAAACTCAAAAATAGGCTAAAATTAAAGGCCGAACCAAGCCTTATAAAACTAAACAACCTGTGTGAAAACCTATTTTCTATACACTTTATTTTACTTTATCAGCTACCAATAAACTCCATGCTTTAGGTGCATCATTAAATAAAATTTTGGTTCCAGCCCATGTTTGTTGAAACAATTCAGAATTGCGATAAGCCTCCAAATTAGCTTCTTCTTTCCAAAAACTATAGGTAAACAAAACATTGGGCTGATTCATATCACGCAGCAAACTCAAACCTTCACAGCCTTCTACATTGGCTATTTTATTTTTCACCTCTGAAAAAAGTTTCAAAAAATCATCCACCTTTAAGGGATCAAAACTCATTCTAACTATCCTATTTATCATGCCGCAAAATCAATTATATTACAGTTTTTCCAATATAAATTGTTGGACATTAACATTTAAGTATTATAAACCAATACATTATAAAAATTTAGTATTATGCTTTGCATAGTACTAAGTAATAACTAGATTTGCTGCATCAAATACTTATTAAAGTAAAAAAATGGATGTAGAAAATAGCAAAGCCCAAATGAAAAAAGGGATATTAGAATATTGCATTTTATCAATTATTAGTCGTGAAGAAGCATACGCAAGTGATATCATTGATGAAATGAAAAAGTCTAAACTATTGGTAGTGGAAGGCACGCTTTATCCCCTACTCAGTCGTTTAAAAAATGATGGCCTTTTAAATTACAATTGGGTAGAAAGCAAAAGCGGTCCACCCAGAAAATATTACCAACTCAGCAATGAAGGTGCAAAATTCTTAGAAGAATTAGGCCAAACATGGAAAGAATTAGCGGCCGCAGTTTCACACATTACCAATAAAAAAAATTAAATTAGCGCTATATGGACAAAGTTATTAATATTCACCTCGCCGGCATGTTGTTTAACATTGAAGAACAAGCCTACCAAGAATTAAAATCTTACC
Organism: Bacteroidota bacterium; assembly: GCA_947446605.1. Lineage (GTDB taxonomy): Bacteria > Bacteroidota > Bacteroidia > UKL13-3 > UKL13-3 > B1. The sequence continues at coordinate 8,413 of CANFHJ010000020.1, read as the reverse complement.
TCGATCAATTACATTTACACTTCAAAGCCAATACAGAAATAGTAAATGATATTGAAGCCAGGATGGCAGAATTGTTTCAACATAAATTAGGTTCGAATCGAAACACCTTATTTCTTGCCGATGTACAAGATGTTTGCCAAACATTAGGAAATATTGCACAAATGGATGAACATTTAGAGGCAAAAAGTATTGAGCCACCACTTACTGATTACCCAAATAGCCACCACAATAAATTAAGGAGAAATGGCAGCGATCAAAATTTAGGTGGAGTTTGTTCTGGGATGGCATCCTTCTTTAATGTAGACCCGGTTTTAATGAGGGTACTATTTGTATTGCTATTGATTGCATTTGGAAGTGGCGTATTGTTGTATTTAATTCTTTGGATAGTAATGCCATTGGCAACTGGTGATGAAGCAGAATACATGCGTATTCAAAATCAAATGCGCACAAAAAAGCTTTTTAGAGATGCAGATGCCCGCATGGTTGGTGGTGTTTCAGCAGGTTTGTCCAATTATTTTGGCATAGACAAATTGTGGATTCGATTAGCATTTTTAGTTTCAATTTTACTATTTGGAACAGGATTTTGGTTATATATTATTTTATGGATAATTGTACCTAAAGCAATTTCTGCAAGTGATAAACTGCTAATGAAAGGCGAGGCTGCCAATATCCAAGGTTTTGAAAAATCGCATGCGCAGGGAGTTGAGTACAATAAAATTAACAATATTGCACAGCATGGTAGTAATGTATTAGGTAAAATTGTGAAGGGTGCTTTTAAAATCTTTGGTGGATTATTTGCTTTACTCCTCTTCTTTATTATTATTTCTATTTCAATTGCAATGCTAGCTGTATTTCTTAAGCTTGGCCAGGTAAATTTCTTTAGCAATTTCCTCGACTTTACAGTTAGAAATGAGGGAATTATTATTGCAGCCAAATTTGGAATTTTACTCACCTTGCTATTGCCATTTTTAGGCTTATTAATGATCGTTTTAAAGTCAATTTTCAATTTAAAATTCATTAATAAAAATTGGGGATTTATTACCTTAGGACTTTTTCTTATAGGCGTTGTTTCATTATCGTATGCAGGTACAAAATACGCCACTAGTATTTCAGAAACAGCATCAAAAGCGAGTATTCATAAAATTGCAGAAGCAGATACATTGCACATTGGTGGCCTTGAAATGCCATTCTCAGAGCCGGAAGAAGGAAGCAATAGCGATTTACAAGACATGAATATTGAATTGGCATTCCAAGACAAAGGAATTGTAATGGATGAAAACAATTTTTATGTTGAAATAAACAATTTAAAAATCAAACAAGGCCGATCAGATAGCATAGTTGTAAAAGTACTTTTACGCGCCAATGGCAGTAATGAAATAGATGCACAAAATAAAATTGAAATGATGGAGTACAACTTTAAAATAGATGGAAACAAACTAATTATTCCTGCTTATTACAGCCTGGCCAAAGACAAACAATTTAGTTGGCAAGAAGTTGATGTTACTATATGGGTTCCAAAAGGTAAAACCATACATTTAGATCCAAGTGCTAAAGAAATTCTAGATGATATAAATTTAGATGAAGCAGATGGAGAATATTATAAATTCGAAAATGGTGAGTTGATTTGCACCGATTGTGATGGTGATTCTGATACAGAAAACATAGACCAAAACGACGATGCCAATTATGATTACAATGCCAAAGGCGAAGCAAACAATATGAATATGGAAATAAGCAATAAAGCCAATAAAGACAATAAAACAAAAGTAGAAAAGAAATAAACATTTGATAAAGTTTTTTCTTTAGAAAAAGCCACATGCACAACATGTGGCTTTTTCAATTTAATGATATTGGTCATAAAAGTCCTTTATTTCATTTTAATAGCCAACTTTGTATAAAAATACAATTCGTGGTTTCAAAAATACTAATTCCAGATTGTCGAAATTGTGCTGTAAAAGGTGATTCCATCTTTTGCACCTTAACAGACAAAGAATGGCAAAAATTAAATGAAACAAAATCGAGTAGAGCCATTAAAAAAGGCCAGGTTATTTTCTTTGAAAACGATACCGTTAAAGGCCTTCATAGTATTCGTACAGGGAAAATAAAAATCTATAAAACACTTGATGATGGCGGAATGCAGATCCTAAGAATATCTAAACCTGGAGACATTATTGGCTATAGAGGATTACTTGGAAATGGGAAATATATTGGCACTGCAGAAACTTTAGAAGATGCAGAAATTTGCTTTATTCCAAAGCAAACCATCATGGAATTAATTTCTAGTAACCTGCAATTCTCCCTAGATTTAATGTCGAAATTTGCCTCCGATCTCAGCGAAGCAGAAGAGAAATCAATTCGCTTTATTCAAAAATCGAGCAAGGAAAGATTAGCAGAAGCATTGCTCATGCTCGAAACATCCTTTGGCATAGACGACAATGGATTTATTCAATTAAATCTTACGCGACATGAAATAGCTGCCTTTGCAGGTCTAGCCACAGAAACAATCATTCGTTGTTTGAGAGCTTGGGAAGAATTAGGCATTTTAGACCTCGACAAAAAGCATATTAAAATCCTCGACAAAGCCCAACTGATTGCTATCTCCAACACGCCTGAATAAATGATTTGAATCATTTATTATACTGACACGCGTCAGATTATTTCCTTCTTTTATAATCTTATTTCGGACTATCACTTTCTACACCATGAAACGTCCCGAAATAGATATAGTTGTATTAAATTATAATGGCAAAATCTTCTTAGATGATTGCTTCAATTCACTTGCAGCGAGCACTTATCCAAATAAGCATATTTACCTCCTCGACAATGCATCACCAGATGATGATGTTGCCTATGTAAAGGAAAAATTTCCTTGGGTAAAAATTATACAAAACCCCTTGAATAATGGCTATTGCGCTGCCTATAATTTAGCTTTTGAAAAATGTACTTCCGAATACATTATTTGCTTAAACAATGATGTAATTGTTGACCCTAATTGGCTCGAACCAATGGTTGAACTTGCAGAATCAAATGAAAACATTGCTGCCATTCAACCCAAATTACTAGCAAATAAACAAAGAACGCATTTTGAATATGCGGGTGCTTCGGGTGGCCTCATGGATAAATACGGTTTCCCATTTATGCGCGGAAGAATTTTTGATACCATTGAAAAAGATGAAGCTCAATTTGACGATGCTGCACAAATTTTTTGGGCAAGCGGTGCGGCCTTGTTCCTAAGAAAAAGTGCATTAACCCATACAGGTGGATTGGATGAAGTAATTGTACACCACATGGATGAAATAGATTTATGTTGGCGTTTGCAATTGCACGGATATGAAATTCGTGTTCAACCAAAATCGTTTATTTACCATGTTGGCGGCGCTACCATTAAAGCAAGAAGTTTCAAAAAAACCTATTGGAACCACCGCAATTCTATTTACATGATGCTCAAAAATTATGAGAATAAAAATAGAATCAAAAGAACTTTTGTTCATATTTTATTAGACTATATAGCCTTTGCGCAATCTTTGGCAACTGGCCAATTTCAAGTAGCTAGAGGAATTTTAGCAGCACATATTTGGATTGTTTCAAATCTCGGTTTGATCCAAACAGAAAGAAAAAAAGTTCAAAGTAAAAGAACAGTAAGTGATGCCCAAATAGATCAAAACCTTTACCAAGGTAGCATCGTTTGGGCATATTTTTTTAAAGGCATCAAAACCTATAAACAATTAACACATAAATAAGATGAGAATAGATGTAATTCATGAAGCACTTAATGGATTGAAGGTATTTCAACCAGAAGTTTTTGAAGACGAAAGGGGATTTTTCTGCGAAGTATACCGCAAAGATCATTTTACCAAAGCTGGCGTTGATGTAGAGTTTGTGCAAGACAATCATTCACGTTCGGCAAAAGGCGTGGTGAGAGGTTTACACTTTCAATGGGAACCACCTATGGGCAAATTAATGCGCGTTACAGCAGGTGAAGCATTTTTAGTGGCGGTAGACATTCGCATTGGTTCGCCAACTTTTGGCCAATGGTATGGCGAATTAATTTCTGACAAAAACAGAAAGCTTATTTATGCACCAGCTGGTTTTGCAAGGGGATTCTGTGTTACCAGTGATTTTGCTGAAATACAATACAAATGCAGCGGAATTTATAATAACCAAGGCGAAGCAGGTATCCTTTGGAACGACCCAGCAATTGGCATTCAATGGCCAGTTGAAAATCCTACATTATCTAATAAAGACATGGTTGCCCCTACCCTTGCTACTTGGGAAAATGACCCAAGAGCCCAAAATTTTAAATTCTAATTTATGCCAAAGCAAAAAGTTCTCATAATGGGTGGCACAGGTTTTATTGGTGCTGTCCTTTCGCCTTACTTGGATGAAGCAGGATACGATATTACTGTGGCAGACGCCTGTTGGTTTGGCAATGAATTACCAAGTCATATTAAACTCATCAAAACAGACTTGTTCGACCTTAAACAAGAAGACCTCAAAGGATTTGATACGGTAATCTTTTTAGCGGGATTGTCTAACGACCCAATGGCCGAATTTTCGCCAAAAAGTAATTTTATTTTAAATACTGCTTTGCCTGCTTATGTGGGATTTATTGCCAGAGAAGCGGGTGTTAAAAAACTTATTTATGCCTGCTCATGCTCGGTTTACGGTTATACTTTAAATAAAACCTATACAGAAGAAGACCCTGCTATTTGCAATTACCCTTATGGTGTTTCTAAACTGCAAGGTGAAAAAAGCTTATTGGCATTGGCCGAAGAAAATTTCAATGTAATCTCCATTCGTCAAGGTACTGTTTGTGGTTTTAGTCCGCGTATGCGCCTCGATTTGGCTATGAATACCATGTTTAAAAATGCTGTTCAAAACCATAAAATAACCTTGAGCAACCACCGCATTTGGCGCCCAATTCTTGGCCTCCATGATCTTTGCCAAGCTTATCACAAAGCGCTTGAATTTAATGCAGAAGGAGGCCATGTTTTTAATATCAGTTCTTTTAACACTACTGTTGGGCAATTGGCAGATTCGGTGGTAGAATTTGTAAAAAACAAAATGAATATAGATGTACAGATTGAAGACCAAAACCGCCAAGACTATAGAAATTACAAGGTAAGTACCGACAAAGCATTTGAATTATTAAACTATAAAGCACAACAAAATGACCTGGATATTATCAGCGATTTATATGATCACCTCGATCAGTTCAGCGACTTCACTAATGAAAAGTTCTACAATATTGAAGTATTCAAAAAACTAGTTGAACAAAAAGCATTGATCGCATAAGTATGAAAACAATAATGATAACTGGTGCCAATGGGCAATTGGGATCGGACCTAAACGATGTGTTAAGTAGCGGTGGCTCTAAAATTATTGCCCTTACACACCAAGATGCCGACTTAGCCGATAGCAAAAAAATTATAGCGTTAGTTAACGAATACCAACCGAATATATTTATAAATACTGCTGCCTTTCACCATGTAGACCAATGCGAAGCAGACATGGAAAAAGCCATGCTCATTAATGCAACAGCTCCTGCCTTAATTGCTGGTATTTGCAAAGAACGAAACATCACTTTTATCCATTTCAGTACCGATTATGTTTTTGATGGTGTAAAAGCTGAACCGTATGTAGAAACGGATGCTGCCCATCCATTAAATAACTATGGCATTTCAAAAAGAAAAGGTGAAGAAGCCATATTGCTAATCAATCCAAACGCAATCATCATAAGGGTTTCGGCCATTTATGGCAAGAGTCCGTGCCGAGCCAAAAACGGATTAAACTTTGTACAATTGATGCTCAAAAAAGCCAGTGAAAATGCCGATTTAAAAGTAGTGGATGATGAAATTGTATCACCAACTTCTACAGAAAGTATTGCCAATTGCGTGTTTGAATTGTTAAATAAAAACCTTTCAGGAATTATACACATGACTTCAGAAGGTTCTTGCTCTTGGTATGAATTTGCACAAGAGATTTTTAATTACGCCAAAACACCAGCAAAACTGGCAGCTGCCAAGAGTATAGATTTTCCTGCAAAAACACAACGACCAAAATACAGCGTATTAGAAAATGAGGTGCTAAAGAAAAACGATTTGAATTTTATGCCACATTGGAAAACGGCACTTCACCTTTACCTCGACCAATACTTGGTTCAAAACAGTAATTAAAATTTTAAAGTTTTCAAATAATAAAGTAATGAAAAGTAACAAAAAAGTTTCTTGGGCAGAGCCCTACAGAATGAAAATGGTTGAACTTCTAAAAATGACAACCAAACAACAAAGAGTTAAAGCAATTAAAGAGGCAGGTTTCAATACCTTTCTTTTAAAATCGGAAGATGTATATATAGATTTACTTACAGACAGTGGTACAAACGCAATGAGCGACCGCCAATGGAGCGGTATGTTTATGGGCGATGAAGCTTATGCAGGTAGCAATAGTTTCTTTAATATGGAAAAATCTGTAAGAGAAATTTATGGCTACAAATACGTAATTCCAACTCACCAAGGGCGTGGCGCAGAAAATATTCTTTCAAAGATCTTAATTAAAAAAGGTGATATTGTACCGGGCAACATGTATTTTACCACTACCAGACTTCACCAAGAATTAGCGGGTGGTAAGTTTGAAGATATCATTATTGATGAAGCCCACGACCCTAAAAACAAGCATCCATTCAAAGGAAATGTTGACCTAAAAAAATTAGATGCCATTGTTAAAAAACATGGTGCAGAAAAAATTCCTTATGTGAGTATTGCTACCAACGTAAACCTTGCCGGTGGCCAGCCTATCAGTATGGCTAACTTAAAAGAGTTGCGTGCTTATTGCAAAAAACATAAAATTCGCATTATTCACGATATGACCCGTGTGGCTGAAAATGCCTACTTTATTCAGCAACGTGAAAAGGGCTACGACAAAAAAACTATTGCAGAAATTGTAAAAGAAATTTGCTCAAATACAGATGGTGCTACCATGAGTGCAAAAAAAGATGCCTTGGTAAACATTGGCGGATTTTTAGCTACTAACGAATTAGACACCTACGAAAAAGCAAGAAACTTAGTGGTGGTGTATGAAGGAATGCCAACTTATGGCGGCCTTGCTGGTAGAGACATGGAAGCCATTGCCATTGGTATTAGAGAAAGTGTTGACGATTACCACCAAAAAGCACGTGTGGGCCAAGTAGAATATTTAGGAAACAAAATGATTGAATATGGCATTCCTATTGTTAAACCAATTGGTGGCCATGGTATTTTTGTGGATGCTAAAGAATTCTTACCTCACTTAACACAAGATGAATTCCCAGCACAAACACTTGCTGCGGAAATTTATATTGAATCTGGTGTAAGAACAATGGAACGAGGTATTGTGAGCGCTGGTAGAAAATCAAACGGCCAAAATTATTACCCTAAATTAGAATTGGTTCGTTTTACAATACCAAGAAGGGTTTACACACAAGCACACATGGATGTTATTGCAGAATCTACTGCCATGGTATATGAAAGAAGAAAAAAAATAACAGGAATGAAAATGGTTTACGAACCACAATACCTGCGTTTCTTCCAGGCTAGGTTCGAAAAATTATGATTAACAAACAACTCATATCACCTGAAAGCATAGCCGTTATAGGCGCCTCAGAAGATACCAGCAAACCAGGTGGCAAAGTAATTGCCAACCTTCTTGAAGGTGCTTATAAAGGAAAACTCTTTGGCGTAAACCAAAAAGGAGCAAGTATTAAGGGTGCACAAATAGTAAGAACGGTGGCAGAACTTCCTGCCATCGACCTTGCTATTCTTTCTATACCAGCTGAATCATGTTTGATAGCTGTGGAAGAATTGATTGGAAAAGGTGCAAGAGCATTTATTATTTTCTCTGCAGGATTTGGTGAAGCCGGCGAAAAAGGCAAAGCCCTCGAGAAAAAATTAGTTGAACTTATTGAACAAGCAAATGCCTGTTTAATTGGCCCAAATTGTGTGGGTGTTATCAACCAGAATTACAAGGGCGTTTTTACAAGCCCCATTCCAGAATACCATACCGATGGCTGCGAGCTCATTTCGAGTTCTGGCGCAACGGCTGTATTTATTATGGAAGCGGCCTTGTCAACTGGACTAAAATTCTCAAATGTATACTCTATAGGAAATGCCTCGCAAACTGGCATAGAAGAGCTCCTAGAGTATCTCGATAAAAATTATGTAGAAGGAAAGAGTGCTAAAGTAAAATTACTTTACTTGGAAAGCATTCGCAATCCTTTCAAATTTCTAAAGCATGCCAGCTCCCTCATTCAAAAGGGATGTAAAATTGCAGCTATTAAATCTGGCCATTCAGAAGCTGGCAGCAGAGCAGCTTCATCACATACAGGTGCATTGGCAAGCTCAGATACAGTTATAAGAGCCCTTTTTAGAAAAGCAGGAAT
>CANFHJ010000019.1 GCA_947446605.1 Bacteroidota bacterium | reverse complement strand
TAGGTCGCATGCAACATGAATATGAAGTTTTTTGGAATACTGCACGCAAAGAAAAAGCAGTTAAATTAGGTTTGAGTCAACAACAAATAAGTACCCTAGCCTCAATTGTGCAGAAGGAAAGTAACAAGTATGAAGAGATGCCCATCATTGCGGGCGTTTACCTTAATAGGTTAAAATTAGGTATGCCACTTCAGGCCGATCCAACGGTATTGTTTTTTATGCGGGACACATCCATCCACAGGGTATTATTCCAACACACGCAAATTGCTTCTCCTTATAATACCTATTTAAATGCAGGTTTGCCGCCAGGACCAATTTGTTGTCCTTCTATTCAGGCAATTGATGCGGTATTAAATTTTGTGCCTCATCGCTTTATTTATTTTTGTGCAAAAGCAGATTTTAGCGGCTACCACAATTTTGCAAGTAATTTGGCGCAACACCAAAACAATGCGCGTAAGTATCAAAAAGCGTTGACAGCCAATCATATTCATTAAATCATAAAGAATTCTCTTGTTTGCTATTTTCCTTTTATCGTATATTTGCGATATATAATTGATTATGGCATTAAATAAGAAATCGCTCTTTCATCCCGATGATATTTTATTATCAGAATTTGCTAAAGTTTTGGGTCATCCTGCGCGTATTGCCATCATTAGAGAATTGGCAAAACATGAGGAATGTATCTGTGGCCAAATTGTAGAAGTTTTGCCATTGGCACAATCAACGGTATCGCAACATTTACAAGAATTAAAAAAGGCTGGTTTGGTGCAGGGAACCATCAGTGGTGTTAAATCATGCTATTGTATTCATAAAGAAAATTTTGCCAAAGTACTTGGTTTATTTAATGAAGCAATGCATGATATAATGCTTTCCAATAACAAAGAAAAATGTTGTTAAAATAAACAATACATCAAATGAAAACAGAAGTAGAATTAAAAGAAATGGTGAAAGAGAAGTATGCTCAAATAGCCATGCAGGACAAAGAAACAAATATGAGTTCATGTTGTGGAAGTGGTACTTGCTCAACTGAAGTTTACAATATAATGAGCGAGGATTATTCAAGCCTGGCGGGGTATACCCCCAATGCAGATCTGGGTTTAGGATGTGGTTTGCCAACAGAATTTGCCTTAATGAAAGAAGGTGATACGGTTATAGATTTAGGAAGTGGCGCTGGAAATGATTGTTTTGTTGCACGAAAATTTGTTGGTGAAAGTGGTAAAGTAATTGGAATAGATTTTACGCCAGAAATGATTGAACGTGCGCGTAACAATGCAGAAACCTTGGGTTTCAATAATGTTGAATTTCGCCAGGGTGATATTGAACAAATGCCAGTAGCCGCCAATAGAGCAGATGTAGTTGTGAGTAATTGCGTATTAAATTTAGTGCCCAATAAGAAGAATGTAATCAACGATATTCTTAGGGTATTGAAACCAGGCGGTCATTTCAGTATTTCGGATGTGGTATTAAAAGGTGAATTGCCGCTGTCTTTAAAAGATACTGCCGAAATGTATGCTGGCTGTGTTTCTGGTGCTATTCAAAAAACAGCTTATTTGCAGTTTATTGAGGAGGCTGGTTTTGTAAACATCAAAGTTCAGAAAGAAAAGGAAATAATTATTCCTACAGATATTCTCGAAACCTACCTTTCTCCTGCGCAAATGGAGGAATATAGAAACATGGAAATTGGAATTTTTAGTGTAACTGTTTATGCCGAAAAACCTGCTGCTTGCTGCACGCCTGGAGGAAATTGCTGCTAATTAATTATTAAAATAAAAATGACTAAAAAACTAAAATTCCTCGACCAGTATTTGTCCTTATGGATAATTTTAGCCATGCTCATTGGTGTTGCAATTGGTAACTTTTTTCCAAGTATTCCCAATTTATTAAATGGAGAAAATTTTAGCAATGGCAGCACCAATTGGGTTTTAGCCATTGGCTTATTATTAATGATGTATCCACCTTTTGTAAAGGTAAAATACACAGAATTACCTCAAGTATTCAAAGACTTGAAATTGTTATCGTTTACGGTACTTATCAATTGGATAATTGCCCCCTTGTTGATGTTTCTTTTGGCCATCATTTTCATGCGCGATAATCCAGCCTATTTCACAGGACTCATTCTTATTGGTATTGCGCCATGTATTGCCATGGTTATGGTTTGGAATGAATTGGCCGATGGTAACCGAGAATATGCCACAGGCTTAGTTGCTTTAAACAGTGTATTGCAAATATTACTGTATAGTTTTTATGCTTGGTTCATGCTGTCTGTAATGCCAGCTTGGTTCGGCATAGAAAATATGGTGATTGAAATATCAATGGCTGAAATTGCCAAAACTGTTGGTATTTATCTTGGAATTCCATTTGCTGCGGGCTTTTTGAGCAGAATACTTTTGATAAAATTTAAAGGAGAAAATTGGTTGAACCAAAAGTTCATACCAATGATTTCTCCAATTACATTGGTGGCCTTATTGTTTACTATTTTGGTAATGTTTAGCCTAAAAGGTGAAATGATTGTAAGTATACCTTTTGATGTAATTAAAGTTGCCATTCCATTGGTTTTGTATTTTTTGATTTTGTTTTTTGCCGTATTTTTTATTGCAAAAGCAATGGGTGTTTCCTACGATAAAAATGTAACAGTTTCACTCACCGGATCGAGCAATAATTTTGAATTGGCCATTGCTGTGGCTATTGGTGTGTTTGGTGTAAATTCTTCACAAGCCTTTGCCGGCGTTGTTGGTCCATTGGTGGAAGTGCCCGTTTTACTTGCTTTGGTAAAGGTTGCGCTAAAAATGAAATATAAAAATAAAGCCTAATGGAAAAGAAAAACATATTGGTGCTTTGCACTGGAAATAGCTGCAGAAGTCAAATGGCACATGGGTATTTAGCATTTTTTTCAAATGGAAATGCTGCCATTTATAGCGCAGGAATAGAAACACATGGTTTGAACCCACGCGCCGTTTTGGTAATGAAGGAGGATGGAATAGATATCTCATCGCATACTTCAAATAATGTAAATGAATACTTAAACATCCCATTTGATTATATTATTACTGTTTGTGACCATGCAAACGAAAATTGTCCATACATACCCGGTAAGGCCATTCGTTTGCACGAAAATTTCCCCGATCCAGCCAAAGCAATGGGTTCAGAAGATGAAATATTAGCGCAATTTAGAGCTACCCAAAACCTTGTGAAAGCTTATTGCAAGCAGTTTGTAGAAGAAAAAATTTTAGTTTCTGCCAATTAATTTATCTTGTACCTTTAATTTAGGTATGGGACGTTTATTGCTATTCTTTTCAAGTTTATTTTTGGTGGCATGCAGCGGTGCGCGCTATTCAAATTTTACTAAAATAAATGTTCAAAAAAATGCGCTTGAACCAAAAATAAAAGAGCAAACTAATGCAGTTATTTCAAGTAAAAATGTGGAAGAAATTGGCGAAATTAGTATAGCTTTGGAAGATGAGGCATTGCCAATTTTGATACCCAATGCTACTATTGCTATAAATTTTAGAAAAGGAAATTTGGCTATTGCACCCATTGACAGTCCGGGGAAAGCAGCAATTAATTCAAATATTATTGCACCTCAACGCCAAATGCCCACACTAAATGGTGCAGATTACCATGCATCTCCTAATAACCGCTCACAAACCGCTACCATTTTGGTGTGTTGTATTGGCGGTTTTGTTGGCTTGCACCGTTATTATTTAGGATATTATTGGACAGGGTTTTTCCAAACCATTACCCTCGGAGGCCTCTTTCTATGGTGGGTAATAGATATGTTTAGGATTTTCACAAACAACCTAAAGCCCAAAAATGGCATTTATACCGATTGGGAGAAAAACCAGCAGGAGTTCAAGAATTAACCAGGTTGTTGGACTACAAACCCTTTACAAAGCGGTAAATAATAACTGTCAATGCAAAAATAAACAGGTAAATACTGATCCTGTTGATGCCATGCATTATTTTTAAATTAGTTGAAGTAGGCGCATTTGCATCCTCTTTTTTCCAAAACATTAAATAGGTCAATAGTTTTTTCAGCATCATATTTCAAAAATAAGAAATTCTCTAATACCAGGTAAAATCATTTTTAGTTAATTATAAAAATATTTTTAGGCTAGTCTAAAAATTTAGTATATTTGACCTATGTATTCTACCACCGAAGAGAATTATCTGAAAACAATTTATAAGCTCCAAATACAATTGGGGACTTTCATAAATACCAATGCCATAGCAGATGGTGTAAATACCAAAGCTGCTTCTGTTACCGATATGATGAAAAAATTATCGGAGAAAAAATTATTGTCGTACGAAAAATATAAAGGGGTACAACTCACAGAAAAAGGCAAAAAAGTTGCTATTGAAACCTTGCGTAAACACAGACTTTGGGAAACTTTTTTACATAACCAATTAGGTTTTACTTGGGATGCAGTGCATGATATTGCCGAACAGTTAGAGCATATTCAATCCAATGAGTTGGTAGAAAAATTAGATGCCTTCTTGGGATTTCCTACCCACGATCCACATGGCGACCCAATTCCAGGCAGAAACGGTGTAATCAAAGAAAGTAATTTTATTCTCTTGAGCGTTTTACAAAAAGGAGAAAAAGGAATTATCAGCGGGGTTGTAAATCACAGTTCGCTGTTTTTGCAACACCTGGAAAAAAACAAATTAACCTTGGGCAAAACAATTGCCATTAACGAAGTAAGTAGCTTTGATTTATCAGTTAAAGCTATACTAGATGGCAAAGAAAAAATACAATTGAGCAACGAGGTAGTAAAAAATATTTTAATTAAAAAACTCATTTAGTAGCATGGGCAAACAATCAGAAAAATCTTTGTCGGAAGTACATGGGTCTATAGATGCGAGCCAAAATAAATCTTGGTTTAGAACGCTCTTGGCCTTTATTGGCCCTGCTTATTTGGTAAGTGTTGGTTATATGGACCCAGGAAATTGGGCTACAGATATTGCAGGAGGAAGCAGGTTTGGATACCAACTTATTTGGATATTGCTAGCCAGTAATTGGATTGCCCTTTTATTACAAAGTTTAGCAGCAAAATTGGGTATTGTAAAAGGTTGGGATTTAGCGCAGGCAAGCCGCCAACAATATCCACATTGGGTAAATATTTCTCTTTACGTTTTGGCCGAAATAGCCATTGCAGCAACAGATTTGGCCGAAATTATTGGAATGGCCATTGGTTTAAATTTGTTGTTTGATTTGCCCTTGTTGTATGGTGTTATCATTACAGTTTTAGATACTTTCTTATTGCTATTTCTAATTAATAAAGGCATTCGGAAAATTGAATTATTTATTGTGAGTTTGGTGAGCATCATTGGACTTTCTTTTCTTGCAGAAATGCTAATTGTTAAACCTGAAGTTGCAGGTGTATTAAAGGGTTTTATTCCTTCAGATTTAAGTGGCGATGCCTTGTATATTGCTATAGGTATTATTGGTGCAACGGTTATGCCGCATAATCTATACCTGCATTCGTCATTGGTTCAAACCAGAAAAATAAAACGCGATGATGAAGGTATAAAAAAAGCAATTAAATTTAATTTCTTTGACTCTGCCATTGCACTAAACTTGGCCTTTTTTGTAAACGCGGCAATTTTGGTATTGGCCGCCGCTGCGTTTTATAACAATGGGTTGACCCAAGTAGCAGATATTAGCAATGCGCATCAATTATTGCAAGGATTATTTGGCAATATGGCCCCCATTTTATTTGCTATTGCATTAATTGCAGCTGGCCAATCTTCAACCATAACAGGAACACTTGCCGGACAAATTGTGATGGAAGGCTATATCAATTTGCGTATCAGTCCTTGGGTTCGCCGATTAATTACACGCCTAGTAGCAGTAGTGCCTGCAGTATTTACCATCCTTTATTTTGGAGATGCAAAGTTGGGTGAATTGCTTATTTTTAGTCAGGTTATTTTAAGTTTACAATTAGGTTTTGCGGTAATTCCTTTGATACATTTTACCAATAGTGAAACCATCATGGGCAAGTTTAAAAATTCACTTTGGATTAAAATACTTGCCTGGACTGCCGCCATTGTTATTGTTGGGTTAAACATAAAATTGCTAGGACAAGAAGTAGGCAATTTCCTAGACTCATCCTATGCTTCGGCATATTGGCTTAAGTTGTTAATTTTTGTAGCTTTAGGATTTACAGCTTTTTTATTGTTTTATGTAAGCTTCCATCCGCTTATTAATAAACTCACTGAAAAACACATTGTACCTCATTTACCAATAAAACATTTGCAATTAGAAAGTGTAAAACCATTCAAGCAAATTGCAGTTACAGTTGATTTTAGTGCGCACGATGAAGCCAGTATTCAATATGCATTGAGTTTGGGTAATAAAGCGTGTTCTTATTTGTTGATTCATATTGTTGAATCTGCTGCTGCCATGAGGCATGGGGAAGATGTAATGGATATTGAAACGCTTCAAGACATTAAATGGATGGAAACTTATGTTGCAGATTTGAAACTCGCAGGTTATATGGTAAGTTATCAAATGGGTTATGGCAGTAGGGCAAATAACATTGCAAAAATGGTAATGGATGCCAACGCGCAATTATTGGTAATGGGTGCGCACGGACATGCGGGTTTAAAAGACCTTATCTTTGGTTCAACGGTAGATGCGGTTCGACATAAATTAAAAATTCCTATATTGGTTGTGAGGTAATATGAAATCAGTTTATAAAATAGGCGACCAGCAAACTTATCAAGTAAGAGTTGGTATAAATGATACTGCTACTTTTAACAGTGGCAATGTGCATCCAGTTTATGCCACCTTTGCCTTAGGAAGAGATGCCGAATGGTGTTGTAGGTTATTTGTAATTGCCATGAAAGATGCCGATGAGGAAGGAATTGGAACCTTTTTAAATATAGAACATTGTAGTCCTGCCTTGGTAAATTCAATCGTAAATTTCAAAGCCGAAATTAGTCAGATAGATGGGCATGAAATCATTTGTACCTTTGAAGCAAAAGTGGGGGATCGCTTGATTGCAAGAGGGCAAACCGGACAAAAAATTTTGAAAAAAGAAAAATTAGAAAACTTATTTAGTCGCTTATCCGAGCCGAAAGCTTAAATTTGCAGCGCCTTTTTGGAGGTAAAATTAAATGGCAGCTAATAAGGCAATACATATCGTTAATAAAAAAGCAGGTTTTGAGTTTATCTTAACTCAAAAGGTAACTGCTGGTCTTATGCTAAGTGGCACTGAGGTTAAATCTATTCGTTTGGGTAATGCAGGAATAGGAGAAGCTTTTTGCTTTTTTAAAGGTGAAGAACTCTTTGTGAAGGGCATGAATATTGGAACTTTCAAGCAGGGAAGTCATTTTAACCACGAACCTTTCCGCCTGCGCAAATTGTTACTTAAGAAACGTGAACTCACCAAATTAAAAGTGAAAGCAGCCGAAAAAGGTTTTGCAATTGTTCCTGTTCAATTGTTTGAATCGGAGAGGGGCTTCATAAAATTAGAAATAGCAGTTGGACAAGGTAAAAAGGCCTTTGATAAACGAGAGACTATTAAAGAACGTGAAGTGGCAAGGAGTATGCGCCGCGAAGAATAAAAAAAAATCCCGATTGGTAAGCCAATCGGGATTTTTTTATAAAGTAGGTTGTAACTAGAATACAAATCCTAAACGTAATCCACCAGTGCTAACACCAAATAATTGGCTTGCGCTAGAAGCTGGATCTTTAACGTCTAAAGATTGTCCGCCAATTTTAGTGGTAGTAGTACCTTCACCAATTGAAGCCATGGTAAATAAGTTTAAACCAAATTCACCACCTAAGTAAACACCATCAGTGATGTAATAATCAGCACCCATCATAAAGCCTAAGCTCAATCCAAATGCTGAACCAGCTGTTGAACTGTATGAATCACCAACAGTGATGTTTCCTTGAGTAGGAGCTGCAACACTTGCATTGGTAACTTCAACAGATTGTTTGCCACCTAAAGCAATACCTAATTGTGCACCAACATAAGGAGATAATTTGTCTGTTCCTTCAAAGTGCATTTCATAACCAGGAGTAAGCGTTAAACCAAAACCAGTTTTAGTGGTAATGTCGGCACTATTAGTACCATTACTTACAGAAGATTTTTCGGTACCAGAAGCCATACCAAAGCGAATTCTTACGGCTGCATTGTCTGAAAGGAAATAACGTAAACGTAATTCTGCAGGCAAATCATAACTAATGGCTGAAGAACCAGTTTGGAAATTCAAGTTAACCTCAGCTGTTTTGTTTCCGGCTGTTGGTTTTTGTGCGTAGGCAAAAGAACCTGCTAATGCGAACGCTGCTACAAGTAATGTTTTTTTCATAACAAATATTTTTATTTGGTAAATCAAATATAACCGAAAACAAGATTCAAAAATCAAGTACTTACCCTTAAAATTTCTGTTGATAGTATTTTAAAATGGACTGCATTTTTTGTAAGTAATTGTTAGATAGTGAGTTGCAATTTAACCCACATAAAACGGTTGAAAACTAATTTGAGCTTTACCAAGCTTGGTTCCCAATTAAGGGAACAAACCTAAACTGGCTTAAGGTAATATTTTCAACGCTGCCATCTGTCTTTTTTATGATTGTGTGCATGGTTTGCACCTTGCTATCACCCACAGGAATAATTAGTATTCCGCCCACTTTTAATTGTTGTAACAAACTTTCTGGAACTCTTGGCGCCCCAGCGGTTACAATTATTTTGTCGTAAGGACCACTGGCTTCATAGCCTTTAGAACCATCACCTAAAATTAGCGCTGCTTCATATTGCATTGCTTTTAAAAGCTTACTGGTTTTATGGTATAATTTTTCTTGGCGTTCAATGCTTGTAAGTTCTGCGCCCATTTCAATTAGCACTGCGGCTTGGTAACCAGAACCGGTACCTATTTCTAGGATCTTATCTCCTTTTTCAATATGAAGCAATTGTGTTTGAAAGGCAACTGTATATGGCTGGGAAATGGTTTGACCCTCTCCAATGGGAAATGCTTTGTCTAAATAGGCATGAGACCTAAAGTCTTTATGAATAAATTGGTGACGGGGAATTCTATGAATGGCATCTAGTACTTTTTCATCAATAATTCCCTTTTCTCTCAACTCATTTACCAATTGTCTTCTGGCTCCTTTGTCTTTATATGTATCCTGTTCAAGCATCAACTTGCAATTACCTATTTTATATTTACAATGTTGGTTCGAACCGATATTTACTTCTCAACAATTGAAATGATTTGTTTGAGATTCTATGCATTATTAGGGCATTCCCTTGATTTCATTCATGTTTTAAAAATTACAAATTTGAAGGGGTGTATATTTTTGATGATAAGCTTATAGGTAGGTGTTTAAATCTAATAGTTCAATGTCGCATTTATCTAATATGTGCCCAATACATTTGTATCGTAATTATACCCAACAGGAACATGATAAATATTGGCATAGTAGGCGCCAACGAAACCAGTAAGCGGCATATTGAGAAGCTAATTGAACTCCAAGAGTTCAAGCTGGTGGGTTTCTACGACCATGATCCTGTAAGCTCAAGTCTTATTCAAGAAAAGTACGGCATTCCAAAATTCGAGAATTACCAAGAGCTAATTTCAAAAGTAGACGCGGTAGATATTTTAACTCCTGTAGGTTCGCATTACCAATTTGCATCTAGTGCTATTAGAAATTGTCGCCATGTATTTGTAAAGCAGGTATTGAGTGAAAACCTTGAAGAAGCTAAAGAACTCAATCAATTGGCAGATGAGGCAAACATTCAATTGTATGTTTCTCACCACGAAAAATTTCATCCCAATTACCAAACATTAAAACGCCTGTTGGACAACCCGTTTTATATTGAAAGTTCGCGCTTTGATGCCAATGTAATTAACTATAGCCAGGAGAATATGGTTTTTGATCTCCTGCTCAATGAGCTAGAATTGGTGTTTTATATGGTTAAGGCAAAGGTAAAACGCGTAAGAGCCACAGGTGCTTGTTTGCATCACCAACATGTAGATTTTATTAATGCCCGCATTGAATTCGATAATGGTTGTGTATTAAACATGGTTTGTGGAAACTTTGAATCGGAACAAAAAAATGCCATCCGCTTTTTTCAAAAAAACAGAACCTATAACCTCAATTTAGATAACTTTAAAATTTCTATGCTCAATTCTTCTATTCCTGCGCAAGCAGAGCATGAGTTGAATTTGGCAAAATCTAAAAATGTGTCGGATATGATTAAAAGAGAATTGTCGTTTTTTGCCAATTCCATCTCCAACCATTCCCTTAATTTAAGGACACATAACGATAATTTCCAGACCCTTGAGGTGGCCCACGAAATAATTGATAAATTAAATATCAATAAAAGATAATACTTTTGCTTTTTAATCGTTGATAATTACCAATGGCCAAAGGCATTTCCTTAATTCTGTTTTCAAGTTTATTACTGCTAATTTCTTCTTGTAAGCAAAAGGAAGTAATTATTCCATCTTATGTTTTTCTAAATCCAGCCCAACTCATCACCAAAAGTGATGGTTCCCAAGGATATCCCTCAGCTAAAACAGAAGATTTATATGTATTCAGTAATGGAGAAACACGCGGTATCATAGCCGCTAATTCCCTTATCCCACTTCAAAATATTGGCAAAACAAATATTAGAATTTCACCAGGTATAAAATACAATGGAATGGCAGAACAACGCGCCATCTACCCAATGTTTAAATACTATGAAAAGGATTTCGACCTCAAAGCAGGGGTGGTAGATACAATTAAAACCGTTTTTAATTATGTAGAAAATGCAGTATTCCCGCTCATTGAAGACTATGATGGTAGTGGCATTTCCTTTGAATACAATCCAGCCTTCAAACAAATTGGTGATACCATTATTAAAGACAATTCTTCTGGCGCATGGATGCCAGGTAAAAATTCCGGAAAAGTGGTATTAAATAGCGGTGTTGCTGGTTCTTTTTTAGAAGTATATAGTCGTGTATTTAGCAACTGGCCTAGGTTTACGCCATTTTACCTAGAGATGGATTACAAAGGAAATATCCCAATTACTGTTGGTTTGTATGCAACTGATGTACAATTAAGTACTTCAAGGTTTGCCATGTTTATTCTTAATCCAAAATTGGGTTGGAATAAATTATACCTTGATTTAGAGCCAGAAATGAACAAACGTGGCGCCAATATGCAATATCGGGTTTTCTTAAGTTTTAATAAAGGTGATTTGCTAAATCCGGAGGCTTGGGTAGATAATATTAAAGTAGTTTACCTTGATTAAGCGCAGGCTCATACATACCTTTTTCTTTGTGTTATGCGACGGTTTTTCTGGCGGATTGAGCTGGTCTTTGTTCTTTTTGTACCGTAAATATTTTATAGAATCGGATAAGTTTGGGTATCAGATTCCAGTTGAACTCGACAAGAATTTTTACCTTGCTTTACTTGCTATACCGCTTTATTGGATTGGCTTGTATTTTTTAGCAGGTCATTACAAAGATGTTTGGCGCAAATCGCGCATAAACGAAATTTCTAAGACCTTTACAGTTACCGTTATAGGTGTAACCCTCTTGTTTTTTGCCCTTTTATTAGATGATGAGGTGCGATCATACCAATCTTATTACAAAAGCCTTTTAACGCTATTTGTACTTAATTTTGGCTTCACTATTTTCTTTAGGTTGCTTGGAGCTTCTCTCATTAAAACTGGTTTGCGCTCAAAAAAAATAGGCTTCAATACCATTGTGGTGGGCAATACTCAAAAATCACTTCAATTGGTTCAAGAATTACTTAAAGTTGGTTCAACCCAAGGAAATATTTTTAAGGGTTTTGTATCTGTGAATGGCGATGCAGATGACCATATTTTAAAGGATATTTTGCCCAATTTGGGACATTATAAAAGCTTGCCTGAACTCATTCAGCTGTATGAAGTGGAAGAGGTAATTATTGGTGTAGAAAGCTCCAAACATGCCGATATTAATAATGTTACCAATGTGTTGGAAGACCAACAAGTGGTGCTCAAAATCATTCCAGATTTGTACGACATGATGAGTGGGCAGGTGCGCATGAACAATGTAATTGGCGCTGCCTTAATTGAAATCAACCACGATAGCATGCCGCAATGGCAAAAGATTGTAAAGCGCTCCTTAGATGTGAGTATTTCTGCTTTGTTTTTACTTATTATGTTGCCCGTTTTTATTGGAATTGCCCTAGCTGTTAAAATGGGATCGAAAGGCCCAATATTTTATAGGCAAATTAGATTAGGGTTCAAAGGCAAACCTTTTCATATTTATAAATTTAGAACCATGATGCAGGATTCAGAGCTTGCCGGACCAATGCTATCTAGCAGAAATGATGCACGCATTACGCCTGTTGGAAAATGGTTGAGGAAATACAGGTTTGATGAATTTCCGCAGTTTTTTAATGTATTGATAGGGGAGATGAGCCTAGTTGGTCCAAGGCCTGAGCGCAAGTTTTTTATTGATCAAATTGTGGTTAAGGCTCCTCATTACAAACATTTGCATAGGGTTAGGCCAGGTATTACCAGTTGGGGACAAGTTAAATATGGCTATGCCGAGAACGTAGATGAAATGGTGGAACGCCTTAAATTTGATATTTTATACATTGAAAATCGTTCTATTGCAATAGACTTTAGAATACTGATTTACACGGTGTTAACTGTTGTTCAAGGCAAGGGAAGATAGAAAAATCAATTATTTTCGACCCAATCCATTGAATTTGAATGGAGAATTCCTATATTTGCAATCCTTAAAATTAATTAAAAATGTTTGCAATAGTTGAAATTGCTGGCCAACAATTTAAAGTTGAAAAAGACCAAACGGTTTATGTGCACAGATTAGCACAACCAGAAGGCGCCAGCATTGAGCTCGAAAATGTGTTGTTAGTAAATGACAACGGTAGTATTAAAGTTGGTTTACCAACAGTAGCTGGTGCTAAAATTGGTGCCACTGTGATTACACACTTGAAAGGCGATAAAGTTATCGTATTCAAGAAAAAACGCAGAAAAGGTTACAGAAAATTGAACGGTCACCGTCAATCTTTCACAAAAATTAAAATTGATTCTATTAACGCATAATTGTCAGGAGAAATAAGAAATGGCACACAAAAAAGGGGTCGGTAGTTCGAAAAATGGTCGCGAATCTCATAGTAAGCGTTTAGGCGTAAAATTATTTGGTGGACAAGTTGCTATTGCAGGTAACATTATTGTTCGTCAAAGAGGAACCAAACATCATCCAGGTGAAAACGTAGGTATTGGTAAAGACCATACTTTGTTTGCATTGGTAGATGGCAGAGTGGTATTCAAGAAGAAAGCAAATGATCGTTCATTTGTTTCAATTGAGCCAATTGCACAAGCATAATAGCATTCACAGCATTCATTAGACGCAGCGAAGCTGGGTTTAATCGGGGGATTAGCTCAGCTGGCTAGAGCGCTTGCATGGCATGCAAGAGGTCATCGGTTCGACTCCGTTATCCTCCACAGCTGAAAATAATTGAGAAGCCTTCAAAGCAATTTGAAGGCTTTTTTTATTTTAATGCTCAGCTGACTAGCGCGCCCCGCAAGCCTGCGGGAAGGTATCGGTTCGACTCCGTTATCCTCCACAGCTGAAAATAAATTAGAAGCCTTCAAAGAAATTTGGAGGCTTTTTTTATGTATTAATCAGCGGCTAGCGCGCATCGGTTCGACTCCGTTATCCTACAATCGAGATAATATAATAATTTTATCTAGGGATTTTGCTCCGTTTTTTTTGAAATAAATTAATTTCGGAGTAAAGAAAATTTCAGAAAAATGTTTTGTGTTTATATACTATATTCAAAAGCAATTGACAAATATTACATTGGGCAAACTGAAGATGTCCAGAAGCGTTTGTTAGAGCATATTTATAGGAAAAACCTTGGAGCAAGTGATTGGCAACTTATGTATTCAGAGTCTTATATTTCAAGAAAAGAGGCCGTTAATAGAGAGACTGAAATAAAGAAGAAAAAACGGCGCAGTTATCTTGAATTTTTAATTCAAAATAAATCGGATTAGCTCAGCGGCTAGCGCGCCCCGCAAGCCTGCGGGAAGGTCATCGGTTCGACTCCGTTATCCTCCACAGCTGAAAATAATTGAGAAGCCTTCAAAGCAATTTGAAGGCTTTTTTTATGTATTAATCAGCGGCTAGCGCGCATCGGTTCGACTCCGTTATCCTCCACAGCTGAAAATAATTGAGAAGCCTTCAAAGCAATTTGAAGGCTTTTTTTACGGTTTCTAGTAGAATGAAATATATTGGAAAGACTCTACTGGCCGCTTATGCTGCAAAGAATTAGCTTTCTAAATTGATTCTAATAATTTTTAGGCATTTGGCTAGAATGAACTATGCGGGCTATTATAATAGCTGAATCTTCAATTTTATATGAAATTCTTATACTATCTTTATTGAGGACTCTAAAACTGCCATCATTTTCCTTTTTAAGTTCATCAATTCTATATATCTCAGGATTTTTAGGGATGTCACTAACAAGATTTAAAATACGATTTTTATTTGTTTTCGCATTTGAGGGAGAATCTAACTTTATAAATTCTAAAATATTTAAAAAGCTATTTAGAGCAAAACTATCCCACTTTATTTGTCTTATTTGCTTTCCCATTCGTTCAAGAAGACTTCTACTTCTGCTTGCGTTTTATACATGCCATTATTTACCCTCTCAATAGCTTGATCTATTTCTTTATTGTATTGTTCAATATAATTATTGATGGCTTTTACTTTTGTAAAAGCTATGCCCTTTATTTGCTCTAATAAGGCCTCATCCTTAGTTTTTAAAACCCATTCTGCGATTTTCTTTCTTTCGGCAATTGTTGTCATTTCACAAATATATTATATTCAAATTTAAACAATTAAATCTGAAAATGTAATTCGTTTTGGAGAGGATTACAAAAAAATATGGAATGTTTCATTTGAAATTTTGATTTAGTGTTTAGTACAATCATTCTATACAAGCACGCATTTATTTAGTAGTTTTTGAATTCTCTTGTATCTTCGTGGCTCAAAATTTTATTACATGAAATATCAATATGTAATTATTGGTGGCGGTATTGTTGGTTTGGCCACCGCTTACCAAATGCTCAAAACCAAACCAGGCTTAAAACTCGCAATTCTTGAAAAGGAAAACGCCGTAGCTGCCCATCAAACAGGCCATAACAGTGGTGTAATTCATAGCGGACTTTATTATAAACCAGGTAGCCTCAAGGCTAAAAATTGTATTCAAGGCTATCAAATGTTGTTAGAATTTTGTGATACCTACCAAATTCCATACGAATTATGTGGTAAACTGGTTGTAGCAACCTCGGAAGCAGAAATACCTGAATTGGAAAAACTCTACCAACGTGGACTAGAAAATGGCTTGGATAAAATTGCCATGGTAAGTCATGACGAAGCCTTGGCCATTGAACCAAACCTGCGTGTGGTAAAAGGCATGAAAGTTCCTTATACGGGTATTATTGATTATACTGCTGTATGCGAAAAATTAGCTGAATTGGTGCAAGAAATGGGCGGTGAAATATACACGGGCCATAAGGTTGAAAATATTCAAATGAGTGTTGAAAAGGCAAGCATAATAACCGCGCAAAGGATTTTTGAAACCAATATGTATATCAATTGTGCAGGCTTGTATTCTGATAAAGTTGCTGCATTTACCCAAAAATCAATTGATACGCGCATTATTCCCTTTAGAGGGGAGTATTATATGCTCAAACCAGAAAAACGTAATTTGGTTAATCATTTAATATACCCTGTTCCCGATCCTAATTTCCCTTTCTTGGGTGTGCATTTCACACGTATGATCGACGGTGGCGTAGAAGCGGGTCCAAACGCAGTATTTGCCTTTAAACGTGAAGGCTATACCATGTCTGATATAGATTTGCAAGAAATGTTTGAATCACTTGCTTGGCCTGGATTTAGAAAGGTAATGGGCAAATATTGGAAAACTGGTTTGGGAGAGTTTTACCGTTCATTCTCTAAAGCAGCCTTTACCAAAGCACTTCAAAAACTAATTCCTAGTATCCAAGAAGACGATTTAATTCCTGCAGAAGCCGGAGTGAGAGCGCAAGCTTGTGATAAATTTGGTGGATTGTTAGATGATTTTAAAATTATTGAAGAGCAACATGCCATTCATATCCTTAATGCCCCTTCACCTGCCGCAACCTCTAGCTTAAGTATTGGTTTGAGCATTGCCGCTATGGCCCTAAAATAAATTATGTTTAAATCCGAAACCAATATCCGCGTTCGATATGCAGAAACCGATCAAATGGGTTATGTGTATTATGGAAATTACGCAGCTTATTATGAAGTGGCAAGGGTAGAAGCCTTGCGCCAAATGGGCTTAAGCTATAAAATGTTTGAAGAAAATGGCATTATGATGCCTGTTTTAAACTTACAATGTAAATACTTAAAGCCCGCCCGCTACGATGATTTATTGACCATCAAAACTGAAATTCGTGAATTGCCGAGCTTGCGTTTGCAATTTTACCATGAGGTTTATAATGAAGCGGGTGTATTGCTGAACCAAGGCGAGGTTACCCTGGTAAATATTGATATGAAAACCCAACGCCCATGCAAAAGTCCGGCTATTTTAACAGAAACATTATTACCTTATTTTAATTCCTAGTTTAAAGTAGATTTGTATCGCTGGCATGAATTGGCAAAATAAATTTATAATGCGTCCACTTAAATGGCTGTTTAAAAAAACGGCTAAAATGAGCATGCCCGGCAATAAAGACGTTTCGGTTTATGCCGTTTTGGATTTCTTTGTGCGCAATATTGGAAAAAGCGAAATTAATTTGAGGGCCTCTGCGCTTTCGTTTACCTTCTTCTTAGCCTTGTTTCCAACAGTTATATTTTTCTTTACACTCATTGCCTATTTGCCCTTAAAATATACCCCCGATGAGATTTTGTTTTTTATTGCTGAAGCCATACCGCCAAATGTTTACGAAACCATCAGAGAAACTTTAGACGATATTCTTAAAAACCAACGTGGCAGCTTATTGTCATTGGGATTTATTTCTGCACTTTACTTTTCTACCAATGGGTTTCATTCGCTCATGAGCTTGTTAAACAAATACAGTCAAATTACCGAAACCCGTCCATTTTGGAAACAGCGTTTGGTGGCCATTGGCCTGGCTTTTTTTAGCATTGTTTTGATATTGGTTTCGGTATTAATGGTTACCACTGGTACTATATTAATTTCCTACCTCGAAAAGGTGAAGTATTTTCCAAGTGCAACCATTCCAACACTCATTGCTGGCTTCAATATTTTGGTAGTAGGTTTTATTGTGATGGGTATAGTTGGGGCCATTTATTATTATGCTCCAGCCAAACAAAAGAAACGTTATTTTATGAGCACTGGCGCGGTGTTTAGTACAGTTGTTATTTTGCTAACTACCTATATATTTTCCCAATATGTAAACCATTTTAATTCATATAATAAGATATATGGTTCCATTGGCGTACTTATTGTAATTATGATGCTCATTTACATCAATACCTTTATTTTAATTTTGGGTTACGATTTAAATGTGGCATTGGAAATGGCCATCAAACAAGAACAGCAAAACAAATCGAAGCCGGTGGTTGAAAACCGTATTATTTATTTGCAAAATAATCCCACAGAAGAATAAAGGAAGTGCTGGTTTGGGCTAGTTTCACTGGTTAACTTCTCGGTTTAGGTTCGAACCGATTAAAACTAATTATTGAAAAAAGGCAATAATTACTATA
The DNA here is from genome assembly GCA_947446605.1 of Bacteroidota bacterium. GTDB lineage: Bacteria > Bacteroidota > Bacteroidia > UKL13-3 > UKL13-3 > B1. The sequence continues at coordinate 15,909 of CANFHJ010000019.1, read as the reverse complement.
TTCGCGGGCGATTTTTTAATGCGCTACATGGCTGAAAAACAGAAAATAGTATACATTACCCGTAGGGAACGCTTCAATGCTGCACATAAATTGTACAACAACAATTGGACATTGGAGGAAAATGAAGCCTTTTTTGGGAAATGTTCCAACAAGTATTACCACGGTCATAATTTTGAATTATTTGTTACCATTAAAGGTATTGCCAACCCGGAAACTGGGATGGTAATGGATTTGAAGAAACTGAAACAAATTATAAAAGACTCTGTAACCGAGCAATTAGACCATAAAAATTTGAATGAAGACGTCCCATTCTTAAAAGGAATGATGCCTTCTATTGAAAATATTGTGGTAAGCGTTTGGGATATTTTGGCACCACAAATTGAGAATGGCCAACTGCATAGCCTTAAGCTAATTGAAACGGAAAACAATTTCGTAGAATACTTCGGCGAATAAGCTTCTTTTGGCTTCTTGCCAAGCTAACAAAATCTCCTTACTTTCGTTGTTTATTGATAAGCTATGATTATTGTAACGGGAGCAGAGGGTTTTATTGGCAGTTGTTTGGTAGCCCGGCTGAATGCCGATAATTTTAACGACCTTATTTTAGTAGATGATTTTGGCGCCGTTCCGGGCAGGGAGAAAAACTTGCTTGGAAAGACCTACCAAGAAAAAGTAGCACGCAGCGTGTTTTTTGAGTGGATGGCCAAAAACAGCCATGAGGTACAATTTGTATTTCATATTGGCGCCCGCACCGATACTACCGAAAAAGACGAGGCCATTTTCAAAGAATTAAATTTAGATTTCAGCAAAACTTTATTTCAATATTGTGTGGCAGAAGGTATTCCTTTGGTTTATGCCTCAAGCGCTGCAACATACGGAGAAGGGGAGTTTGGTTACGATGATATTGAAAGTGGCCTAGATAATTTGAAGCCCATGAATCCCTATGGAAGATCTAAAAATGATTTTGATAAATGGGTTTTGCAACAAGAAAAACAGCCCTATTTTTGGGCAGGCTTAAAGTTCTTCAATGTGTATGGTCCAAATGAATTTCACAAAGGAAGAATGGCCAGTGTGGTGTTTCATGCCTATAACCAAATAAAAGAAACAGGTGGCGTTAAGTTGTTTCAAAGTCACCGACCAGCCTTTAAAGACGGAGAACAAAAGCGCGATTTTATTTATGTAAAAGACCTATGTGAGGTATGCCTATTCTTGATGCATCACCGCAAAAATAGTGGGATCTATAATTTAGGTTCGGGCCAAGCGAGAACATGGAACGACCTTGCAAATGGCATTTTCAGTGCCTTACATTTAGAACCCAAAATTAATTATGTTCCCATTCCAGAAGATATTAGAGAAACCTACCAATACTTTACCGAGGCCAATATGGATAAGTTAAATGCTATTGGTTATGCGCATGGATTTAGGTCTTTGGAAGAAGGTATTCATGATTATGTAACTTCGTATTTAGAAAAAAATACTTGGTATTAATTGGGTTGTTAATTTATTAAATGGCATAACAGAAATTTTTGAACAAAACATTAAAATATCTTCTCTGGTTGACCATTGGCTTGGTTTTGCTGGTTTTGCTCTTGGGTACAGAAATTGGTATCCTTCAAAATGCGGAGCAACAAGAGCGCAATAATTACGAGAAAATACAACAAGTTGTTTTAGACAAAGAAGCAGAAAGCAAAGACCTTATTTACCAATTATTGAGGGATACGAGTCGTATTGGTCGCAATTGGATGGATATTATTGAGGTGGCCAACAGAGAGCATTTTATTGTGCATTTGTATAATAATGATACGCTGCAATTGTGGACCGACAATACCATTAATTCTGTAAAATATTTACCAGCACTAAAAGATGGTTTTGTATACTTAAATACCAATAATGGCGCCTATTTAGTGTCGTATTTAGAGAAAGGCACCTACAAGATTGCTTTGTTTTATCAGTTGAAAACAAATTACCTTTTCCAAAACCAATACATCCAAAATCACATCAATCCAGATTTGCAGTTTTTGGGTTCGGCCTTGTTTAGTCCTTCTCCCATTAAAGGGTTTCTGGACATGTTTGATCGCAAGGGGAAATATCTTTTTTCGATCCAAGTTTATGGATTTCCTAAGCTTACGCCATATTGGTTGCGCTTATTAATTTTAACTACCTTCTTAGTAATTGCTTGGTTGTTTCATTTGGTGTGCAGGGAATTGGTGCACAAATACTTTTATTTTGGGAGTCTTGTTTTTTTAGTGCTAACTCAAGCTGCACGTTGGTTATTTCTAAAATACAAATTGCCTGTTTTTGTTTATTCCCAGAAACTGTTTAGCGCAGATATTTATGCTTCCTCTTTGTACAACCCTTCTCTGGGCGATTTCCTTGTTGCAGTAGGTGTTTTGTTGTGGTTTTTGCTGCTTATTAAGGATGCTGTTCCGGGTGAGTTTAAACATAAGCGAGCGCATTTCTTGAGTTTTGGATTTACAGCTTTGCTCACCATTTTGTTGGCAGATGGATCATTTGATAGCATTAAAAGTTTGGTGTTTGATTCGCAAATTTCATTTGACATAAAGAATATTTATGGTATTAACCTATACACCTTTTTAGGTTTGTTTTTGGCCTTTATGCTCTTGCTCCTTACCTGGCAAATGGTGATGCGTTTGTACCATTACCTGCAAAAAACTGAATTGAGTTTTTATGAGAAATTCTTTGTGTTGGGGATTGTATTTTATTTTATTCATCCCTATTTGGTAATTTATTTGTTTGAACGCAAGGCCTCCTATTCAGTGGCAAGTAGCCTCATGATATTTTGCTTCTTGGCCTATCGCCATTGGTTTAAGGAGAAGTTAAACAGGTTTCAACAGTATTTTGTTTTGGTAGTTATGTTGAGCATTTTTACCTCTTTGAGTATTTATTATTACAGCAATGTTGAAGAAGAAAATAGCAGAATTTTGTATGCATCTAAATTGGTTTCTCAAAATGATGTAAATGCCGAATATTTCCTGCAAGATGTAGAAGAGAAAGTTGCTAATAGCAAAATATTAAAGGCCTATTATGCCAACCCTATTGCCTTAAAATCGCAATTGGCAAAAAGGCTAAGGCAACTCTATTTTTCTGGTTATTTAGGTAAGTATGATATCTCTATTTACGATTTCAATGCAAATTTAAACCATTACCAGGCCAGGAATGTTTTCTCCTATGCACAGGTAGATTATATTTATACTAATTTAGGATCAACTACCATTAATAAGAACTTTAGGTTCCTTAAAAACAATGCCTATTTAAAAGGGTATTTGGGTAAATTTATTTTACGCGACAAAGGCAAAATTATTGGCTATTTCTTTGTACACCTACAACCTAAATTATTGCAAGATGAAAACCGTTTTGATGAATTATTGATTGATGGCTTTAGGAATAATTATAACCGCCATTATGTATACTCCTACGCAATTTACCGCGATATGCGCTTGCTCAACCAAAGCGGCGATTATGCTTATAGAACCACCTATACTTGGGATGATTTTAAAGGAAAGAGTAAAAGTTTTGATGAAAATGGCTACAATCACTTACTCTTTAAAGAAAGTGATCAGTTGTTTGTTGTAGTAAGCAGAAAGGCGGCTTCTTGGTACGAACCATTAGGCTTGTTTTCTTTGTCGTTTACCTTTTTTACACTCATTCTTATAGGATTTATAGCGCTTCATTTTTTGTTTAACAACCAATGGGTGCAGCATCACAGGTATAATAAACATCCTGTTTGGTTATGGATTCAGAAGCATATCAATAATTTTCTTTTAATTAAGGACAGTGATTTAACCCTTATCAGAACACGTATTCAGTTGGGCATCGTTTTAATTGTGTTCATCACTTTAGGTGCTACGGCTTATTTTACCATTAATTTTATAAGTAATCAAAATTCATTGAAGCAAAATGAGAAATTGGTGAAGAAGATTAGGAATGTTGCCAGTGCCATAGAGAATGAAAGTCAGGACATCAATTTTGCCAACAAACAAACCGATGCAGAAGCCAGTATCAATCAAATTGCAGAGTTTTACAATACAGATATTAGCTTTTTTAATCCACAAGGGGAATTGCTAACCTCTACTATTAAAAAGGTATATGACGATGGTATTTTGGCGCCAATTATGAATGCAACGGCATTCTACCATTTGAACAACTTGCGTGAATCTCAATTTGTGCAAAATGAAGCTATTGCCACATTTCAATACAGTGGTGCTTATGTGCCAGTTTTTGGAAAAAGCAGGAGCTTATTGGGTTATGTGCAATTGCCTAATTTTTACCAAAGCTCAGATTTAAATGCAGAAATTTCTTCCATCATTGTTGGTTTTATTAACTTATACGCCCTCGTGTTTTTGGTAATTGGAATCATAGCTTGGTTTGTTTCAAGAAATATTTCATATCCTTTAATGTTGATCCAAAAACAAATGGCTGTTACGCAATTTGGACAAAAGAATGAACCCATTCAATGGAATAGAAAAGATGAAATTGGGGAGCTGGTAAAGCAATACAATTTGATGATTGACCAATTGGAAGAAAGTGCCGAGAAGCTTGCAAAAAGCGAGCGTGAGGGGGCTTGGCGTGATATTGCCAGGCAAATTGCACATGAAATTAAAAATCCATTGACGCCAATGAAACTTAGTGTGCAGCATTTAGAGCGCGCTTGGAAAGACCAGTCGCCAAAATTACCGGAGACTTTTAGTAAGGTTACAAAAACCCTCATTACCCAAATAGATACCTTAAGTGATTTGGCAACAGAATTTAGCAGTTTTGCAAAAATGCCTGCACCTCGTTATGAAACCATTCTTGTGCATGATGTTTTGGAGCAAATTATTCACTTGCAGGAACAAACTTTTGAGGGAGAATTGAAAATCACCTGCGATGCAAGTATAGAGGTTTGGTTTGATGCCGGCTACCTCAATAGAACCCTTACTAATTTAATTAAAAATGCCTGTCAGGCCATACCAGACGATGGCGTTGGATTAGTGCAAGTGCGGGTAAAAATGCAGGAAGATAGTTTGGTAATTGAAGTGGAAGACAATGGTTCTGGTATTTCTGAGGAGCAAGCTGCTAAGATTTTTATGCCCTATTTTAGCACAAAAGTAATTGGAATGGGATTGGGTTTACCTATTGTTAAAAGCATGGTTGAAAGCGGCGGCGGTAGCATTTCATTTGTTAGTAGTTTGGGAATTGGAACAACTTTTACAGTTAAACTACCGTTAAGTGAAGTGGAATGAGAGTCCGCTTTTTATTAATTATAAGCTTATTATTTTCTTTTAGTCTGTATGCCCAGAACCAAAGCATATGGCCTACGCGCAGCATTGTTATTCAAAAGGATTCCTTCCAACTCGATACTTTATTAATTGTAAAGGGGAGTGTTACTGTTTTATCCTATACAGAAGGAATTGATTACCGCATAAATTATAAGGCTGGAGCATTTATTAATTTAAGAATCCCCAAAGGAACCTGGGTGAATATAGCTTATTTGCCTATTCAATTTCCTTTAAAACAAACTTTCAAACACAAAGATTTAAGTATAGTTCAGCCAGAGTTTATTGTCAAACAAAATCCATTTCAATTACAAACGACTCGGAGTGGGTTCGACCCAATTATTAAAAATGAAGGGCTGATAAGTACGGGTAGTTTGATGCGTGGATTAAGTATAGGAAATAGCCAAAATACCATGGTAAATGCCAATCTTAACTTACAGTTGGCTGGTAGAATAAACAATGATGTGGATGTTTTAGCCGCCATTAGCGACGATAATAATCCCATACAGCCGGAAGGAAACACGCAAGAATTGCAAGATTTTGATCAGGTGTTTGTACAATTTAGCAAACAGAAAAATAAATTGGTGGTGGGCGATTATTTAATGGCCAAACCTGAAGGTTCCTACTTTTTAAATTACTATAAAAAATCGCGTGGCCTTTTGGCGCAAACACAATTTGATTTGAGGCCTAAACAAACCTTGCAAGTTGGCGCTCAAGCTGCTATATCACGGGGTAGGTTTGTTAGAAATACCATTAATGGTTTGGAGGGGAACCAAGGTCCATATAGGCTTAGTGGCCCTAATGGAGAAGTATTTATTGTGCTTATTTCAGGCACAGAAGTAGTTTACCTAGATGGTGAAAAATTAACACGTGGTGAGCAAAATGACTATACCATAGATTACAACAGTGGTGAAATTGTATTTATGCCCAAGCGCCTTATTACACAGTATTCTAGAATCATTGTGGAATTTCAATATTCAGATAGAAATTACGCCCGAACCTTGCTTGGGTTTAATACCCGTTGGGATACTAAAAAAACTTCTGTTTATATGAATTATTTTTCTGAGCAGGATAATAAAAATCAATCTTTTCAGCAAAGTTTATCCGACAGTAACAAATTGCTTTTATCACAAGTGGGCAACAGGTTGCAGGATGCTAAAGTTTTGAGTGAAGTTCGTGTGCTACCTTTTAACCCTAAGAAAATTCTTTACCGTAAAATTGATTCTCTTGGTGTTGCAGGTGTTTATGTGCATACCATCGACCCTTTATCGGATTCTGTTTTTTATGAGGTGAGGTTTTCTTATGTGGGCACTCATCAAGGTAATTATGTACAAGGTGCAAGCAGTTCAAATGGCAGGGTTTTTAATTGGGTAAGTCCCATTGCTGGCGTGCCACAAGGTGATTTTGACCCTTATGTTTTATTGGTGGCTCCCAATAGAAAACAATTATTTAGTGTTGGGTCACAATATAGAATTGCTGCAAATCATACTGTAAATATTGAGCTGGCGCGCAGTGATTTCAATAAAAATTTATTTAGCGAATTGGATAAAGCCAATGATGCAGGCTATGCATTGAAACTTGAAAGTAAAAATAAATTTCGCTTCATAGACAGCAACCAAAGTATTCAGAGCAATGTAAATTATGAATTTACAGATGCCCAATTTAGGTATGTAGAACGTTATAGAAATGTTGAATTTAACCGTATTTGGAACCGCCAATTAAACAATTCATCTATAGATACAGGCGCGCAAGAACATATCCTAGATTGGCGTTTGGCTTACGTGCACAAAAAAATCGGTTCTGTCTATTACCAATTAGGGTACTACAATAAAAACTTTGGAAGCTTCATTGGATTGCGTCACCAATTGGGAGCTAAACTTGCCTACGGTAAAAACAGCTTCAATACAAATTTTGAATTTTTAAATGCGCAACAAAAACAAAACAGCTTTCAAGTTGCTTATGGAAGTCAAATTCAAAACGGTCAATTTAATTATTTACGTGAATTTAAATTACTTCAAATTGGGGCCAATTATGTGAATGAAAAAAGTAGTTTTAAAAATCAAAAAGACAGTTTATTGAGTGGTAGTTTTGCTTACCAACAAGGTGAAGTTTATTTTAAAAGTAAAGATACCATTGGCCTCAACTATCAATTAAACCTGCGCACGCGACTGGATCAATTGCCTGTTGGTAATGATTTTTTGAATCATACACTTGCCAAAGAAGCCAAAGCAAGTTTGGGATATTTACAAAAGAATTTTAACAAGCTCAACCTAGATATTTCTTTCCGCGATTTTCAAGTATTGGATTCTGCTTTTCTGCAATTAAAGCCCGAGCAAACTTTATTAAGTAGGGTAGAATATGATTATGGATTTTTCAAAAGGTTTATAACGGCAAACTCATATTTTCAGTTAGGTTCGGGCAATGAGTTGAAACGCGATTTCCAATTTGTAGAAGTTCCCATTGGTCAAGGATTATATGTGTGGAAGGATTTTAACGAAGATGGTTCGCCCCAAATAAATGAATTTCAATTGGCTTCTTTTGCAGATAAAAACTTAGCAAATTATATCAAAGTGTTTTTGCCTACCACCACTATGATAAGGGTAAACAGTACACAGTTTAGTCAAACACTTTCTATTAATTCCTTTTCGAACCGAAGATTGACGGGTGTTTTGGGTTTTTTGAATAAGTTTAGCGACCAAGCGGCCATGCGTCTCGAACGCAAAATTGGTGTAGGAACGCAGGATTTATTTTCTCAGGTTTTTAAGTTAAATGTAAAGGATAGTAGCTTAATTAATTTAGGTTCTTTATTTAGAAACACTTTGTTTTTTAATAGAAACAATCCCAAATACGGTTTAGATTTTACCGTTAATAAGCAGCAGTCAAAAATGCTTTTAACAAATGGTTTTGAAGCCAGAAACCGCACCGAATATAATGCTGGTGGCAGGTATTCCTTAAATGCCAATTGGACCTTCAATACCAATTACAATTGGGGAACTCGCTTGTACCAATCAGAATTTTTTACGCAGAATAATTACCAGTATACTTTTCAAGAAATTAAGCCCAAAATTACTTACCAATATTTGCAAAAATGGCGTTTAGGAATAGATGGGCAATGGCTGCAATCTGCCAATTTAGTTGAGCTTGGCGGCGATGCCAGTAAGGTTTTGGAAATGGGAGCAGAGCTGCGTTATTCCTTTGTGAAAATTGGTGTTTTGAGTTTTAAATACAACCATTACCAAGTTAATTTCAAAGGAAATGTAAACAGCCCACTTGCTTATGATATGTTACAAGGATTGAGTATAGGGCAAAATGAATTGTGGAGTGTTAATTTGCAACAACGCATTGGTCAGAATTTACAAATAAACATATCTTACGAAGGCAGAAAATCTGGCATCATTCCAATTATCCATACAGGTAAAATGGAAGCGCGCTACCTCTTTTAAAGGTCTGTTTTTTCTATTGGTGTTTGGTTTTTGCCAGATTCTAACCAATACATAAAAAGCTTGTAGCCTATAGAAAGAATAATGGCTCCCGTAAATAAGCCAAAAAATCCAGACAGCATAAAACCACCTAATACACCCAAAAATATTACAAGCATGGGCACTGGTGCACCTTTACCTAATAAAATTGGTTTTAAGATGCCGTCGAGTAGCGCTACACCAATAAAATAAATTGTCCAAATGCTGGCAAACATAAAGGTGTTGGTTTCAAACATAAAAATAACTATGCCTATTAAAATTGGAACCGGACCTATTTGTACAATGGATAAAACAAAACAAATAAGCGTCCAGATGGCGGCATGCGGAATGTTGGCTAAGTAAAAACCAATACCCGCCAATAGCGACTGAATAAAAGCTACGCCAAGAATTCCTTTTACAACTTTTCTAATGGTTTGAACCGAAAGATGGATATAGGTAGGACCATCGGCTCCAATAATTCTATTTGAAATTTCGGATGATACATTGTTTCTATTTCCCATGGCCAAGAAAAATCCAGCGAGAATAATGGCAAAAATAATTTTAAGTAAACCCAAGCTGCTACCAATAATTAATTCGGCGGCACCTTTAGAGAAATCAATTACCTGACTTTGGTATTTATTAATAAATAAATCTAAATGACTGGTTAATTCGGTGAGTAATTCGTTGAGTTTGTTTCCAATAATTGGTAATTGTTTTATAAACTCAGGAACTACAAAAGGGGTAAAATTACCTTGTTCAAATTCGCGTTTCCATTCTATGATTACCTGAACTACTGAATTAATAAAGGCTATGGCGGGTACCAAAACCATTGACAATAATAAAACGGTAATGATACTTGCCGCCCAAGCAGATTTTATTTTTAGTTTTTGTTCAAAAATTTCTTGAACCGGATTAACTGCTACGGCAATTATGAGCGCCCATAGAACAGGCATTATAAAAGGCGAAATAATTTCAAAACACCAGAAGATAAGGCCAAAAACCAAGAGCATTCTGAGTGTAATATCAAATGCTCTGGCTGTAAATTTCTTTTCCTTATAATCTTCCATTTTGTGTTTTGCTTATGCTACAATATTTACAATTTTGCCTTTAACAATAATTATTTTCTTAGGTGCTTTTCCTTCGAGCCATTTAACAATCAACTCATCCTTTAATACTGTTTCTTCCATTGCTTTTTGATCAGCATCTAATGAAAACTCAATATTGGTTCGGTGCTTACCATTAATAGAAATTGGGTAGGAGAAGCTGTCTTCAATTAAATAAGCTTCATTAAATAAGGGGTAACTGGCCTTGCTCACACTTTCGGTTTCGCCTAAAATTTCCCATAATTCTTCCGCAATATGCGGTGCATAAGGAGAAAGCACTACCATTAACTCTTTTAAAACACTGTGCTTGTTACATTTTAACTCACCCAATTCATTCACGCAAATCATAAAGGTACTTACAGATGTATTGAAAGAGAAATTCTCAATATCTTCTGCAACTTTTCTAATGGTTTTGTGCAAGGTTTTTAGTTCTGCCTTAGTTGCTTCATCTTCACTGAGGCTCAATTCTCCGTTGGCATCAAAAAACAAGCGCCATAATTTTTTCAAGAAGCGTTGAACACCTTCAATTCCTTGTGTGTTCCATGGTTTACTTTGTTCCAAAGGTCCTAAAAACATTTCATACAAACGCAAGGTGTCGGCACCATATTGGGCAACAATAAAATCTGGTGTAACCACATTGTATTTAGATTTCGACATTTTTTCTACTTCCCATGTGCATTGGTATTTGCCTTCTTCTAATACAAACAATGCATTTGCATAATCGCCGCGCCATTGTTTAAATGCTTCAGTATCTAGGATATCATTTTCAACAATGCCAACATTTACATTCAACTTTACCACATTTATTTTAGAGAAATCTAAGCCAATATGTTTGTTGTTTTGTTGGTTAAATTGTTCAAATAATTGCGGAATGTTTTTGATATTTTGTTTCTCGTCGATATAGTTTTTTGAGGCAAAGAAACTTAATTCTTTTTGGTCGCCTTTAAAACAATCTACCCTAAAAACAAAATTACTTCTACCTTGTATCATCCCTTGGTTAATCAACTTCTTAGCTGGTTCGTTGCAAGGAATTAAGCCTAAATCGTATAAGAATTTGGTCCAAAAACGTACATACAATAAATGGCCTGTGGCATGTTCACTACCACCCAAATATAAATCTACCTGCTGCCAATAATTTGCGGCTTCATCGCTCAACATTTTATCGGAATTGCCAGGGTTCATATAACGCAAGAAATACCAGCTACTACCTGCCCATCCTGGCATGGTAGACAATTCAAAATCGTATTGGTCTTTGTATTTCCAATTCTGGGCCCTACCCAATGGGGGTTCACCATTTTCAGTAGGAAGGAAGGTATCAATCTCTGGTAAAATAATTGGTAAATCTTTTTCTTCAACCGGATATGGAATACCGTTTTTATAGAAAATAGGTATTGGTTCGCCCCAATAGCGCTGGCGACCAAAAATGGCATCACGCAACCTAAAGTTGGTTTTACCTTTACCCAATCCTCTTTCTTCTATTTCTTGAATGGCTTTTTTCATGGCCTTCTTAACGCCTAATCCATTTAAGAAAGAAGAGTTAATGCAATTGCCTTCTTTGGCATCCATTGATGCCTCTTGGAAATTATGCGTTGTGCCATTTTCAATAACAGGAAGAATAGGCAATGTAAAATGTTTGGCAAAAGCATGGTCTCTGGTATCATGCGCTGGAACGCCCATTACGGCGCCAGTTCCATAACCACCCAAAACATAGTCTGCTACCCAAATGGGTACTTCTTTTCCTGTAAATGGGTGTATGGCATAAGCACCAGTAAATTCGCCACTCACACGCTTTACATCAGATTGACGTTCGCGTTCACTTCTGTTGCGCGCCATCTCCACATAATCCATTACATCTTCCTGGCGTTCTGGCGTAACCAATTGTTCCAACATTTCATGCTCTGGTGCAATGGCCAAAAAGCTAACGCCAAAAACGGTATCCGGACGAGTGGTAAAAACTTCAATATCAAAATGCTCGTCTTGCACTTTAAAACTAAGGCTTGCACCTTGTGACTTTCCGATCCAATTTCTTTGCGATTCTTTTAAACTATCTGTCCAATCTAAACCTTCTAAATCTTGCAGCAAACGCTCGGCATATGCGGTGATGCGAAGGCTCCATTGGTTCATTAATTTTCTTTCTACGGGAAAGCCACCTCTTTCACTTACGCCATCTTTAACCTCATCATTGCTCAAAACCGTACCCATGGCAGGACACCAGTTTACATAAGCCTCGCTAAGGTAGGCCAATCTAAAACCTAATAAGATTTTTTGTTGGGCTTCTTCGCTAAAAGCCAACCATTGTTCTTTGGTAAATGCAGGAAAATCAAATTCCATTCCACCGGTAAGAATATGGTCGTCGCTGCCTTTAAAACCTTCTGTTTCAAATAGGGTAATCAGCGTTTGAATAGGTTCGGCCTTCTTAGCAATAGGGTTAAACCAACTGTTGAACAATTGAATAAAAATCCACTGCGTCCATTTGTAATAGGCAGGGTCGGAGGTTCTAATTTCCCTGCTCCAATCAAAGCTAAAACCAATTTTATCTAATTGTTCGCGGTAGCGTTTAATGTTTTGTGTAGTGGTTACAGCAGGGTGTTGTCCCGTTTGAATGGCATATTGTTCTGCAGGTAAACCAAAGGCATCGTAACCCATTGGGTGCAATACATTGTAACCTTTCAGGCGCTTGTAACGACTAAAAATATCGCTGGCAATATAACCCAATGGATGGCCAACGTGTAAGCCCTCTCCGCTAGGGTAAGGAAACATGTCTAACACATAGTATTTAGGCAAATTGGTATTTTCATTTACTGCATAAATTTTATTTTCTGCCCAATATTTTTGCCATTTGGCTTCAATCTCTGTGTGTTTATATTCTCTGCTCATCCCTGTAAATTCTGTGGTTTAAATAAGTGGGCCGAAATTAATCATTTTTCTCGAACCCTTTTATACTAAAAATAGTCTGCAAAAATAGACGCCAAACAATGCTTTTCCAAAGTTGTGGTTTAAATACCCTTGCTTCACAAAAAATCCTTTTCCATATTTGTTGCTTAATTAGTAAAAGCTGTGAACCAAACTGTAAAGCGCAAAAAGAAATTTAGTTATATCTCCTCCATATTAAGCATTTCAATGGTATTGCTCATGTTGGGATTATTTGGGTTTTTAGTTGTGGGCAGCAAGCACATGGAAACTTATCTCAAAGAAAACATGGTAATAAATGTATTCTTAAGCCAAGATATTACCGATGTTGAAGTGAAGGACATGCAGCAAAAAATTGAGACACAAGAATTCTTAAAGAATGTGTCATACATCTCAAAGGCCCAAGCAGCAACAGATTTCAGCAATGAGTTAGGGCAAGATTTTGTAAGTTTCTTGGGTTATAATCCATTAATGGGTTCGTTCCAGGTAAAAGTAAAAGAAGATTTCAACAATGTTGAATCTTTGGTTCAGGTAGAAAACTATTTAAAAGGTATGCCAAAGGTAAGTGAAGTAAGTTACCAACGCAGTGCTTATGATTTGGCGCAGAAAAATATCAATACAATCGGATTAATATTATTTGGATTGGCTTCTGTATTTGGCATTATTGCAGTAGTATTAATTCACAATACCGTTCGTTTAAATTTATATGCCCAACGTTTTATTATAAAAAGCATGCAATTGGTAGGGGCAACCCATTGGTTCATTACCAAGCCATTTGTATGGCAGTCTATTAAGAATGGCATTTGGGGCTGGTTTATAGCTTTGTTGTTATTGTTCGGTTTAAACCAAGCCTTGCCAATTTGGATTCCAGAATGGTCTACTTTTGACCATGGCAATAGTCTTTTTATTATGTATGCCAGTTTGTTAGGGATAGGTTTGTTAATTAGTATTAGCAGCAGTTTCTTGAGCACACGAAAATACCTTTATGCACGTTTAGAAGATTTGTATTAAAAGCATTTTTGAACATTTTGAATATTAGGCCCAAAAGGGTTGGATTATTAACAGATAAATAGCATATTGCACCCATGAGTAAAGAAAAAATCAGCACCAAGAAAGTAGAAAACGCACCAAAGGATTATGTTTTTGGTAAAGAGAACTACACCTTAATGATTATTGGCATTGCCGTTATTTTTGCCGGATTTGCTTTAATGGTTGGTTCGGAAGACATCTTTGATTTTCGTAAATTAACTTTGGCTCCAATTGTGGTTTTGGTAGGTTTCGTTATAGAAATTGTTGCCATCATGCGCAAGCCAAAAGACTAGTTTTTAGTCGGCATATTTTTTTAACCAATAAAACCCGCATTAGGGCTATTTTCTTATGGAAATGATACAAGCTATTCTCCTTGCCATTGTTGAGGGGATTACAGAATACCTGCCTATTTCTTCTACAGGCCACATGATTATTGCCTCATCTATTATGGGTATACAATCGAGTGAATTTGTAAAAATGTTTACAGTTGCTATTCAATTTGGGGCCATTTTAGCGGTGGTGGTTTTGTATTGGAAACGCTTTTTTCAGAGCTTAGATTTTTATTATAAATTATTTGTAGCCTTCTTGCCTGCTGCTATCATTGGCTTTTTGCTCAATGATTATATTGATGCCTTGTTAGAAAATGTAGTGGTAGTAGCCATAAGTTTATTGTTGGGCGGCATTGTTTTATTGTTTATTGACAAACTATTTAACACACCAGAAAAAGAACAAGAAGCCATTAGCTATCCAAAAGCATTGAAGATTGGGTTCTTTCAGGTAATCTCAATGATTCCTGGTGTATCGCGTTCTGCAGCTACCATAATTGGCGGTTTGAGCCAAAAAATGAGTCGTACCGCAGCAGCAGAATTTTCTTTCTTTTTAGCAGTGCCTACTATGTTTGCAGCCACTGCTTATAAGCTTTTAAAGTTTTATAAAACTGGAGGTTTTAATGGTCCAGATTCACATGTATCAGTATTGTTAATTGGTAATTTAGTAGCCTTTGTGGTTGCGCTTATTGCTATTAAAGCCTTTATAGGTTATTTGAGCAAGCATGGTTTTAAAATGTTTGGCTATTACAGAATCATTATCGGTTCAATTATTTTGGCCTTACATTTCATGGGCTACGAGCTCAACATGTTATAAATTATACACTTTGGATATTCTTGATTTAGCTACCGGAACTGTATTAAGGGTGTACAAACCTTATACCTGGACTAGCTTTGACGTTACTAAAAAAATTCAGCGTTTGGTATTGCGCAAGCTCAAGCGCCAAAGTAGAAAATTGGCAGAAGGCAAGCGCAAGGTAAAGGTTGGGCATGCAGGTACCTTAGATCCATTGGCAACAGGATTGTTGATTGTTTGCATAGGCAAAGAGACCAAGAATATTGAAAAGTATATGGGCATGCCCAAAGAGTATACAGGGGCTTTTTATTTAGGCGCTACCACACCCAGTTTTGATAAAGAAACAGCGGTAGACCAAAGTTTTGATATTTCAAGCATTACTGCTGCTGCCATTTATGCCGCTGCAAAGCAATTAACGGGCGAATTAGACCAAGTGCCGCCCTTGTTTTCGGCAATTAAGAAAGATGGCGTGAGAGCTTACCAAATGGCCAGGGCAGGTTCAGATGTGCAATTGGCTTCCCGCAAGGTATTGGTTTCGGAATTTGAGGTAACAGCTATACAATTGCCTTTGGTAAGTTTTAGGATCAGTTGCAGCAAGGGAACCTATATTAGGTCATTGGCAAGAGATTTTGGAAAATTACTCCATAACGGGGCATATTTAGACAGTTTGTGCCGAACCAAGATTGGAAATTTCAATTTAGACCAAGCGATAACGGTAGAAGAATTGGCTGAAATTTGCGGAGAGCCTATGAAATTTAAGGCAAAAGCCTAATTTATTTCTCTTGGTTTTCAGGCATGTAATGAGGCAGAAAGAAATATTTTAAAAAAGGTTTGTCAAATAAACTGAGTTTAATATATTTGCACCCCGTTACAGGTAACAATGTAACACGATTCCGTAGCTCAGCTGGTAGAGCATTACACTTTTAATGTAGGGGTCCTGGGTTCGAGTCCCAGCGGGATCACATTAACAAAAGACAAACCCTTGATAGTTAAGACTTTCAAGGGTTTTTTGTT
>CANFHJ010000018.1 GCA_947446605.1 Bacteroidota bacterium | reverse complement strand
GCAAATTTTCCTGCATTTAAAAGCGCCTTTGAAGCATTAACCCCCGGAAGGCAAAGGGCGTATAACATGTTTTTTTCTGACCCAAAACAAAGCAAAACCAGGGAGGCACGTATTGAAAAATTTACACCGCGTATCCTCAAGGGAAAAGGTATGAATGATTGCGTTTGCGGCCTCTCTAAGAAAATGCCCGGCTGCGATGGTTCTCACAAGTTTGCCAAGTAATATAGAAGAATAAAATTTTGCCTCCTTTAGCCCATATTTTTATTTTCATTTTGCCTATATTTGCCTATCATGACTTTTCAAGTTGACATATTAAACCCCAAAGCTACCCAACTGCTAAGAGATTTGGCTGATTTAAATTTAATTTCAATTACCGAACAAGCAGACGATAATTTTTTGAAAACTGTAAAAAAGTTGAGAAAAAAAGCAACTTTAACACCACCCAGCTATGAGGAAATAACTCAAGAAATGGAAATTGTTAGAGCCAAAAGGTATGCCTCGAAGAAAAATTAGAGTCATTATTGATACCAATCTTTGGATAAGTTTTTTATTGACCAAAGACTTTAGCCGTTTGGATAGGTTGTTTTCTGATGGATCAATTTTGTTGCTCTTTAGCCAAGAATTATTAGATGAGTTTATTGAGGTTGCACAAAGGCCTAAATTGAAAAAGTATTTTTCAAATGAAGAGTTAGATTTTTTAATCCTACAAATTCGTTTGAGGGCCGAATTTGTTGCCGTTGTTTCCAAAATTGAAGCATCTCGTGATAAAAAGGATAATTTTCTTTTATCGCTAGCAATAGATGGGAAAGCCCATTATTTGCTGACTGGCGACAAGGATCTTTTGGTTTTAAACAAATTAAATAAAACTAAAATCATGAGCATCGCCCATTTCATTGGGCTCTACCCCAAAAAATAAGATTCCATTTATTTCTCCCCATTTTTTGGCTTTCCCCTCACAAATGCGCAAATTTGCGCTTTCGAAAATCAACCATGAGCGAGACACAACCAATAGGCACCTTAGCCACTGTAGAACAAGCCAAGCAATTAGGATTGCGTGAAGAAGAATTTGAAAAAATCATAGAAATCCTTGGTCGTATACCCAATTTTACTGAACTGAGTATTTACAGTGTAATGTGGAGCGAACATTGTTCTTATAAAAACTCCATCGTTTGGCTTAAAACCCTTCCAAAAGAAGGCGAAAAAATGTTGGCCAAAGCAGGGGAAGAAAATGCCGGTTTAATAGACATTGGCGATGGTTTAGCTTGTTGCTTTAAAATAGAAAGTCATAACCACCCAAGCGCCATTGAGCCTTACCAAGGTGCAGCTACTGGTGTGGGCGGAATTAACCGTGATATTTTTTCCATGGGTGCACGCCCAATTGCGCAGTTAAACTCTTTGCGTTTTGGTAACATTGAAAACGAACGTACCAAATGGTTGGTGCGCGGCGTGGTAAAAGGAATTGGAAATTACGGTAACGCCTTCGGTATCCCTACTGTGGGTGGTGAAGTATACTTTGATGATTGCTATCAAATAAACCCATTGGTAAACGCCATGAGTGTGGGTATTGCCAAGGTGGGAAAAACCGTTTCTGCCATCTCTGAAGGTTTGGGAAATCCAGTGTATATTTTTGGTTCGGCCACAGGTAAAGACGGTATCCATGGTGCCGCTTTTGCCTCTAAAGATATTACCGAAGATTCTGCCAAAGATTTGCCATCTGTGCAAGTAGGCGATCCTTTCTGGGAAAAATTAATCTTGGAAGCAAGTCTTGAATTATTAGAAGAAACCGATGCAGTGGTGGGCATGCAAGACATGGGCGCAGCGGGTATTACCTGCTCAACCAGTGAAATGAGTGCCAAGAGCAAAACAGGGATGAAAGTTTGGCTCGATAAAGTACCAATGCGCCAAGCAGGTATGAAAGATTGGGAAATTCTGCTTTCAGAATCTCAAGAACGCATGCTGGTAATTGTGAAAAAAGGCCACGAAGCAGAGGTTGAAAAAATCTTTGCCAAATGGGATTTAACCTATGCCATTATTGGCGAAGTTACAGATACTGCCCGTGTGCAATATTACATGAATGGCGAATTACGTGCCGATATCCCTGGTGAAAGTTTGGTATTGGGTGGTGGTGCACCTGTTTACCACCGCGAATACACCGAGCCTAAATATTTTAAAGAAATTGAAAAGTTTGACATGAACCAAGTGGCAGATATCAGCGCTGAAGAAGCACCTGCTATTGCCAAATATTTAATTGGTCATCCAAACATTGCCAGCAAACGTTGGGTGTATAACCATTACGATAGCATGGTAGGTACCATTAACCAAACCACCAACGCACCTAGTGATGCGGCAGTGGTAAAAGTTAAAGGCACCGATAAATCTATTGCCATGACGGTTGATTGCAATAGTCGTTTTGTATACGCCAACCCATTTGTGGGTGGTATGATTGCCGTTTCTGAAGCAGCAAGAAACTTGGTATGTTCTGGTGCAGAACCTGCAGCTATTACCAATTGCTTAAACTTTGGAAACCCATACAATCCTGAAGTGTACTACCAATTTGTATATGCTATCAAAGGCTTGGGTGAAGCTTGTATAAAATTTGATACCCCTGTAACAGGCGGTAACGTTAGTTTTTACAACCAAAGCAGTGATGAAAATGCCGTATTCCCAACGCCAACTATTGGTATGGTAGGTTTATTGGGTTCGGGCAAAAAACACATGACCCTTAATTTTAAAAATGAAGGCGATAGCATCTATTTGTTAGGTGAAAACAAAAATGATATTGCGAGTTCGCATTATTTGGCGCATTATAAAAAAGTAAACCTTTCGCCAGCGCCTTACTTTAATTTGGATGAAGAACACATCTTGCACAAAGCCGTTCTTGCAGCCATCAATGGCGGTTTAATCCAAAGCGCCCACGATATTAGTGAAGGTGGTTTGCTTACTTGTTTATTAGAAAGTGCCTTCCCGAACCAATTAGGTTTTACCATTGATTCTGAAAAAGGCAAAGCAATGCGAAGAGATGCTTTCTTATTTGGTGAAGCGCAAGGCAGGGTGGTAGTAAGTGTGGCAAAAGGCGCGGAAGCCGCGTTTGAAGCAGCAATGCAATCACTTATTGCTTTTGAAAAAATTGGAACCGTAGCAAACAATACTGTTTCTGTAAACGGAATTGAGTTTGGTGCAATTAACACTTACTTGCATACCTTCGAAAATTCTTTGGAAGAACAACTAAGTTAATACAACAAAATTATGGCTTTAGATCAGGTTGAAAATGAGGCGCCCAAACTAGAAAAGGAAATGGGCTTTTTCGATCATATTGATGAGTTGAGAAAGCATATCATTCGATCTGCGGTGGCAATTTTAGGCATGGCCGTAGTGGTATTTTTTAATAAGAGTTTGTTATTTGATACCATTTTATTTGGTCCCGTTCACTTAGATTTTTGGACCTACCGTCAAATGTGCGATTTGTCTTATTGGCTAACTGGAACAGATGCGTATTGTGTGAAAGAAATGGGCTTTGTGCTTTCCAATATTGATATCACAGGGCAGTTTACCCAACATTTATTTATCTCTTTTGTGGCAGGATTTATCTTGGCATTTCCTTATGTGCTTTGGCAATTTTGGGCCTTTATAAAACCTGCTTTAAGCAAAAAAGAAATTACCTACGCACGTGGTTTTGTTTTCTTTAGTTCCATGTTATTTTTCATAGGTATCTTATTTGGTTATTTTTTGCTATCCCCTTTATCCATCAACTTCTTGGGTTCGTACAAAGTAAGCGAATTGGTAAGCAATGAAATTAATTTAGAATCTTATATTTCTTTTTTAACTACCCTAACATTTGCCTGTGGTTTAATATTTGAAATGCCCATGTTGGTGTATTTCTTGGCCAAACTTGGCATATTAAGCAGTAACCTTATGGCTAAATACCGCCGCTATGCCTTGGTGGTTATTTTGATTGTGGCCGGTATCCTTACGCCTTCGCCAGATATGGCCAGTCAGATTATGATGGCCTTGCCTTTGTATGCCTTGTACGAAATAAGTATTTTGGTGGCCAGGGGAGTAGAGAAGAACAAAATGAAAGCCAATGCTTAATGCCTTGAGGTATTTGCTTTCTATATAATTTTTAATACATTCGTTAAACTAATTTTAATACAATTATGAAAGCAATAAAATATTTAGCAATGGGCCTAGCCCTTTCAAGCATCCTTTTTGTAGGTTGCAAAAAATCTGAAACTACTGCTACCAAAGTAAGTGGAAGTTCTTTGTTAACAGGTAAAGATTGGAGAATTATTGGAATTGTTCAAACTGTTCCAGGAACACCATCTTTAGACATTTTTGCGGCAATGCCTGCATGCCAAAAAGACGATTTGGAAGAATTTATGTCAAATGGCGTTGTTACAGATAAAGCAGGTGCCAGCAAATGTGACCCTGCAGAGCCAGATAGCGCACCAGGTGGATTTTGGGCTTTGTTAAACAATGACGCACAATTGCGCATTATCAATGGCGATACCACTATTGCCAATGTAAAAGAACTTACCGCTACATCTCTAAGATTAGAAATGGTTGTAGAAGATCAAGGTATAGTTTATACTACCAATATTACCATGGTTAAAAACTAGTTTTTAATCCAATTATTTTTAAAAGCCTCATCCATCTCGGTTGAGGCTTTTTTTATTACTTCTTAGCACTTAATTTTGAGACATGAAAATAGCAATAGCTTGCGATCACGCAGGATTTGAATACAAAGAAGCCATTAAGGCTAAATTGACCCAAGAGGGTTATACCCTTGAAGATTTTGGTACGCATAGCACCGCATCTATGGATTACCCAGATACCTCACATCCATTGGCCACTTCAGTTGAAAACAAGAGCAATGAATTGGGTATCTTAATTTGTGGTAGTGCAAATGGTGTGGCCATGACAGCCAATAAGCACCAAGGGGTAAGAGCAGCCATCTGTTGGGAAAATGAAATCAGTGCTTTGGCCCGAACCCACAACGATGCCAATGTAGTTTGTTTGCCTGCAAGATTTATTTCACTAGAATTGGCACAAGAAATTGTACATACCTTCTTAAGCACGCCCTTCGAAGGTGGCAGACATGCCAATAGGGTGAATAAGATTTCTTGTTAATTTTTTTATGCAAGAAATTACTTCCTTGGTTCAAACCGGAAACCGCAAAGCCCTTGCCCGATTTATTTCTTGGGTAGAGAATGAAGTGCCTGGTTACGAAAACCAATTGGAAGAATTGCATATTATTCCTACACCTATAATTGGTGTTACGGGTCCTCCCGGTGCTGGAAAAAGTACCCTCATTAATGCACTTGCCGGACATTGGTTGGAGCAGGGGAAAAAGGTGGCCATATTGGCCATTGATCCAAGCTCTCCTTTTAACCAAGGCTCTTTAATGGGCGATCGCTTGCGCATGAGCGAACATTTTTTAAACGCCAATTTGTTTATCAGAAGCATGGCAAGCCGCGGTAGTCTTGGTGGTTTGGCGCCTAAGGTTTTTGAAGTTTGTGATGTATTGCGTGCGGCACAATTTGATATTGTAATTATTGAAACAGTGGGAGTAGGGCAAAGTGAAGTTGAAATTGCGGCCTTGGCAGACACCACCGTTTTGGTTTTAGTGCCAGAGGCTGGCGACGAAATTCAAACCATCAAAAGTGGCGTAATGGAAATTGCAGATGTGTTTGTATTAAACAAATCTGATAGGGCAGGTGCCGATATTTTTCAAAAAAACTTAGTGCAATTGTCGCATGAAAATGCACAAGGAAATTGGGAAGTACCCGTCTATAAAACAGTGGCCTCCCAAAAGGAAGGCATAGTGGCTTTGGCAGATGGAATCTTACAACATGCTGCCTTGCCTGTTAAAGGCGCAAAGAAGATTCATTTACTTGCACAAAAAGCATTGCTGTTAATCAAGGCTATGCGAACCCGCGATATTAAATTGCCACAATTAGAAAGCGAATTGGAAACATTATCGCAAGAAGCGGGTTTTAACCTGTACCGTTATATCAAAAAATACAATCCATAATAGAATTTATCCTTCATGAATATTTGCATTTTATCAGGTTCGGCTCGTCCAAACAACAATACTGTACGCGCAGGAAAAGCACTTAAGAAATTAATAGAACCGAGCCACCAAGTGAAGCTCATAGATTTTGTTACGTATGATTTACCTATGCTTGGTCAGGCCGGCATGAACCCAAATGATTTGAGCATTTTTCAAAAAGAATTGTTCCAATCCATGGAGGAGGCACATATTGTTTTTATACTTTCACCTGAGTACAATTGGAGTACCACACCAGAATTGTTGAACTTACTCAATTACCTGCCCAACAAGCCTTTTCAGCATTTGTTAAACAATAAAGTTTTTGCATTTTTAGGTGTTTCAAGTGGCAAAGGAGGTAAAGCACCTGCCTTGCATTTGATGCAAATTGTCAATAAAATTATTAGTTTTAGCAATTCAGAATCTATGGTTTCACCTAAAATATTTGAAACACATTTTATCAAAGAAGTGATTGATGAAGAAGGTAATTTAATGCAAAATGAAATGTTTAATGCAGGTATTACAGATTTCTGCAATTACACCCTTCGCATAGCAGATCGTTGGTTTAAATAAGCTAAAATTACTTAGTAGCTAAAGAAAAATCTTCAATGCGCATACCTGCTGCATATACATAAGGCAGGGTATCTACGCGCATATTTTGTTCCAATTCAAAATGGTAAATTCCTTTTTCCTTGAAACGCATTTGCGGATAAACAGGCACTTGGTAATCAAATAAATCTCCCAATCCTTTTCCTAACCAAAAGCCTCTATCGTCTATAAGCGTAAGTTCTTTGCGCTCTTTGCTTATCAATTTGCTTGGCGATAATTGGTGAATCATCACAAAGAAATTACAAAAGGGATAATCTTTAGCAACCCTTAAGTTTACAAATACATTATAGGTTTTATTGGTGTCTTCAATATTTACATCAAAGGCCAATTTGTTTTTATAATACCAGGTTTGTCCAGGAATGTCTTTATTCTCATCTAAGAGTTTTGCTTTATCACAAGAAACAAGCAAAAACAAAAGACAGCTCAAAGCCAATAAATGGGTATTTATATGCCTTAATTTCATTTAGGATTTTGATTTCTATTTGGGTTATTTCTGTTATTGT
The DNA here is from genome assembly GCA_947446605.1 of Bacteroidota bacterium. Taxonomy (GTDB): domain Bacteria; phylum Bacteroidota; class Bacteroidia; order UKL13-3; family UKL13-3; genus B1. The sequence goes on along the minus strand of CANFHJ010000018.1, from coordinate 27,612 downwards.
TAAAGTTAGGCCTACGTTTTTGGTTATTGCCATTTCCTTCTGGCCTTGGTCCGCTTTGTGGTGGACGCGCCTCTTGTGTTCCCTGTGGATTTGGATTGCTTGGGTTATTACGTGGGGCATTGTTTCCTGCTCCTTGGTTCGGATTCGTATTAGGCCTTGGTCCTTGTCTTTGTTGGTTCGAACCGAAACTTGCATTGCCTTTGTTGCGGTTTTTATTGTTTCTATTGCCGCCTCTGTTACCTCTATCGCGTTCGTCTAAACGGGTAAGGCTACCAATGCCCATATCGTTTTTAAATTCTAATTCTGCCGTTTCTGATTTGATTTGTTTTTTCTCTTGAATAACCATGGCTGGCTTTTCGCCGCGTTTGTTCATCTCTAAATATTCGCCCACTTTTTTAACAGGTAAGCTTAACCATTCGCCACCCATTTCACTCTGTGGGGCAAACCACATTAAACGTTTTAAAATATCTGTTTTAACAGAACGGAAACTTACGTTTTCAAAATGAATGGTTACTGTGTTTTCAGAAGGGAACTCTTTCAAGGCCTCCATGTACGAATCCAATTCAAAGTTCAAACAGCATTTTAATTTACCACATTGGCCACTTAATTTAAGTGGGTTCAAAGATAAATTTTGGTAACGTGCGGCCTGTGTATTCACCAATTTAAAATCGGTAAGCCAGGTGCTGCAACACAATTCTCTACCACAAGAGCCAATAGCGCCTAAGCGCGCTGCTTCTTGGCGGTAGCCTATTTGGCGCATTTCTATTCTTACCTTAAAACTTTCTGCCAAGCGCTTAATGAGTTCACGAAAATCTACGCGCTCTTCTGCTGTATAAAAGAAAGTTGCCTTGCGCCTGTCGCCTTGGTATTCTACATCACTTAGTTTCATGCTCAGGCCCAATTCCATGGCAATGCTTCTTGCTTTGTACATGGTTGGCACTTCCAACTCCTGGTTTTCTTTGTATTTGGCAATATCTGCCTCTGTAGCTTTCCTGGTAACTTTTCTGTAATCGGTATCGTGTTCGCTGCGGTTATATTTCTTCAACTGCAATTTTACGAGTTCGCCCTTGAGGCTAACCTTACCTATATCATAACCGTTTTCAGCTTCTACAACCACATATTCGTTGAGGTAAAAATCTACTTGTGCGCTTTTGTAAAACTCCTTGCGTGTACCCTTAAAACGTACTTCTACAATGTCAAAAGGCTTCATATGTGGCGGCAAATCCATCTCTGCCAACCAATCAAATGCATTTAATTTATTACATCCACCAGAACTGCAGCCACCGCTGCTACATCCACCCGATCCACAACCCATATATATTATTTATAATAATAGTTAAACCAAAATATCAACTTAAAAATTAAGTCAATTATCTACTTAAGCGGCCTTCTGACCGCCTTTCAATTGTCTGCCAATATACAAAGAAAGATTTAAAAACAGGATTTTCAGATTGGCATTCCGTTCTGTTGCCACCACTGCTTCATCCAAACTTTCTACAATGGCACTTAAATTGTGTTCAAACAAAAAGCTCGAAAACTTCACTAGAAACTGTCGTTCCTGCTCATTTACACGCAATAATTTTGGATCGCCATATTTGTAAATAAAGGCAGCCCGCATCATTTGAGAAGTATAACCCAAGAAATTTTTTACATACTCTCTGCCAGAACCACTGATATTTTCTACCCATTTTTGCAATTCATCTACTTTACCACCAAAGCAAAAACGCATCCATTGGCTATAAGTCTCAAAATAGCCATCATGTTCAACGGCTAAAAGGGATAAGGCTAAGTTGTAATCGCCATCTGCCAATCGGGCAATATCACTCGCCTTTTGCGGCATACAAGCATGGTGGGCAAGCAAAGCATCTTCAATTTCTTGGTCCTGAAGTTTTGGAATTTTTACCGTTTGTGCCCGAGATAAAATAGTAGGCAAAACTTTTTCAGTATTGTTGGCCACTAATATAATAAGGGTACCTTGGGGTGGTTCTTCCAATAATTTCAATAAAATATTTCCTTCAGTTCTTAAGTATTCTGCTTGCCAAATAATTTGCACTTTGTATTTTGCTTCATAGCTGGTTAAGCCCAATCGGCCAACAATATCGCGGCACTCATCTGAGGTAATATTGCCTTGCTTATTGGCATTGGTATCTATGGTTTGCAACCAATCAAAATCGTTGATATACGGATTTTTATGGAAGGCTTCGCGCCAATCTTCTGCCAATTCTTTGCTTTGTTTGTAGGGTGAAATGGTGGGCACGGTAAAATGTAAATCGGGGTGAACCAATTTTTCAAATTTAACGCAACTGCTGCAAGTACCGCAGCTATCCGTATCCGTAGCATGAAGGCAATTTACATATTGTGCATAGGCAAGCGCCAAAGCTAAATTCCCACTTCCTTCTGGTCCCACAAATAATTGGGTATGACTAATTCTTCCGGCTTGCGCCATGGCAATAAGCTTTTGTTTGATAAAAGCCTGACCTATAATCTGTTTAAATAACACGTGTTTGTATTTTGGGCAATTGCAAATTAATAGAAATCGTTGAAGAAACTAAATAAAATCACGAATTTGGCTAATATCAAAGAGAATGTTAAATTTGCATTACAAAATTCTCCGCCCTAGAATGAGTAAACAAACATTTAAAATATCACTACAAAGCCATTGCCCTCATTGTGGGTCGTGGGACATAGAAAGAGTTAGCCGGCCCTTTTGGGCACGCTTTTTCTTTTTCTTTCTAAATCTTAAAACTTTTTGGTGTCGCAGGTGTTTCAATTATATAACCTGTTTAAGCAAAGAGGAGAAGTAATAAATTTTTATTCTTTTACAACTTTAGTTTGGTACACCTGCATATCTGTTATAAGCTGAACCAAATAAATTCCAGGTAACCAATTTTCGGAACTTATCACATTTTTACCTTCTGCAAGCATTCCGGCAAAAACTTGCGCACCCATTAAATTATAAACTTCCAGCTTGGCATTTTTCAAGGAAGTATTTTCAATGCTAAAGGTTTGGGTAAATGGATTAGGAAAAATAAGAGGTGAAATACTTTTTGCCGCTATTTCATTTTCGCCAACAGCATAAGTAGTGGCAATTAGGGTATGGATGATTCCCTTACATGTAGGATTACTTATTAAAAACTTTGCCTCCATATTGCCTGTAAATCCGGCATTTCGGGTAATGGTAATGTTAGAACCATTGGTGCTAATTGTTTCTCCGGCAACTGGTATTTGGTACAATTCAATTTTATAATAGCTTGGGTAGGCCAAAGTAAAATCCACACTTGTAGCGCCGTTAAATCTTTTCAATTCAAAAGGTCCAGTTATAATATTGCTTGGTATCAAGTCTACCAAAATAGAATCTGTTCGCTTGCTGGTATTTTTAAAAGTTAGCGTATTAAAATAACTTGTTTTCTGACTGGGTTTTACCAAAATACTGTTAGTGGTAGTGCTTTGTAAAAACGGGTCTATTGGTTTACTTCCCCAAGTATAACTGGCATCTACCAGTGTGTCTTTGTTAATTGAAAGGAGAAGCGTTTGTTCTTTGCATATTTTGCATGGAATGGAATTGATATAAATCCAATCTGTATCTGCCGTATTATCTGGTGCTTTTATGGCAAGTTTTATAGAATCTAAACCTATCCAAAACCTATTGTTTTTTGGCATCAAGTTGAGGTACCTATTGGCAGTTAAACTTGCCGCAATATTTTGCCCATTTGTAAGAATATAATATTGCATTTGTGTTTGCGCATACCCGCTGCAGGCGCCGTCTTGCGCCAGGTCAATTTGTGTAAACGCTTGGTTGGCAACCCTACTAATTTTTGTTCCTTTTAAGAAAGGCTTCTTGGCAGATTTAAATTTTATGCCACTCACATATACTTTAGCATTGCTGCTGCTTACATAATTGAGAATAAAAGAAACATAGTTAATGCCATCGGGTATTTCTATGTCTACACTTCTTTCTGTATAGCTGATTGAATTGCAGGGAATGGCATAATACTTACTTGCATTTATTTCTGGCAAATTAACTACCAAGGTGAGGTAATCATTTGCATTTGCACCACCCTTGGTGCTCACATAAAAGGTGTTTTTGCCTCGGTTCAAACCAAACAAACGATCGCAAGAAACAAGGGTTGCGGAGCTATTTGCTTGTAGGCAATAATTTTTATTATAGAGAACACCACTTAGCGTATCTTTTATAATAGTTGATCCAAATGTTAAGCCATCTGCTCTACCATTTTTATCTAAATCTGTTTGCAATGCAGGAAAAATATCTTCGCTTTGATCCCAAAATCCACCCCATAAATAGTTGCTCCAATCTTGGTAGGTTTTAACAGGAATAGTATTTGCTTTACACCAAATAAGCACCTGTTCCAAATTGCTCAGCATTTGCGAAAAGGGGCTTGCGCCATAGGCTGTAGAAAAATGGTTGATGCTAATGATAACTTGATTTTTTGCCGCAGCCTCAGCAATTGAATTACAAATAGCAGCCACGGTTTCTTTTTCAGGAGAAATATTTTCTCCTTGCAATTGAAATTGATTGTTGTTATGTGGATTGTAATAACTTATTCCTGCGTTTTGTTCGGGGTAGGAGGCGGCACATTTAATACCAAAAGGCTCCAATGCTTCCTTTAATAATTGCTTGTCTACGTAAGGATGAGCGCCACCTGGATGTATAAAAGTTTTTGGCAATTTGAGTTTGTATTTTTCAAATTGCTCCATGCTAAATTCAGCCATCAATTGCAATCCTTCTTTATCAATGCTTAATTGGTAGGGCGAAATTTTTCGGTAGGCAATATTACTATACGTGCCCAATGCAATGGGTTCGTTCCAAATAGTATTTACAAAAATGGTGTCGGGGTTATTGGCATTGGCATTTAGGATATTTCCTATTTGAACCAATTTACCCAAGCTTGGAAAGTAAAGATGCGTAGCCACTTTGCCATTGTTTAATTTAGTCCAAGCAAATTCACCATTGTTTTTACTTATTATTCTGTTGCCACTGATGTCAATATTTCCTTCATCGCCAGCGCCTGCATTATTTAGGATTGAATATTTTAAACAAACCCTGTTTGGGCTGCCCGTTGTAATATGGTCGACCCCAGCTCTGCCATTATAGCTTAAGGCAATGGCTGCGGTGTTTGGTTCAAAATAGTGAATGGCATCAGACGGACTTTGGTCTGCCAATTCATGGCCAGCATTTTCCAATTCTTTAGCGGCATTCCAAAAAGCGGTATCCTTTAGTAAATCTGGAATGCCTGTATTTAAGGCATAGGTAAATTTAAAACCATATTTGTTAAAGAGGGCATTTACCGCACGCAATTTATCGGCAGTTTGGTAATCGTCGAACCTAAAACAAATGCCACCTGATTTGCTTTGAAAGGTTTGTGCTTGCGAACAATTTTCAAAAGAAAATTGCATACATAAGTAGAAGAATAAGTAAAAGAATGGGTACTTAATTGCTTTCATTTGGCATTTGCAAGTCATTTGGGCTTAAGGGCTCAGCCAAGTTTATACAGTTGATTGTTTTAAGTAGGAGTTCTTAATCAACTATAACAAAGTTAAATAAATTTCTCGGCATCTCAAGGTCTGAGCTTTGCAATAATGTCCTTAATGTTATTATTGTTTATTGTATTGTATGTAGCAATAATTTTATTGTTGCCATCAAGTATAAATATTGTTGGGAAATAGGTGATGCCAAACTGGTTAAATACAGTTCTATCGATTAACCCATAATTTGTTGGAAAGCCATTTTTTGAGGTTTGATTTTTTAAATTTTCAACTTTCTTATCAATGGGGTTTAGTATAAAAAAATCGGCATTTATTTTGGATTTGTTTTTAAGTAAAACATCAAATGAAACTTTACACGGATAGCAACCATTAAAGCTAAAAAATAATATTTTTTTGGAATTGTTGTTGATTTGAAATGAATCAGCTGTAAAAATGCTATAAGCATTGATATTGGGAAAAAAATCACCAACATCTATTACCTTTTGTATTTTTGTTTGTTTTGGATTTGTTTTTGGATTTATATACCTATATGGAAGGCTATTTTTAATAGAATCTAATACGAGTTGAAATGAAAATTTAGTTAAGTGGTTTGTTTTATAAGCATGTATGCTAATTTCATCCATTTGCCAGGTAGTACTCAAATTTTCCCTTGTATTTTCGCCCTCCTCTAAATAGGAATATATATAAGTAAAAATGCTGTCCTTTAAATTTAAGGTGAATCTGTATTTTTCATTTTTTATTCCATCGTGTATATTTAATTTATATGGGTCATTTATTTGAAATGTTAAAAAATTTGAATCTGTAGTATAAATTGTTTTTGAAGAAAATGGCTGCTCCAAATAGTATTTAGCTCCAATTTTCACTAAATTATTTTCTGAATAAATAAATCTAGTAATATCACTTTGATAATAATATCTAATTGTTGAATCTTTTTGATTATACCTTGCCTCTAAATTAGAGTCGCCTATAATTCTTATAATTTTGTTTTCTGTATCAAAGATGATTGCCTTTAAATTGACTTTATCTTTATAAAAAACTACTCTCAAATTGGTGTTAAATGTATCAGGTGAATCGTAGAATTTGTTTTTGTATGTGAAATTAAAATCACCAGACATTATTTTTTGAGACCTAATTAGATTTGCATTCAATAGAAAACCAAGGAGCAAAATCAGTGCCTTTACTATTTTGGATTTGTTAATTTTATTGTACATATAATTTGGAAGATTTTATTATCAAAACCTCACCTAAAACATTTATGTTGGGGATATTACTACCTTTTACAACCACAGGATCCAGACCACAATGATCACAATTCATATGTTGAATGCATTCTACAGAAACTTGATGTTTGTCATTAACCATCGTATGTTTAGTGCAGTAACCATTAGGAACATTACCACTTTCTCCGCCTCCTGTTGGAGTGCAACAAGTACAAGTATATTCCAAATGCGATTTAATAATCGTGGCTACATTAATTATGTTATTTTGTGAAGTATAATTTAATGGTATTATCCAATATTGAGCTCCATTATTTGGGAAAATAATATCAAGTTTATTTGAATTTGAGGTGTCTATATTTTCCCATCCAAAATCTTCAAGAAAGAAAAGAGAGTTTGATTTATCAAAGGGTGAAGACGCTCTTTTTATTAAATTTAAAACAATACTATCTTTGTTTTCGTATTTATTTAGGAATACATCGATTGTTGTACTATCATTTATTAAAGAAGAAAATAGATAATTATTTGAATTGAAATTCTGAATACTAAAACTAGTTATCCTATTATGGTTCGTTTCTTTATTTGGGTCATTTCTTACTTTTTTTTTACAGCTAAAACATAAAAATAGGCAAATAATAATTACGAGAGAATAATAATTTGGGTTATTAATTTTTTTCATATTCAAAATAAATAAACTCAATTCTAAATAAATTGTCAACTAAATCCAATTATTAATTGAAAATGGATTATCACCTAGGTAGTCTTAGGTTCCTCTTCTTTGCGTATAATATGGCTAAGTCCAATTACAAATGGAGCTTGAGCTTCCCGTTAAAGCAAATTTTGCCTTGCTTTGATTATCATTTAATGTAATTGAATGGTAATAATTATATTTGAAATAATTCTAGTCCAGCATTTAGCCAAGGATGGTTTACAATATTAAAGCCTACACCTATGAGAACAAGCGTTGCGTCTCTTTTATCGTTGTTTTTAGTGCTGTCACTTTCATTACAAAATTGCCAAAAAACGCAAGAACCCTCATGCGGACAAATTCCAAACGAATATTATTCTTTGAAGCTAGCCGAGAAGAGCAAAGTTCCATACAGGCTAGAAAAGTTCGACACAATTAGCTTCACAAGTGATGAGGGTGATACATTGATTTTTATACGGCAGACCCTTGACAGTGGCACTAATTGTTTTGAAAGAAGGAGAAGTATTATTTGTCCGCCCAACTATATGTGTGCTGAATACTATGGCTCCGATTACACATGTATCAAAGGCCAGGGCAAATTCGAATTTAAACATGGTAAGGCATTAGACATTGTAACCAATAATCCCACTAATAATATTAGAGAATATCCTAACGTTATTGAGTTTCGTTTTAATGAAACACATTTTATTTTTGGCGACTGTAATGTAGACGATCAAAATTCTACAAGATACATTGGTGATACAACTATAAAAGGAATAACTTACCATAGCTGCATTTACGGGTACCACGAATTCCAGAATTCAGCCGTCGCTAAAGGGTATTACAATAAGGAGTTCGGCTTATTTCATATTCAAGACAAAAAGAATAATAAAAACTGGACAATTATTGAAAACTAATAGACATGAAACCTTATCTACTTCTTACTCTCGTGCTTTTAACCAGTATTACAAGCTTTGGGCAGTCGCATTGCACAAGCGTTAAAGAATACAGTAAAAACATGCACATTACTGGGGGTAGCGTGAAGGGTCATCCCTATACTACTTTCGACCGCCACCGAGACGGCTATAGTCTTGATAATGACATTCAGAAAATACGAAGCCAAATATTAAAGGATAAGTATAACGACGCGCCAGTATACATTGCACTACCACCTGTTTATGCAATGATAAATAAATTATTGAATCCAGGAACCTATGGTTCAAGTGTCATGATGAATTCCACAGAACATGATGACTTAATAGAATTTTTAAGTATTCTTAGAGATGTTTATGACAATGATGATTACCGCACTATAATGCATATAGTTAGTAAGGAAATAACAAAGACATATCAAATATCATCTTATCCTACCTTTCTAATTATTGTTCAAGATGGGTCAATTCAATATCGATATGAGGGATATAACCAGAGCTTATTTAAGGACTTAGACAATCAGATTATACATTTATTAAATACAAAACCATGAATTATATTACACCAGGGCAGGTTTACACCTTCAGAAGCCTTAATCTCGATGGAAATTCAACGAATGTAATTTCGATTGAATTTGACAACAATGCAAATGCAAGTGTTACAATTTCTGGTGACTCAGTATTACCTGCTGATGAATTGGCAGCATACATATTTGCACCCTCTAGTGAATGGAATGTCGACTCTGTAAACGGAACTTTAAATCTAAATGGGAATTTGAACAACTATTGGTTTATTTATTTTGACAACCCCAATACAAATTATGATAATGCCTCAGCAACTGGAGGGGGAAGCCAAATCACTATTACCTGTGCATACAAAAAAGGTACTGGTAAATGTAAGCCTAGTGGTTCACTAGAAGGAGATATGGCTTGCTATACCTGTGTTCCTAAATCAACGGATTGTGATGAATGCAAAGAGCCTGTATATTCAAATTCAAGTAGCGGACTTTACCTTACTGTATGCGTTAAAGCAGAAAGTATTCAAATTGTTTGAGTATTACACAGTTTACTACATTTATATTGGATAGTTGTTTGATATAATTTAAACTAATCTTTATTTTATAGAATAATTCTTTTACCAACCCCAGGTTAAAAATAATTAAAACGCAGATTGGTTGCGAATTGAAGATAGAATTTTGAAATCAAATATATGAAGTAATCCTACTATTTTTATAGTAAAATGCTACTGTAAAAACATTATTTTTAAGGAGTGAAATTATAGTCCGTCTGTATAATGTATTGAAATATAGTTGAGTATACAATTGAATAAAATTAAACTAAAAAGCACTAGTTGTTAATACTTTTTAATTGAACTTAATAAATTTTATTTTGAACGAAAAAAAATTATGTTTACAGGAAACGAAAGTCATGACATTAGCTTGCAGGATGCAGCTAATCTTACTGCAAATTACAGAAATCAATTTGTTCCGGGTGCAACCTTTATAAAGGGAGAGTTCTTTGGAAAGTCAGCCATTCAATCATTACTTAACCAAGATGACTGTGTTGGCTTAAGAATCTATTACGGTTTGGATAATGATAAGGTACAAAAGCTTGTGATTGTTGGAGTATTGGCAAATGAGGATGATATGACCAATGGCAGTATTTTAGAGTTCGGATCACCTTGTCCACCTTATTGCGGTACAGTAAATGCACTAAATAGTTAATAAATTGATTGTCCTTGCCCACATAACTTCTTTACTCTCTATTTTTCCAATAATAGTGGCTTTGAGGTATTATCAAGACCTTCGGATTATAGACTCGAAGGTCTTTTTTTTCTTTCTTTTGGGTACCTGCTTAATTGATCTTCTAGGTCTTGGTTTATCAATTCTCTCAATTAACAACCACTTTTGTTATAATATATTTCTTATTTGGATTGGACTATACAACGTTTGGCTTGGTTATATGTTAAAGTCAAGAATACTGACTTCGTTTTCTCTATACATCACTTTATTTTGCGTTTGGGGTATCACAATGCAATTGGATAATTTCAACAAATTACTCTTTATATTCACTCTTTTGAATTTAGGAACATACTCTGTACTCCTATTATTCAGATTAACTGATATTAGTATCAATCCACTTAAATCTTCGAAATTCTGGGCATATTCCAGTTTGTCATTTTTTGCCTTCTCGACTTTTTCTATGTTTGTATTTATAGATTATATTGTTGAAAATCGCAGCGTGATGATTTTGAACTTTTATACTGTATATAATTTTATAGTAACCTTAATAGTCAATATTTTATTTTCAATCTCATTCATATGTCTAAAGAAAGAGAAGATATCCTAATAGCAATGATGTTTGGTGGGGCTTCTTTTGTCTTTTTAATTACCTTTATGATTATCATCATATACAGGTATATGAAGAAGGTTCAATCACAAAAGGAATTCCTTTTTAAATTAATTTTGGATGCGCAGGAAGATGAACGAAATAGAATTGGCCGTGATATTCATGATGGGATTGGAGGATTATTAAGTGGTGCTAAAATACAAATAGGTAACATTGTTTCCGGCAATTTATCCATTTTGGAAATGCAGAATATTGCCAATGTGGTTTATGGTTATATAACAAATGCAAGCATAGAAGCCCGCAATGCTACACATGCATTAACTCCTAGCTCAATTGCATTATCCGGAATTAAAGGCGCAATTGATCAGTTATGTGGTGATTTCAATCAGCATTTCGAAGTTGAATTAATAAATAATTTTCCTGAAGGTATTAATAAACATTACGAAATACAGATTTATAGAATAATTCAGGAACTTTTTAATAATGCTTTGAAGCATTCAAATGCTAAAAAGGTTAGCCTATCAATTTTTACTACTCAAAGTAACACCTTAGAAATGAAGTTTCATGATAATGGAGTTGGATTTGAATATGATACCAAAGAAATTGTGGGTTCTGGTTTAAGCAACATCAAAAACAGGACAAATTTTTTAGGAGGAAATTTGAAATATTCCAATTTAGAAGGATCCAACTTTTTTTTTACTTTTCATTTAAATAAACTGCAATGACAAGAGTATTCTCCATAGCCATAGTTGATGACCATTTTGCGGTTAGGGATGGTTACAAATACTTTATAGAAAAACTATCATTTGTGGTGCAAGTACAATGTTTTGCGGGTGAAAAAGAAATTTTAGAAATGCTTGAAAAGGTTAAATATGATTTGATCCTACTAGACATTGAACTTAAAGATGGAAATGGCCTAAAGATGTGCAGAAATTTAAAGTTGAAATATAAGGGTATAAAAATTTTGATTTTAAGTGGACATCATAATAAAGAATATATTGTAAGTGCATATCAAAATGAGGCTGACGGATATCTATTTAAAGATACAGAGAATGAAGAAGTGAAATTTGCCATTGAAAGGGTTTTAATGAAGGAACAAAAGCATTTTAACTTAGAGGCGATGGATACAATTTTCCAACATCAGGAGTTCCATAAAAATCGACTTAAAAATCCGAAAAAATTTTTAAGTAAACGGGAGATTGAAATAGTGATATTGATATGTGAGGGAAAATCTAATAAAGAAATCGGGAACATCTTGCATAGAGATGAAACTACAATTTCAACTCATCGTTATAATATAATGAAGAAAATTGGTGTTCATAAAAGTCTTGAGATTCTTAATTATGCCATTGCAAATGGGCTTTATTCTCCAATTTAATAGGGTTAAAGGTAGCATACAACTATTTAACGTAAATAAAGTAATCTCCAAAATGAGCAGTGGTAATTATTTTTGCTGCTGGAATTTTTCTGTAAAACTTGTGCTATTGATTCTGCATCATCTTTTGAGATCCTATCAAATTCATTAAATTTAGATAGAAAATTTTTAAGTTCTACAGAATTTAATCTTTTGCCAGCTTTTGGGAATTTTAACGAATATATTGAAAATCTGTAAATAAACTTTTTAAACATTAGAACTGGAATTAAATGAATTGGGAAATATTTGTATACATATACATTCCATAATAGGTCGACTCCACAGATTCAGTTTTATCCGAATATCATAAACTTTCTGGGTTATGTGCCTTTCGAAATTGATACCCAAATTTTTGTAGGGAAAATAAAAATGTTTCGGTATTTAAATGGTTGGTCCCACAAAAAAATGGGAAAAATACTAGGTGTTTTTGGAACAACTATTTCTAGTTGGGAAACTCAAAAAAGTATCCCCAGAATTGATTACGATGTTAAAATTATGACTTTTCTTAAGAATCTGAAATTTCAATGTAAGCTGATTCAACAAATAAGTGCAATTTTTTGAACAAAAGGCAAAAAGCTTTTGAGGGCTTTTTACCTTTTGACTCAGTAGTGCGATCTTTGGATTGTCTATGTCAAAAAATTACAATCAACTCAGTTTTGATCAAAGATACCAAATTGAGTCTTTATTAAAAGCTGGAATGAACCAAAAAATGATTGCGCAACAATTGGAGGTTCATCCATCCACCATTAGTTGAGAACTCAAACGCAATATTGCTAAGCGAGGCCTTACTTCTGGAGAGTATGTAGCCTCAAATGCGCAAAGAAAAACCACCTTAAGGCATACTGAAAAGGCCAAGCATGTTGTATTTACTGAAAGTATGAAGCAAGTCATACAAAAGCATTTAGTAATAGATCGCTGGAGTCCAGAGTTAATTAGCCAATGTAGTAAAGTTGAAATGGTCAGTCATGAAAGGATTTACCAGTGGATTTGGCAATGCAAACACACCAATACTAAAGATGTAAAGCCATATAGAAATCTTTACCAATTTTTACGCCATGGTAGACGCCGACGAAAGCGCGGTAATAGAAAAGACACTCGTGGATTAATTCCGAATAGAGTTCCTATTACCCAAAGGCCATTAATAGTAAATAAACGGTCGCGTCTTGGAGATTATGAATTGGACTTTATGATGGGTAAAGATCGCAAGGGAGCCCTACTTGTAATGATTGATAGAGCCACTTTACATACTAGATTATGAAAAATACCCAAGCGCTCATCATGTATTGTTTTTAAAGCCATTGTAAAAGCAGCAAATAAGAACATATTTAAACCTAGAACAATGACCTTTGGTAACGACAAAGCCTTTAGTTCACATACAAAGCTTGCAGAAGCTATAGGAGTTAAAACCTAATTTACAAGACCATATACTAGCCAGGATAAAGGTTCTGTTGAAAATAGAATTGGAGTTATAAGAAGGTTTTTCCTAAGAAAACAAATCTTACATTTGTTACTAGTAAACAAGTCAGAGAAGTTGAAATGAAAATCAACAATAGACCTGTTAGAAAGTTTAATTATTTACCACCTAATCAATTGCTACAGAAGAAAATTGCACTTATTACTTGAACTTACATAATATATTAATATGATTATGCTACTAATTTTATATTATTAATATTATGTATCTTTTTGAAAAACAGAGTTTATGGACTTTATGTGTTTAAGCAAGTATTTCATAGTAATGATATTTTGGATACATTTGATTTACCAAGAAATTAAAAATGATTTAGTTTTGAAAAATAAACCATATGAAAATATTGTGTTTAATAATTCTGAAATAATAGCTAAATGATAAGATTCACTAACATAATCAAGATTAACAAGATTAATAAAATTGCTTTAATTTTCTTAGCTTTCTATATGGGATGTGCTAAGACAAATTCCAACGAAGTTGAACTTTTGCTAAATAGGTTTCAGGCTTATGTTGAATCTATTAGAAAAGAGGATTCGATTTTTCTAAGTCAAGGTAAGCAATTTTCAATCACAGATTCACTATTTATAGATGTCCCAGTACCTAATGGAGTTAAGACGGTATATATACCAGATACTACTTCGCGAATATCAATCGCTTTACCTCTTGGTAGGGGTGGTAGTGTGTTTTATGAGTGTATTTTAAAAAGGTATAATTCTTTTGTTGATAGTATTGAAACTATGTTGCCCAAAATGAATGAAAACCAAAAATCTTTATTTCAAAAATTGCAGAAAGAATTTCCGAAACACTAAAATACATAAAAATCAAATTAATTAAAATGGCAAATCCAATTTATCAAGCAGCAGCAAATTCGGTTGAAATTGACACATCCGGAAGTATTGTAGAGTTAATTTCAGGGGGTAGTACATTTGGCACTGTAATTCAACAAGTTGTTTTGCAGGCAACAGGAAATGTATCATCTGGAATGATAAGATTCTATATAAAAACGGATTCTGTGAACTGGAGACTTTTTAGAGAAGTGCCAATACCGGAAGTGATAGCAACCGACCAATATTCTGCTTATTCTTCAATTCTATCATTTAACAACCTTACTCTACCAAATGGAATACCAATTGGGGTTTCTACAGCCGTAAGTGAAAGTTTTGTTGTGGCAGTTTTTGGACTTATAATTGATTCATATAGTTAATTGAACGATTGATATGGAAAGTATTAATGAGGATAAATTCAAGAATTATTCAGAATATATTCGTAATGATTTGGATGATAACTTGGGAGGTGTACCAACTGGACCTTGTGGGCAAGGAAGAGCACATACTCTGACTACGCATGGGAAGTCATGCTGCGCACCAACAACCGGTCTTTGGTATCCATATACAGATAATATGGACTGTTGTGTCCACAATACTAGTGTTGGCACTAGGACAGATAATTGTACTGATCGATATAATGTTAATGCTCAATGCCCCCCTTTGATATTTGCTATGTCTATAAAGGATTTAGGAAATGGAAATAATAATGGTGGGGGTGATGCATGGGGTGGTCCAGGTTATTCAATGTTAAAGCCACTTTTGGTACCATTTTCACCAAATATTACAAAAACATTAAAACCTAATGATTGGCCAATAAATTCTTGGGATTATTTTATTGAGTCTAGTCTCGATACATTAATTAGCGATTGTGGCTGTTCTTAAGTATAACTTGCGATATGTTTTTATCCGGAATATGCATTAGGTTTTTGTAAAATGCAAAAATCACTTTGAAATTGTTTCTAAATTCAGGCACTATAAATCACTCTGGTGTGGTATGGTTTAATAGTTATGCAGCATATTTCCTTAAGCTTTTGAAACTTAATATAAACCGCTATTTCAATTTCTAGTTTAAATTGATTTTGCAAGTTTCTTATTTTTCAGAATTGAAAGTTTGAAATTTATTTTATGAAATTTGAAATTTCAATTTATCTATGTTTAAGTAATTTGTGGCTATAGTTTATATTAATCATGCTGCTTTTAGGCTGCCTTAATTATTTTTAAGAAATTTGCTAGAAATAGTTTACTCTATATTTAAAAATTGGCAGTTTTGATTGAATTGTGGCTAGAATATAATATTGCCTTTAGAATCATGTTGGAATGAATTTGAAAACTGAAATGTTTATGTTATTTGCTAATTGTATACCAGTTAAAGGATATACAAGGTCGATAATTTGTGATTTACAAAATAGTCAATATTTCTTTATTCCAAATGATCTTTATAGCCTGTTAGAAAAATTTAATCGTAAACGAATATTAGATGTATATTCATATTATGGTGATGAGAATAGAGTTATTATAGATGAATATTTTTCTTTTTTAATAGAAAAAAAACTTGTATTGTATTTTAATAGTGATGATGAAGATCTATTTCCTGAGTTAGAATTAATTTGGGATTCACCATCAATAATTACAAATGCAATAATTGATTTCGATATTGAAAGCAACCATAATTTTGAAGATATTTTTGAACAACTACAGGAACTTGGTGCCCATTTTTTAATGTTAAGATCATATACTAGGATATCTGCAGAGGAAATAACTAAAATTCTAAGGTTCACGCAAAATAGTAAATTTCGTAACATTGAATTTTTTGCTCAATATGATTCTCAAATTGAAATTGATAGCGTATCCGATATTTTATCTAATAATCGTAGGGTTTCTAGAATTATTTTTTCAAATAGTCCAAATAATAGAATTTTGACACACTCATTAACTCAACAAATAATTTTCACTACAATTCCTATAATTAATGAAAATTGTTGTGGAAAAATCAATCATTCTTCATTTCATTCAAATCTGCAGTTATTTACAGAATCTCAAAATTTTAATAGCTGTCTGAATCGAAAAATATCAATTAATAAATTTGGGAAAATAATGAATTGCCCTTCAATGGCATTTGATTTTGGTAATATCAAAACTAAAAAATTGAAACATGTTTTAGAAGACAATTCTTTTAAAAATATTTGGTACGCAAAAAAAGATGATATTCAAACCTGTAAAATTTGTGAGTTTAGATATATTTGTACTGATTGTAGAGCATTTCTTCCAAATGAAGAGTTATTTAGCTCAAAACCTGTAAAATGCAATTACGATCCAATTTCCACTAAATGGCAATAATAGTAGAATCTTTGGATGGTAAATTTAGTGGTTTATCCTTTTCAAAAAAAACAGTTATTCATAAAGAAAAGATGAATTGTGGCATTTCTTGCGTCATTAGGATATCTGAATATTATAATAAGTCCAGTAGCAAAGAACTATGCGAACAGATTAATAATTACCGGAGTTTAATTAGTATCAAAGAAATTGTTGAAATATTGTCATCACTTGATTTTGATTCTAGATTACTTTGTATTCCTATTTACCTAATTGGGCAATTAAATGTGCCAGGTATTTTATTTTGGAATGAAAACCACTTTGTAGTAATCCATAGAATTCATGCTGGATTATTTTATATTTATGATCCAAATATTGGGCAAGTTGCTTATTCATTAAGGGAGTTTTCAGGTTTTTGGGTGCTTAAAAATGAAAAATCTTTTAGTAAAGGTATTTTCATTGAGATTTATGAAAAAAAAATTGGTATTGATAAATAGTGATTCATCGATTGATGAAAATAATGTGGTCATTGTTATTGATTGGCTTGATTATTATAAGCAAGGGTGGATTAAGATTAATAATACTGAAAAATTAGTCGTATTAAATATTAATCAAACAGATTTATCTGATGATATAGAATTTAAAATCCTGCCTCAAAAAATTAGTTTTAAATATCCGGAGGATATTCTATCATATTGGTGCCGAAATGGTAAATTACAAATTGCTTCAGAAAGTACATTACAACTTAATATTAATCATGATTACTCCATAAATTATTTGAGTAAAGAATTCAAAGTTGTATCTGAATTTTTACTAAATAGGATTGAAGCAATTGAAAATCGAATCGGCAGGCAGAACGATTACCTTATAAACAAATATCAAACACTCGAAATTGCTAAAGTATTAGGTTTAAATATTCCCAGAACAAAGATAATATTTTCGGTAAATGAGCTTCGGAAATTTAAATCAAATGTGGGTAGAATTATCACTAAGGCGTTAAATGTGAGCAGTATAAGTGAGGGTGAATATTTATACACAAAAGGAACTGTTGAGGTAACTGAAGCAGAAATATCCGACCTAAAAACGATTTTCTTACCCTCTCTTTTTCAAGAATTCATTGAATCAAAATTTGAAATCCGAGTGTTCTATTTAAGGTCCCATTTTTACAGTACCGGCATCATTTCTTTTGGGAGCCAATCTGCAGACTCCAGAGATATTGATCCAAGGGTGCCGCCAAGATTTGTCCCAATTGCTTTACCAGCAAATTTGAAATTGAAATTATCTAAATTGATGAATAGATTGAATTTAGATTCTGGTTCAATAGATTTACTATATTCAAATTCAAATGAATTCGTACTACTTGAGATAAATCCTATGGGACAATTTTCATTTTATTCTTACATTTGTAATTACTACGTTGAAAAAATTATTGCTATAGAGTTATGCAAAAAGACAAGAAATCCAGGGTTAGATTAGAATCTGTTCATTCAAAATACTGGGAAATGAATAAATTAAATCAAGAAAGAAATAACGTGGAGTATTCAAAATATTATAATACCAAATTTTTACTACTTTCAAATTTCTATAAACCAATTTGCAATTTAGATTACTACAGTATTAATAAGGAATAAAGATTTCGATTATTTTTTATTAGGTTGCAATTGTTTGTACTCAGTTGAAAATTCTGATTCAGAATATGACAAGAAAAGAGGAGGCAATCCAATGGACTTTCTTCTTTTATCTACATTTTTAACATCGGGAATAAAATCGAAACAAATTCTCCCACTTGTTTCATTTTTTGTCATTTTTGTACCATAGAAATTGGTAATGAAACATCTGTCATAAATATATGCGTAGTAATATGGATGTATTTTCCCTTGTACAAGAGCAGAATCCAACAAGATATCCTTATTCTTTATTGGAAATCGGATAAAGATTAGGTCTCTCTTTGTGGTATTAGAACAAATATTTGTCCGATCCGGGAAGCCCACTTTTTTGATTATATCTTCAATGGGCTTTATAATACAATCATCCTCTATAAATGAATTGTCATGATTTTTATACTTATTTTTTAACTTAATAATTGTATTTGAATCAAGTAATTCCGGAAATAAAAAGTAGGAGTTGGATAGTAGGCTAAAGCAATAGTCGATCTGATCCCATTGGGCTTTTAGGTCCATTTTCTCTTTTGGTATTTTGTTCTGAATTTCCATTTCCTTATCATGAAGGTATTTGGTAATTTCATTATCTTTTTTAATACCATAATATGGGGAGATAAAATAATAATCATGAACATTAAATTTTTCCATTTCATAAACCATAAATTCTTTAGCTTTTTCGATTCTATGCATCCCAATGTAACAATGAATTTTAAGTTCAACGAGCTCGTATGTCGGCTTCCAATGTTTCTCAGCATTTATTCCCAATTCTAAAGCTTTTGAAAAATTGTTATTTTTCAACTCTAATTCTGCAATGCAGAGATTCTCATAATAAGCCTTGAGTTCTGTCGGTATTTTAGGTATAATAACTTCCTTGGTTTGACCATAAGAAGTTATTAAAATGAATGTTGTACTTAATAGAATTATGAATACTGAATTTCTATATAATATGTTTTTCATAAAAATGTAAATATAAGGAATTGCAATGTTATTTTAAAAATCTTCAAAATGAGTCAAAAATGACATTAGGTTTATTTGCCTGTAACAACTTTATATAAACCTTCTAGTTTAGAAAGCAATTCATCAAAGTTAACATTATCTAAATTTTTTTGATTTGCTCGCAATAATTCGAAACGCTTAGCCTGATTCTTATTTAGTGAGTTTTTGAGGCCAATCACTAATATGCATTTTGGGTCATAAGATTTATTTTCTCTACCAAATTCCTTAATAAAAGTACCTTTTTGATCAAGACACTGATTTATACCACCTGAAAGTTCATCTGATGAAGAGTAAACGTCAGGTTTTCTATATGTTGAAGCTTTTAAAAGGTCTTTACGATGAGTTTTTATTTCAAGTAATGCAAAATTATCACTTAGATTATTCTCAAATAGAAAATCCATAATTCTGCCTTCCTCATTCTCTATAGTTTTACCCCCAACTTATGCTTTACCTTTTTTTAGAATTACTTTATATGGGAATAGATGGGTCAACATCCAAGAATATTTTTCGAAAAACTTCTGCCACTGTTCCTCATTATCATTATTAACTTCAAGTAATTCCTTAAACTTATAAATAATATCCTCTAAATATACAATATCTATATTTTCTTTAGTTTTAATAAAATGAGCAGTGGTAATTATTTTTGCTGCTGGAATTTTTCTGTAAAACTTGTGCTATTGATTCTGCATCATCTTTTGAGATCCTATCAAATTCATTAAATTTAGATAGAAAATTTTCAAGTTCTACAGAATTTAATCTTTTGCCAACTTTTGGGAATTTTAACGAATATATTGAAAATCTGTAAATAAACTTTTTAAACATTAGAACTGGAATTAAATGAATTGGGAAATATTTGTATACATATACATTCCAAGTATATATATCATTAGGCAATATGAAGCCCATTTTACCAAATAGTGCTTACCATCGAAAATATTAGCTATCGCAAAATCCTCATTCTTACCTGTCCATTCTATTGTAATAATAATAGGAATTAATATCAAATTGAAAAACATTATTGTTAAAAAACAAATAGGTCCTGGTCCCCATTGCTTGAAGACAATTACCAACACCAATTATTGTTGGCATTTACAACTCCCTTTTCTTAAGAAACACCGCTCCAAGTTTCCCTATCTAAACTCCTATACTGTATGGCCTCTGCCAAGTGTTCAATTTTTATTTCTTCGCTTCCTGCTAAATCACTTATGGTGCGGGCAACTTTTAAAATTCTATCGTAAGCCCGTGCAGATAATTGCAATTTATTCATAGCGGTTTTTAATAAATTTTGGCCAATGGGAGTGAGTTGGCAATACTCCCTGGCCATGGTTGAACTCATTTGTGCATTGCAAAAAATTTCTTCCAAATGCGCGTAGCGTTGGTATTGTATTTCTCTTGCGGCAACTACCCTGTCTCTAATACTTGCGCTGCTCTCCGCTTTTCGGTGGTCTGTTAATTGGTCAAAATTTACAGGCGTTACCTCAATATGTATATCAATTCTGTCTAACAGCGGTCCAGATATTTTACTCAAATATTTTTGTACCACCGTTTGCCCACACACACATTCTTTTTCTGGGTGGTTAAAGTAGCCACACGGGCATGGGTTCATGCTTGCCACCAACATAAAACTGCTTGGGTATTCAATAGAAAATTTGGCACGCGAAATGCTTACTTTTCTTTCTTCTAAGGGTTGGCGCATTACCTCCAAAACGGTACGTTTAAATTCTGGCAATTCGTCTAAAAACAATACGCCATTATGTGCCAATGAAATTTCTCCAGGGTTGGGAATATTTCCTCCACCAACTAGGGCAACATCGCTAATGGTATGGTGCGGTGCCCTAAAAGGCCGCAGGTACATTAAGGCGCTGTTCTTGTTTAATTTTCCTGCTACCGAGTGAATTTTAGTGGTTTCTAAAGCCTCCTGTAAACTCAAAGGCGGAAGTATGCTGGGCAGGCGCTTGGCAAGCATGGTTTTTCCTGCACCCGGCGGTCCAATTAATATGGCGTTATGACCGCCCGCTGCCGCAATTTCTAATGCACGTTTGATGTTTTCTTGGCCACGTACATCTGCAAAATCATCTATTAGTTTAAGCTGGCTTTCTTCAAACTCTTTGCGCGTATCCATTTCAAACAATGGAAGGCTATTGTCTATGCCATTAAAAAAATTAATTACCTCAGAAATATTGTCTGCACCATATACTTTTAAATTATTGACAATGGCCGCTTCACGTGCATTTTCTTTGGGTAAAATAAAACCCTCAAAACCTTCTTTGCGGGCTTCAATTGCTATGGGCAAGGCTCCTTTAATGGGTTTTAAGGTGCCGTCTAATGCCAACTCGCCCATGATAATGTATTTGTGAATTTCCTCGCTTTTTAACTGCTCTGTTGCGGCCATATAACCAATGGCCAGCGGCAAATCATAGGCACTTCCTTCTTTCCTAATATCTGCCGGCGCCATGTTTACCACAATCTTTTGCCTTGGCAAGGTATAATTGTTAAATTTTAAGGCGCTTTCTATGCGTTGTAAGCTCTCTTTTACTGCATTGTCTGGCAGGCCCACCAAAAAATACCCAATGCCATTTCCCTGTCCGGCATTTACCTCAATGGTTATGGTAACCGCATTTACGCCATATACAGCACTTCCAAATGTTCTAATTAGCATTTTTTATTTTATTTTTTTGCCCAATAATTACCTCCGCAAATAAACCTTTGTATTTGGAAAATAATAATTTTACATGACCCAAAAAGGGCGTTAAATCAGGTAAACCGGATTTTTTTACTCCGGCCATTTTTTACTTTCACATTATTTTTACACTGCTTTTTTTGGGCAATTATTTTGGGTCGGTTCGAACCAAAGCCCTTATTTTTAAAGGCTGACAACAATCATTTTGATGCAGTTTAGAAAAAGTCTAAATTGCGCCATGAACCTATCTGAAATTAAACTGGGACAACATGCCATTGTGCGCAAAGTAAATGGCGATATCCTTGCCTTGAAATTGTTTGAGATGGGCATGTTACCTGGTGAAACAGTGGAATTGGAAAACATAGCGCCCTTTGGCGATCCCATTGCCATTAGGGTAGGAGAATCAAAATTATGCCTGCGTTTGGAAGATGCCGCTCACGTTGAAATAGAATTGCATTAATGGAAAGAATTATATCAGTAGCCTTAGTAGGAAACCCCAATTGTGGCAAAACATCTTTGTTTAATGCCCTTACCGGATTGAACCAAAAGGTGAGTAATTTTCCTGGCACCACCGTTGAGAAAAAAATGGGGGAGACCATGCTTTCCGATACGGTGAAATTGCAAATAATAGATTTGCCGGGTACTTATAGCCTTTACCCAAAATCTGCCGACGAATTAGTGACCTATGAAATTCTGCGCAATAAATCGGAAACCAATTTCCCAGATTTAGTTGTCTTTATTGCAGATGCTTCTAACTTAAAAAGAAATTTATTGTTGTTTACCCAAGTTTGTGATTTAGGGGTACCGGCAATTTTAGCCTTAAACATGTTGGATGTTGCCGAACGCCGCGGTATATCCTATAATTTGGAAGTACTTTCCGAGGCATTGCAAGTGCCCGTAATCCCTATCAATGCGCGCAAAAGAATTGGGGTCGAACCAATTAAGCAAACCATTTTAGAGCGCTTGCCCAAAGCACATGCTGCCTTTTACAGCATAGACCATTTGAGCCAAGAAATGTTGGCTGAATTGGGAAAGGTAAGCGACAAACGCAATGCTTATGCTGCCTTGCAATATGCCATTAATGCCAAAGAATTAATCAGTGAAAAATCTTTGCGCATCAAAGAAATTTTTACGCAGTATCAATTTGATGCCAGGCAATTTCAGGAGGAGGAAGTGTTTGCGCGCTACCACTTAATTGATGCAGCGGTAAAAAAATCGCGTATACAAGCACAAGACAATTTAAAGAAATCTATTACCAAAAGAGTAGATGCGGTATTAACACATCGCTTTTATGGCATTGGTATATTTTTGGTGTTGATGTTCTTAATTTTTCAGGCCGTTTTTAGTTGGAGTACCTATCCCATGGAACTGGTTGAAAATGCCTTTGCCTTCTTAAGTGAATATGTTAAAAATGCGCTGCCACAAGGGGTTCTCAACGATTTATTGGTGCAAGGTGTTTTGGCGGGTTTAAGTGGGGTAATTGTTTTTCTGCCACAAATTATTGTGCTCTTTTTCTTTATTGCCATTTTAGAAGACATTGGCTATATGGCACGTGTGGGTTTTATTATGGACAGGGTTATGCGTCCTTTTGGAATGAATGGAAAATCTATTGTTCCGCTCATTAGTGGTATGGCTTGCGCGGTGCCAAGTATTATGGCCAGTAGGAGCATAGAAAACAAACGCGAGCGCTTAATTACCATATTGGTAATTCCTTTAATGAGTTGTTCTGCTCGCTTGCCTGTTTATGCGTTGCTTATTTCTATTTTTATTCCAGATACTGCCGTATGGGGTCCATTTAATATCCATGGTTTGGTTTTAATGCTCATGTATTTAATTGGCTTTGTGGCAGCATTGCTCAGTGCCTGGATTTTTAAGCATTTTATTAAATCTGCCCAGCAGAATTATTTTCTGATGGAATTGCCGGGTTATAAATTACCGCTGCCTGGTAATTTGCTCATTACACTTTATGAAAAAGCAAGTGCTTTTGTGGTAGGTGCCGGAAAAATTATTATTGCCGTTTCTGTTATTTTATGGGTATTGGCTTCTACTGGTCCAAGAGACAAAATGAATGCCGTTGCACAAAAATACGAGCAGCACATGGCGCAATTAAACGAGACCGAGAAAAATGAGGCATTGCTTGGCGGACTCAATTTACAGCGCGATGCCGATTTCTTAGAAGCCAGTTATGCTGGGCAATTTGGCAAATTTATAGAACCTGCTATTCGTCCGCTTGGCTTTGATTGGAAAATAGGCATTGCCCTGCTAACCTCTATGGCTGCCAGAGAGGTTTTTGTGGGCACCATGAGTACCATTTACAGCGTGAGTGGTGCAGATGATAATTTACATTCCATAAGAGCAGCCATGCTAAGTGAAACCAATACGCAAACAGGAAAGCCCAGTTATAGTTTGGCCACGGTATTTTCTTTGCTTTTGTTTTATGCCTTTGCGCTGCAATGCATGAGTACAGTTGCCATTGTAAGAAAAGAAACGGGTGGCAGCAAATGGGCCATTATTCAATTTGTGTACCTTACATTTTTGGCATACGGCAGTAGCTTGTTTATCTACCAGGTTTTTGGTTAAATTTTTTGGTTCGAACCAAATAAATATGCGGTTCCTTTTTATAAGGAAGTAAAAACAATTAATAAAAATTTAAAACAATTTGTCTAAGTAATTCATTATCTTTATTGTAAATATTAATCTGACATGGCATTGATTACTACTACAATTAATAATTTACGAACAACAATTATCCCAAATGGTTTAGACATCTATTATACTACAGATATTGGAATGGAAGGAAATTGGTGTTTTGATGCAACAGATACCACTTCAGTTGATAATACTGGAACTGCAATTGTTTCAGTTAATGGTTATAGATTTAAAAGAGTTATTGACAATTTTATTAATGTTAAATGGTTTGGAGTAAAAGGAGATGCATACCCTAGTAATTCAACTCCAACCAATGATACTTTATCTATCCAATTGGCAATTGATGCATTACAATATGGAATTGTAGTTGTCCCTGACTTGATGACTTCGAAAACATGTGGAAATCTTTATTTTCCAGCAGGATATTATTTAGTTGACAAATTAGTAATAAAACAGACAGGATTTCAAAATAACAATGGTAAATTAAATATTATAGGTAGTGGTATTAAATCTACCATTTTTGTTGCAAATTCACAATTTGTAGAGGTAAACTATGCAAATGAAAATACAATATCAATACCTATT
The DNA here is from genome assembly GCA_947446605.1 of Bacteroidota bacterium. GTDB lineage: Bacteria > Bacteroidota > Bacteroidia > UKL13-3 > UKL13-3 > B1. The sequence continues at coordinate 2,325 of CANFHJ010000018.1, read as the reverse complement.
CCAATTAAAACAATTTTTGAGGTTAATAATCCATATACAACTTTTTCTGAATTGGGATTTATTGGCAGTTACCTTAAACCAGGAGTTTATAAACATAGATTATTTGAAGAAGATACAACCTATCTCTTGGAGGGAGGGTATGAATCCATAGGAATTGATATTAAACCTGAAGTTGCATTTATTAATTTAGAAAAATTACATATTCGTTGTTGCCATGTTGGGATTCTTTCAACAGGAGCTTTACTTTTTAACATAAATAATTGTCATATCGGAGGTGATAAAGGTTGGGTTCCAAGTGTTACGGGTTTTGATTATGAATATTATTGTGATTATGGAATTAAAATAGATTCATCAATGGATTTTGCTTCAAATCAAATTACAATTTCAAATAGTTTCATTGTTTGGTGCAGAGTTTGGGGAATTTCTTATTCTGGTGGCCAATTGATAAACATATTAAACTATGACTTTGAAAGAAATGGGTTTTGTCTACCTAGCGACCCAAATCCTAATTTTCCAACTACAGGTGACGAAAATTCAGGTGCCATATTTATTGAGGGAATGGGTCCAAGTTTATTTAATCGAATTATTAATATTACAAATAGTTGGTTTGAAGAGAACCTGGGATATGATTTATACTATGGAGGTGTATCAAATGGTGGAAATGATTCTTCTAATATTACTTTTAATATTATTGGTTCAAGATTTTTTTCCGAGGTTTTGGGTATAAATAAAAGGCATTATGGGTTATATATTAAAACAAATCCAAATGTTGACGAAAATAAAATCGTAAATTTAATTGGCACTTATTTCAATGTGACAAAATTTAACAATAATTTAAGCACATTTCAATTGGACGTTACCGAGTATAATGAAATAGGTTCTAACGTGCACAATAAACAAATAACAAACCCTCCGCCTCCACTTGTTAATTTTAAACATTATAAACTTTAAAGCCATGAAACTAAATTTAGCTTTTATAATATTCATTTTATGTGTTTTTAGTTTAAATGCCTCAGGGCAAAAAAAAGCAGGCACCAAAATACCCGAATTTTGCAGCATTAATTCTACTTTATTATCCAATGGGAAATTTCAGGTAAAAATTAGGTGGAAACCTGCCACAGATAGCTCCATTATAGGTTATTTATTGGTAAATACAATGCGCCGGTTTAAGCCAGATAGCCTATTTATAATTGGTAGAAATCTACCTGAGCAAACCCTGCTTATTTCATCTGATGACCCCTATTATACATGCACCGGAATTAAAATATTCTCCATTGATTCCTTTCAAAACAAATTTACCGACAATTTAAAATGGACACCTGTTATTAGAACTTGTGGTCTTCCGCTTCCCAGTCCTATGGGGGGATGCAATTTTATGCCAATAGATTCAGATGATACCCGTAAGTATTTTTATCGATTTACTGACGACGGCGGAAAAACTTATTCTTATTATCAATATTGGCAACTTAAGGAATGCGAAATGGCCTCAGGCGCTTTTAACGTTGCTAGTTTACCTCAAGGTTTGTATCAGGTAGGCACTATTTGTAATACCTGCGATAGCAGCTATTTTAGTGGTTTTTCTTGGGGCAAATTTCAAACAAGTTTAACAGTAACCAATGTTAGCAATAATTTTCAGGTGTTTCCAAACCCTGTAACCAATAGATTATTTGTTTCATTGGGCGAGAATTTAAGAGGCAAGGAACTTTCATTTGAACTTTTATTGCCCAATGGCCAAGTTGTTGAAACTTTTCAAATAGACGACAGCCACACATTTTATGATTTTGATGATTCAAAACAATTAGCTAACCTTTATTTTCTTCACTTAATCGGTTCAGCGGAATACCGCAAAATATTGGTTCAACCTAAATAAATAGTTACTAGTAATATGATTTGATTTTAATAGAAACGGGTAACTAATTTTAATTTATTGGTCTATTTGGCTGAATTTGTCAATTTTGTCAAATTTCATACAAACCACAATTATCAATTTAAATACCTGTTATCGAAATAGTTACTAACTATTACTTGTTTTTTTAACAGATAAACATATCTTTTCATGAAATTTGCAGATTCTAACAATTCACCAGAAGGGATTTAATATAATATGAGGCAGCTTAAAATAAGCAAACAGTTTACTAACCGCGAGAGCAAGTCGTTAGATAAGTACCTGAACGAAATCAGTAAAGTACCAATGATTGATGCGCAGGAGGAAGTGGAGTTGGCAAGAAGAATAAGGGAAGGCGACCAAGTGGCTTTAGAGCGTTTGGTAAATGCCAATCTTAGATTTGTAGTTTCAGTATCTAAACAATACCAAAACCAAGGATT
>CANFHJ010000017.1 GCA_947446605.1 Bacteroidota bacterium | reverse complement strand
TGGTTTTTTGATGCGCCTTAATAAATTCATGTCTCTTACCGGACTATCATCTGCAACTAAAACAATATCTGAAAAATCTCTGTAATTGATAATAGAGAAAACTACAGCTTCTAAATCATTTTCAGGTTCGTCGCCGCCTTCGCCCATTTTACGAACATCTTCCACATCCTTTTTCATTTTGCGGTAGTCTTTGGCTTCAAAAGGATGGATGCCGCCGGTGCGACCAACTACTTTTTTATCGTCGTTTAGGTTATCGCCATCATTGAATAATACATAATATTTCACCTTACCATCTTCATAGGTTTGTTTGTACCAAACCAACATTTGACCAATATATGGAAACATACTACCAGTCATGTCAACCACCATCATCACTTTTCTCCAGTCTTTGTTTCTTTTAAAAACATTGAAGAGGGTGGAGTCTTTAATTTTGTATTCACCGCTTAGGAACTTGTCGAATTTAAGGGTTGTTTCTTTGGTAGGACTTTCAAAAGTAACGCTTCCTTTTTTGTCGAAATGTGCATAGGAGCCAGCTAGTTCGCCTTTTTCAAAAACAGCTTCCGTGGTTACAAATCCATTTTGATCGTACTCGCGTTCGTAGCCTGTTTTTAATCCTGCCTTGTATACTTCTTCAACTCTAGTGCTACAATTTGCATAAAACATTACGCGGGGTCCTTCTAAAATTCCCTTGTGGTAGGTATTGCTATATTCTAAGCAATCTTGGTTATCAAAGTAGGCAATTTCTAAACCTTCTTTTTCGCCATTTTCATAATATACTTCGTATTTTAAATCGCCATTAGGCCAGAAATAGCGCCAAAATCCTTGTTTTGTTCCATTTGCCAAACTTACATTAATGGTATCTCCATTGTCAATAGTAAATGTTTGCGCCGAGGCATTTAAACAGAACAAAAGTGGAATCCAGAAAATGCAACGCAAATAATTCATTGGGTCAAAGATAAGAAAGCCAATTGGCGGTGGCAAATTTACTGAAATAAGCCTGTTATTGGTTAAAATTTTAACCAAATTTTTTCTTCAGAATTGTATTGTTTAATAATTTTTGCTGGGTTTCCCGCAACAACAGAATAGGGTGGAACGTCTTTGGTTACAACTGATCCCGCTGCTACCACTGCGTGTTTGCCAATTGTAATTCCTGCTGTTATTACAGCATTTGCACCAATCCAGCAATCATCTTCAATACAAATTAGGGCGGTACTTACTGCTTGGTCTTTAATAGGCAAAGCAATGTTTTGGTAATTATGGTTGAGCCCGCTTATCACAATATTTTGTGCGAGAATAATGTTGTTGCCAATTGTTACTGGGCCAATAATTACATTAGAAATGCCAATAAGGGTGTTGGAACCAATTAGTACATTACCAACGCCATTGTTAATGCATGAATAATCTTCAATGGAACTTCCCCTGCCTAATTCAAACCTGTTAAAGGGCAATACATCCATTCGGGTTTGCCAATTTATTTTGCCATTTACCTTGTGGTAAAAAGGGTTGAGTAGCCATTTTACCCAAGTTCTTGGCCTTGCTTGTCCTTTTGGAATAAGCATCCAATGAATCCATTTCTTTAATTTTGGATGGGTTTTAATGGTTGTAGCAATTGACATTTTTAGGATATAATTTTCTTACAGCTGTTTTATTATGTATTTTTTTTGCAATTGGAAAACTACATTTTTTTGCATTCTCATGCAAGATACATTTCCTATTTATTTTTATTTTATCTAGGCCCCTCAATTTTTTTTAGGAGTATTGGTTCGAACCATTTTTTTAAAATCATAATGCCGTATGAAGTGGTTTTATATGGAGGCTTTCACGACCATTTTTACTTAGCAATTGCCTTTTTTTGCTTGTTGATAACATGAAAATAATAGATAATTTAGAACTAATTAAGAAAAAGTTTTTATGCCATTTTGTATTGCATAATAGGAACCACAACTAAGTTGTTCTTGTTTGCACACGGCCTCTCGCAAATAAAAAATAGTTAAAAATTTTACACAAAGTCTGCTGTCAGAAAATTGGACACCATTAGCGCTAGGGTTAATAAGTGAATCCCATATACATATAAATGTGGCTTTACTTTGTTGGTAAGAAAAATTAACTCAAGCACCATTCAATTTTGATATGAAACACATGAAGCAATTGCTCGTTTTTTTGATGGGGATTTTAACATTATCACCCTCTGCAAAAGCGCAGGCAGATTCTCTTTTGCTCGACCCTAAAGTTGATATCGTGATGTTGCTGCCAACGCTTGATTCAATGTTTGAGATTGCTAAAACGGTTAATCCTTCCATGAAACAAGAACTTGCAGCACAGCGCGCCAACCAATGGAATGTTGCTTATACCCGTTGGATTTGGTCGCAGAATATTAGCATGTTTTATAATTATTCTTTGGGAAGCTTACCATTTTTTGCTTATACAGATCCTACTAAACCAATAAGTACTGGATTGGTTCAGATAAAAGAAGGTTTCCGAATGGGCATTAATGTTTCTCTTTCTGTTTTTGATATCATGGGCCAACAGGGTAGAGTAAATGAAGCCAAAGAAAAGGTGATTCTGCAAAAATATAAACGCGATGCTGAGGCAATGGAATTAAAAAGAAAGTTAGCACAATTCTATGCAGATATGGTAGGTTATGATAGGCTGTATCAAGGAAGAAACGAGGATTATTTAACGCAATTGGTAGCTTGTCAGGTTGCAGAAAAAGAATACCGCGAGGGAGTGATTCATATGTCGGAATACGCACGTCAAAAAAATGTTTTGTCGGATGCGGAAGCTGCCTACCATGAATCATTTAGATTTTATTTTGGCGCATTAAAACAGTTTGAGGCAATATTAGGTGTGCCATTGCATACCATAATGATTAAACAGAAGAAAAACTAAACGAATTATAATGAGTTTTGTTCAATTTTTACGTGTATTAAGTAAGAACCTAAAGTGGCTAATACTATTTCCAGTATTAATAGCCATTTTGGTGTATTTTCTTACAGGGAAACTTCCAAAGGAGTACCAATCTGCCACCACAGTTTATACGGGTATAGCTTCAGGTTATGGTATAACCTCTAATGAAGATGCGCCTAGAGCAGATTATTTTTCAATTAGCAATGCTTTTGATAATTTATTAGCTACAGTTACGGCTCGTCAAACCATGGAAGACGTGGCAATTAAGTTACTTGCCCAACATTTATTATTAGAAATGTCTGATCCGCTCATTTTGAGCGAAAAAAGTTTCAATGAATTAAAAACTACCATTACAGAAGAACGCAATTTAATGGTGGTTCCGGGTAATTTTACTGCTACCGTTGATAGAATAAAAAAGTATAAAAATTCTTCTACAGATAATATTGTTGTTAAGTTAATGACTGATCAAAAAAGTCATTACAGTACTTCTCTTATTGCTAAAAACTTAAGTGCTTCTCGTAAACTTAATTCAGATTTTCTTGATTTAACCTACAAATCGGATGATCCAGGTGTATGTTTAAATACCTTAAAATTTATTACCGAAGTTTTTATAGACAAATACAAATCACTAAAGGGATCTGAAACGGTTAATGTTTTAAAATGGTTTGAATCACGTTTAAAAGATGCTGCCGGCGAATTAAATAATTCTGAAAACAAACTTAAAGATTTTGGCATACGTAATAAAATTATCAATTACTACGAACAAGCTAAAGCGGTAGCCATCGAAAATGAAACCAATGAGACTGATTATTACAAAGAGTTAATGACTTATGAAGCTTCTAAAAGAGCTGTAGCTCGCTTGGAAGATCAATTGGAATCACGCGAAATTTTACTGCGTAATAATTCTGAATTAAACCGTTTGCGTAAGGAATTGGGTATTGCACATGAAGAGTATGAGCGTGCAAAAATATACAGCAATACACCAGAAAAAATAGCAAAACTAGCTACTAAGGTTGATGGTTTAAAACAAGAAATTCGTGTTTGGGTTTTACAATATTATAGCTTGAACAATTCTATGGAATCTGTTCCTAAAGCTACTGTATTAGAAAACTGGTTGAAGGAAGTTCTAATTATGGATGGATCTGAAGCTCGTTTGCAGGTTTATATCGATCGTAGAAAAGAATTTGATAGAAAGTACAATGAGTTCTCTCCACTAAATATGCAGGTGAGTAGGTTGGAAAGAGAAATTAGTGTTGCAGAACGCCAATATTTGGAAATTTTACACGGCTACCATTTAGCTAAATTGAGACAGCAAAATATTGAGATGTCTAATAATCTTCAGATTATGGACAGTCCAGTATTTCCTACAAAAGCTTTGGCCTCAAAGCAAATGTTATTGGTTATTTTATCTTTCATAGCCTCATTTTTCTTATTGCTAGTTTACTTTGTTGCAAAAGAATTATTAGATAGTTCTATTAGAAACACGCAAAGAGCAGAAGAGCTAACAGGCTTAAAAGCATTTAGCGCATTGCCAAATCGTTCTATTGATGCTGGTTATTTGCAAATGGCAAAGGTTGAGAATACGCTTTTAGATTATGCCGTTTCTAATTTAAAAATTGAATTGGAGCAAAATCCGCAGTTGGGATCTAATAATTATTTGATTACTGTAATCAGCTCGAGGGAAATGGAAGGGAAGTCTTATGCCGCTCAAAAATTGGCAGAGAAGCTATATAACCTTGATTATTCAGTACTTTATATTTCAAATGATGAAAATATGGAAGATGCCGAAACAGATGATAGGCGTTTCCGCACCCTTCGTTACGATATTACTTCACGGTTGTTTTCTGCTAAAACTGAAGAAAATTTATTACCCGAATTTTCACGTGTAAATAGAAGTGCTTTCAATTTTATTATTGTTGAAATTCCTGCAATTAGCGTAAATGCCTTGCCTAACCAATTGATAAAAAATTCTCGTTTATCGTTATTAGTGCTTGATGCCAGAAGAAGCTGGACTTCAGCCGATGATAGTATTATGAAATTGTTTAGAAAAGCCGCTGGTGAAGAAAATAAGATTATGGTTTGGTTGAACCAAGTTGCGCCAGAAGATTTAGAAAACATGGTTGGAGCTATGCCTAAAATGAAAAGATCAGCTGCTCGTCCTGCCTTAAAAGAACAAGAACAAGAACTAATTGAATTGGATGAGGAAACCGCATAATAGGTTTTAAAAATGCATGCAAGCACTCAGCCAAATTATCAAAAGCAAAAGTTTTTCGTCCTTAATAGGTAATGGCCTTGGCGCAATTTTGGGCGTAATTACTTTTGCTATATTAGCACGGGTATTGCCAAAGGATGTTTTTGGTTCCTATCTTATTTTTTTGGCTATTTATGGTGTTTTTGAAACACTACGCATTGGAATGGTTATGAATGCCTTGGTTAGAAACTTAGCACAATGTAATTCAGTAGAGGAAGAAAATATTGTAATTGGTTCGACTCTATTTATCACCTTTTTTCTTACGTTTATTTTCCTTGCTTTAACAACTGTACTCTATTTTTTCTTTTCATATTTGGGGATACTTATTCCTTATTTATATTTCTTTAAATGGTTGATGTTAATTGCACTTATTTCGGCCCCTAATAATTTTGCTACTTGGTATCTTAATGCCAAATTGAAAATTGTGGAGATGAGCGCTATTCGTATCATTACACAACTGGTTTTTCTGTTTATCACATGGTTTTATTTGCAACAAACAGAAAGTGTTCCAGCAGTTATTTTATGTTTGGCGGTATCTCATTTACTTGCAAGTTTGTTGGCTGTGATAATGGGTTGGAGCGGCATTAAATATTTGTTTTCTTATTCCAAAGAGAAGATGTTAGAGGTTTTTCATTTTGGTAAATTTAGCATGGGAACGCTTATTGGTGCAAATTTATTGAGAAGTTCAGATTCATTTATAATTGGAAGTAGTTTTCTGGGTGGGGCTGGCGTTGCCTTATTTAATGTGCCTGCTCGCTTAATAGAAGTTATAGAAGTTCCTTTAAGAAGTTTTGCCGTAACGGCCTTGCCTCAGTTTTCAAAATTATTTGTAGCTAAGTCGCATGAAGAATTGCGATTTGAATTCGAGAAAAAATCTGGCTTAGTTTTTTTTCTTTTATTGCCAATTTCAATTCTATGTTTTGTGTTTGCAGATTGGCTTGTTTTTTTAATTGGTGGAAAGGGCTATGAAGAATCTGCTATACTTCTGAGATTGTTTGCCACTTATATGGCCATTTTGCCATTAGATAAATTCTCTGGTGTATTGTTAGATACAATTAACAAGCCCAATATCAATTTCTATAAAGTATTAATTCAATTGGCTGTTAATGTTATTGGAGATATTATTGGTTTATATTTTTTCGGGAATCTTCAATCTGTTGCCATTGTAAGCACCGCCACATTTGTTGTTGGGGTTCTATTTGGCTACATGCAGTTAAATAAATATTTAGGTGTCAAATTTTCAAATGTGATGCGCCTAGGTTGGTTCGAGTTTAAAACAAAAAGTTTAAGTGTAATAAATATAAAATGAGTTTAAGGCCTACAGCAAATTCTTATAAAAATCAGTCAACATCGCTTTTGGTAGCGGGCTTATTAATTATGACAGGTGTTACCATGGCTGGTGTATTGGCTGCTGGTAATATTGGTATAGGAAGTTTAGTGGCCTTTTTACCTGTTTTGGTTGGCTTAATTGCGCTTATAATTTCCAATCCACAATTTGGTTTGTTGTTTTATTTGCATTATTCCTTTTTCTTCATTGGATTAAATAGGTATATTATTGGTATACCTCTTGGATTATCAATTGACGCCGTATTATTATTAACTACGCTTTCCATGTTCTTTAGGCTAAACAAAGAAAATATTGGTCGTTTAAAAAACGGGTTTTTCTTAATTACCTTACTTTGGCTTATATATACATTTGGCGAGGCATTTAACCCTGAGGCGGAAAACATCAAAGCATGGATATATGCCGTGCGTGCGGTTTCTTTTTATGCGATACAAACTGTTCCATTAACATTGCTTTTGTTTAATAAGAAAGAGCATTTAAATCAATTTATTAAAATACTAATTGCTTGGGGTATAATTGCTGCAATTTGGGGTTGGAAGCAAATAAATATTGGCTTAGATCCATTTGAAAATGCTTGGTTAGAAGCTGGTGGAAAAGTAACGCATGTTTTGGATGGACAGCTGCGCGCATTTTCATTCTTCTCGGATGCGGGTCAATTTGGTGTAACCATGGCCTATATTGCCTTTATTGCCCTTATTATGTCATTTGGCCCCTATGGAAGAAAAAGTAAAATTGCTTATTTCATTGCCTTTTTTGTGTGTTTAATTGGCATGAGTACCTCTGGAAGTAGAGGTCCTATTTTTGTTATTTTCTTTGGATTAATTACCTATCTCTTAATGAATAGGAAATTTAGGATACTTATCCCTGGATTGCTTTTTATGTTACTTACTTTTGCCTTTTTAAAATTCACTTTTATTGGCAATACCAATTATCAAGTTTATAGAATAAGAACTGCCCTTGATCCTAAGGAAGCCTCCTTATTGGTGCGTTTAAATAACCAAGAAAAAATAAAAGAATACCTACAGGATAGACCTTTTGGTTCGGGCATTGGAACCACAGACTCTTGGGCGCAAAGGTTTTACCCAGAAAGTTATTTGATTGATTTACCTACAGACAGTTGGTTTGTTAAAATTTGGGTAGAAAATGGTGTAATTGGTTTAACTTTATATGCTTTGGGTTTGGCCTTTGTATTGGTAATGGGTGTAGTTAAAATTAGATTGATTGAAAATGCAGATACCAAACAAAAGATGTTGGCTTTGTTTGGAGGTTTTATGGGTATTGTGGTGGCAAGTTTTGGGAATCCTGTTTTTGGTCAAGCACCATTGGGAGCAATTATGTATATCTCCATGACCATGATTACTACAGCAGATTCATATGATGAGAAAACCCCTAAACCCATTCCCATTAAGTAATGGCTAATCTACCCCTCATTAGCATTGTTACTGTAAATTTTAATGGGCTTCTTCAAACAGAGGCTTTATTAAATTCGCTTCAAAAAATTAGCTATGCACCAATAGAAACATTTGTGGTTGATAATGGATCTTCCGAATCCCTTACAACACTGCAAGCTAAATTTCCTGAGGTTGTTTTTATTTTTAGTAAAGAGAATTTAGGTTTTGCTGGTGGTAATAATTTAGCAATTGAACAAGCAAAAGGGAAATATTTATTATTGCTTAATAATGATACGGAAGTAGACGCCACTTTCCTGGAACCTATGGTTTTATTGATGGAGGCGAATGAAAAGATAGGTGTTGTTTCATCTAAATTGCTGTATTTTAATAATTCAAATACCTTACAATACGCCGGAAGTACGGGTATTAATAAATATACTGGTAGGGGTTTTGCAATTGGATTTAATGAGCTTGATGCAGATAAATATACTAAATCTTATCAAACACAATTGGCACATGGCGCTGCTATGATGATACGCAAAAAAACAATTGAGAGCATTGGATTAATGGCCGAATTGTTTTTCTTATATTATGAAGAAGTTGATTTCTGTGAACGCGTAAAACGTGCTGGTTTTGAAATATGGTATTGTGGTGCTTCAAAGGTTTTTCATAAAGAATCTATGAGTGTTGGAAAAGAGAGTCCGCTTCAAATGTATTACCTTACACGAAATAGGTTGATTTTTATGCGTAGAAATAGTAAGGGTTTGGAGCTATTAAGCGCACTTTTGTTTTTTGTTTTTATTTCTTATCCAATTGGCTTTTTACGTTTACTTTTAAAAGGGGAATTATCCTTACTTTGGGCTTTTAATAAAGGTCTTTTTTGGAATTTATTTCATCATGGAATTTTTGAGAATAAAGTATTAAATAAGTTGTAATACTTGGAGCAATTGATATACATAGTAGAAGTAATATGCTTCTTTTACCTTGCATTTAATATTGCTTATGTGCTCTTTTTTGCCCTAATGGCTTGCTTTTACAAGAACACTGATTTTCCTGCTATTGAGATAAAAATAAAAAACAGGTTTGTTGTTTTGGTGCCTGCTTATAAGCATGATGCTGTTATTTTACAGTCAATTGAACAAAATTTAAATCAAGATTATCCTAAGGATAAATTTGATATCATAGTAATTGCAGATTCATTGTTGCCAGCAACTGTTGAACAGTTGAAACGTAAATGCAGTAGGGTAATTGAAGTTCAATTTGAGGAAAGTAACAAAGCTAAATCTATCAATTTTGCATTGAACCTTTTGTCTGAAAAGGATTATGATTACTGCCTTTTACTTGATATTGACAATTTAATGGAGCCTGCATTTATTTCAAAAATGAATGCGCGTTTGCAAAATCACGAAATAATAATTCAAGGGCATAGAACAGCTAAAAACTTAAATACACCTTTTGCAATTTTAGATGCTATAAGCGAGGAGATAAACAACCATATTTTTAGGAAAGGTCATGTAGTTTCTGGTATTAGTGCTGCGCTCATTGGTTCGGGGCAGGTAATGGCATTTAATACCTATAAGCAAATGATGTTAACTATTTCTTCTGCCGTAGAGGATAAAGAATTGGAGTTTGCTTTGGCAAAGGCAGGCATTCTTATTTTATATGAAAACAATGCTTTGGTATACGATGAAAAAGTACAAAGCGCCAAGGTTTTCACTGCCCAAAGAAAGCGTTGGCTGGCTTCTCAATTTTTTAATTTTAAGGCCGTTTTTGCTTCAGGATTAGTGGGTGTTTTTAATAAAATACATTTTAATTTTATTGATAAAGCCATTCAAAGAATTTTATTACCACGTATATTGTTATTAGGTTTTTCATTCTTATTTGCAATTTTGGCTTGTCTTTTAAATATAGGTAATAGTTTTTTATACCTGTTTTGGTTTTGCTGTATTGGGTTTCTGTTGTCAATTCCTGTTTCATTTTATAAAATAACAACGCTTTACGCCGTGCTTCGTTTACCTCAGGCTTTTTTGTTAATGCTTCTTGCTACCTTTAAAAGTAAAGGGGGGGCTCAAACATTTATTCCAACTGTTCATTTACATGATTCAGAAAAAAATAAGTTGGATGAGTTAACTTATAAGAATGATTAAGTTATGAAAATAGGAATTGAAGCACAGCGTATTTTTAGAGATAACAAACATGGCATGGACATGGTGGCTTTGGAGCTTATTAAAGCTCTTCAAAACCTCCAAGTACCTCATGAGTTTTTTGTTTTTGTGCAGGATGGCCCAGCTAGAAATTGTTTGCCTATAGCACCCAATTTTACCTTAGTAGTTTTACCTTCTTCGCCCTACCCAATATGGGAGCAATGGCATTTGCCTCGGGCTGCAAAAAAACTCAAAATAGATGTTTTACATTGTACCAGCAATACGGCGCCTTTGTTTTTAAACATGCCTTTGGTATTAACCTTGCACGATATCATTTATTTAGAAGTTTTAAATTTGTATCAAGGTACAAACTACCAAAAACTTGGAAATATTTATAGGCGCTTCATTGTACCTGAGCTTGTAAAAAAAGCAAAAGTTATTCTTACTGTTTCCAATTTTGAGCGCAATGCCATTCTCTCTTATTTTAAAATGTCTGCACAATTGGTTCGAACCGTCTATAATGGCCTTGCTTCACATTTTACCCAAATAAGCGATGCCAAGGTTTTAGCAGTGGCCAAAGTAAAATACAATTTACCCGACAAGTATATTTTTTATTTAGGAAATACAGATCCAAAGAAAAATGTTATTGGTGTTTTACAAGCAATGATAGTATTAATAAAGGCAGGGAAATTGCCATGTAAATTGCTCATGTTAGATATAAATAAAGATTATTTATACAAACTAATTTCTGAATTGGGAGATCCGCATTTACTTGACCACATTTGTTTTGCAGCTTATGTGCCCAATACAGATTTACCTGCAATTTATAGTCAGGCCACCCTTTTTCTATACCCTTCATTGCGTGAAAGTTTTGGGATTCCTCTATTGGAAGCAATGGCTTGTGGCGTGCCAATTGTAACATCCAATACTTCGTCGATGCCCGAAATTGTTAAAGATGCCGCGGTTTTTTGTGACCCATATAATGCAAATAGTATAGCTGAAGCTATTGAAAAAGTAATTGCAAATCCTTCACTTCAAGATGATTTGCGCTTGAAGGGAAAGGAACGCGTGCAGCAATTTTCTTGCTTGCATAATGCGCAACAAACTTTGAAAGTATATGAAGAAGTATTTTCTTTGAACAAAGCCTAAAAAATAAATATGACCCTTGCCGAAATTTACTTCTGGTGTGCATTGTTTATAGTGTTTTACAGCTATATTGGCTATGGTATATTTATGTGGCTTTTAGTGAAAATTAAAAAGGCATTTCAAACTTCATTTCGGTTCGACCCAAACTTTGAGCCAAGTGTTTCGCTGGTTATACCTTGTTTTAATGAAGCAGATTATATTGAGGAGAAAATTAAAAATTGTTTAGCGCTTGAATATCCGAAGGAAAAACTACAATTCATTTTTGTTAGCGATGGTTCTACTGATGAAACGGAAGCCATCATAAAAAAATATCCTTCAGTTTTGTCCCTACATGAGGCTACTCGCAATGGGAAAGCAGCGGCAATGAATAGGGCTATGACCTTTATTAATTCTGAAATTGTGGTTTTTTGTGATGCCAATACAATTTTAAGCAGCGCTGCAATTAGAGAAATGGTAAAGCATTATGTTGATCCAAGAGTTGGCGCTGTTACAGGAGAAAAAAGGATTTTAAGCAAGGATAAAGAAAATGCAAGTGGGGCAGGTGAAGGGATTTATTGGAAATATGAAAGTTTTCTCAAACAATTGGATTCTGATTTTCACACCATCGTTGGGGCAGCAGGTGAATTAATGAGTTATAGAACAGCGCTCTATTTACCTTTGCCTTCAGATAGTTTATTGGATGATTTAATGCAAAGCATGCAAATTGCTATTGCTGGTTACAGGGTTATTTACGAGAAAAATGCTGTGGCCTCAGAAACCGCTAGCGCAGATGTAAAAGAAGAGCTAAAACGCAAGGTGCGCATAGCAGCAGGAGCTTTTCAAAGTATGGGACGTTTGTTGCCTGCCTTTAATTTATTTAGCAATTTCAAAGTGAGCTTTTTGTTTATTTCGCACCGTGTTTTAAGGTGGACAATTGCGCCGCTCTCTCTTCTGTTTTTGTTTTTGATGAATATATATTTACATCAAAAAATAGGATCTATTTACTCCTGTTTAATGCTTGCCCAAATTGTATTTTATGCTATGGCCTTATTGGGTTGGTACCTGGCCAATAAACAGGTGAAAGTGAAAATATTGTTTGTACCCTATTACTTTTTTATAATGAACCTTTGCATGTACCTTGGTTTTTTTAGGTATATACGCGGAAAACAAAGTGCAAATTGGGAAAGAGCAAAAAGAGCTTAAAGCCTATTCAATGGGAATAATCCAATTGTTTTTATCGGCAATTTTTCCTGTTTGAATTTGGTAAATGGTATTGTACAACCAATTTGAAACTTTTCTGCTTTCGGCTTCTGGAAGCACATAATCTGTACCTTCATAACCAATGGCTGCAATTTTAGCAATAATGGCTGCGGTTCCGGTTCCAAATGCATCTGTAAGTTTATTGGCTTTTGCTGCTTCAATTATTTCTACCACACTAATGTTTCTTTCTTGCACTTCGTAGCCAGCCTCTTTTAATAAATGAATGCAACTAGCTCTTGTTATACCTTCTAAAATATTGCCGTCTATGCGTGGTGTTAAAATTAATTTATCCTCCAATACAAAAAATAAATTGGTAGTGCCAGATTCTTCAACATTTTCATGCGTTTTGCCATCTGTCCAAATAATTTGGTCGTAGCCTTCTTTTTTTGCCGCTGCTGTTGGTAACATGCTTATGCCGTAATTACCTGCAGCCTTGGCATAGCCAGCCATGCCAGAACTTGCTCTTACATAGTTCTTCTCTACCTTCACCTTAATTGGTTTTGGGTAATAACTGTTTACTGGGCAACAGAAAATCATAAAGGTATAGTTGATGCTCGAACGCACGCCAACAAAATCATCGGTGGCAAACATAAATGGACGCACATACAAAGCGCTACCTTCTTTGGTAGGAATCCAATCTTTGTCTATGGCAATTAGTTGCTTTAAACCGCCTAAAAATAGCTCCTCAGGTATTTCGGGCATTCCCATGCGCAAGGCAGAAATATTGAGGCGCTTAATATTGTCTGTTGGTCTAAATAATTGTGCTTCGCCCGCTGGGTTTTTAAAAGCTTTCATGCCTTCAAAAATTGATTGACCATAATGTATGGCCGAAAGTGCGGGTGAAATTTCTATTGGACCATAAGGCAAAATTTGTGGGTTTTGCCATTTTCCATCTTCATAATCTACTCTAAACATGTGGTCTGAAAAGATTTTTCCAAACTCAATGTTTTCAAAATCACATAAATGAATTCTAGATTGTGATGTTTTGCTAATTTTTATTGAAATTGCCATGGTATGAGTACTGACGATCAAATATCCGATGATTTTATTTTGCCTCTTTTTGAGGAAATTTACGTGGTCAAAGAAAGAGATTTTTCAATAGAATACAATCCTCTTGGTGCGGGTAAACAAAAACTTTTGATGCTGGTTTCCAGCGCTTCCGAAGAATTCTTGGAAAATACAGAGTTGCAATTGCTCAATACCATCATAGAAAAGGGATTGAAAAAAGAATTAAATGATGTTTGGGTGGTGAACATTCAACGTTTTCCAAATGCAAGTATAGAAAATATTTGGGCCCATTTTGAACCTTTGCAAGTGATGGTTTGGGGATGCGCAGATTGGCTTAAATCTCAAGATGTTTCCATGGAAGTTCATAAACAAGCCTATGTGAATGGCGCTGAACTATTAACTGCAGCAAGCTTGTCAACTTATTTAAGCGACAATGCTGCTAAGGCTAAATTATGGACGGGCATGCAAAGAATGTTCTTTAACTAATGATGCAAACAAAACTTGTTTTTGCTTCCCATAATGTAAATAAAACGGCAGAAATTGCCAAGCTTTTGCCTAGCAATTGGATAGTAAATTCATTAAATGATATTGGCTACCATTCGGAAATTATTGAAGACGGATTAAGCCTACAAGCAAATGCACTTATTAAGGCGCAAACGATTTTCAAGTCTACTCAATTCAATTGTTTTGCCGATGATACTGGTTTAATGGTAGATGCCCTCAACGGCAATCCAGGTGTGTACAGCGCCCGATTTGCTGGTCCGGAAAAAGACAGTAAAAAAAACAATGCCAAACTTTTAGGAGATTTGAAGGGCTTGGAAAATAGAGCCGCTCATTTTTCCACTTTTATCTGCTTAATTCTTCATGGCCAAATACATTATTTTGAAGGACGCATGGATGGACATATTACCCAAAGTGCTTCAGGAAACAATGGTTTTGGGTACGATCCAATTTTTATGCCTGTCGGTTCGAACCGAACCCTTGCCGAAATGAGCATGGAAGAAAAAAACACCATTAGCCATAGGGCAAAAGCATTTGAAAAAATGAAATTGTTTTTGGAGGATTTAAAATAAGCCGAGCGCCTATTTTTTGTATGTTTCTGAATAGAGGCTTTGTTCTATTTCTTCTCTCACATCATCATCTGCTTCAATGTCTGAAATTTTATGACGGTAAAAGTATATGGGTAATTGACCTACAATTAACGCTATACCGCCAATTATAAGCATAACCATATAGGCAGGATTGTCTTTAATGCCAAAGGCAATTAGGATAAAAAGCAAATTCACAAACGACAAAACCAAGGTAACCTGTAAGTGCGTTTGGCCGTTTTTAATTAACCAATGATGTAAGTGGTTTTTATCTGCTTTGAAGGGAGATGTCTTTTTAATAACTCTTAAAATAAATACCCTTAAGGTATCATACAAAGGCACAATTAATATAGCCAATGCAATGCCTGGTGCAGATTTAAAGTTTGTGCTTAAATTAACCAATGGCGAATGTGATTCTATAAAATGAATGGTGAATATAGAAAGCAAAAACCCAATGGTTAGAGAGCCTGCATCGCCCATAAATATTTTAGCAGGACTAAAATTAAAAAACAAAAACCCAAGAATAGCACCAGCTAAACTTAATGCAAGTAATGTCCATGCAGGGTCATTGTCCAATGAAAATAAATAGCCAAAAGTAATGCTCATTATGAGCGCTAAACTTCCTGCCAATCCATCTACGCCATCAATTAAATTAATTGAATTGGTAATTACAATAATCATAAACATGCTTAATGCAATGCTCGCAATTAAAGGAATTTCATTTACGCCAAATACACCATGTAAATCATTGATACGAATGTTTGCAAAGGCTGTAACTAAACCAGCTGCCAATAATTGTGTATAGAGTTTCTTTATTGGTGATAAAATAATAATATCATCTTTTAGCCCGCCTACAAACAACACAAATAAACCAGCCGCTATGTATTGTGTACCTTCTATGGCATTGAAATCTCCAAATAATAAGACGGCCATAACAAAGGCTGCAAAAATAGCCAATCCGCCTAAGCGAGGAATTTTTTGGGTATGAATTTTCCTTTCCTCTGGCTTATCATAGAGGTTCTTTAATTTGGCAACCGTAATAATGGAAGGAATACCAAATACAACAATTAAAAAAGAACATACAATAGCTAAAATGGTACTTATCATTTCCAAGGGTTATACTGCAATTTATTTAAAAAAAGGAAATTGCCAATAAAAATAAGAAAGTCTGCTGTGAGTGCTTGTTTGTGAGTAGCTTATGGAGCAAGTCTTGAAACGTTCCAATCCTTTATTTTTGCCTTTGTAAACAAAAACCTGTCGTGCAGGCGGCTAGCCCTTCCTTGCCAAAATTCAATGCTTTGGGGGTCAAGTGAATATCCGCCCCAATGTGCTGGCCTACTAATTGGATCCGTTTCAAACCTTTTTAAAAGGCGCTTGTAATTGTCTTCAATTACTTGTCGGCTTTCTATGGTGCAACTTTGCGGGGAGGCATGTGCGCCAATTTGGCTTTCTATAGGACGAGAAAAGAAATACGCATCGGAAGCAGCTTCGTCCAATTTTTTTATTTCACCCTCAATTCTAATTTGTCTTTGTAATTCTGGCCAAAAAAACACCAAAGCGGCATAAGGATTTTTTGCTATTTCTGTGCCTTTATGACTTTCATAATTGGTAAAAAAAACAAAGCCGTGTTCTTCAATTCCTTTCAATAAAACAACTCTTGCAGTTGGTCTTCCGTTTTCTTTGCAGGTGGCCAATGTCATGGCGTTTGGCTCGTTTACCTCTGCGTCAATTGCCTCCTTAAACCAAGCCCTAAATTGGTCAAATGGGTTCTTAATTAAATGGCTTTCGTCGAATTGCTTTAGGGTATAATCTTTCCTAATTGCAGCAATGGTTTCATTACTAATCATGGAACTAAATTTCTTTCAAAGCTACGCATAATGTTTTATTGGTGGTAGCTTTTTAGGGTCTGATTTTTAATATTTTCTCGAAAAACTTCATTCGTTAATAAATTGTATAAAAACCAAAACACAATTTGGGTATTTTGCTGCTGCATGGAGATACAAAAGAAACAATTTCATTTTAGCCCACATAGCGGCCAATTGCTCATTAGTGAACCTTTTTTACTGGATGAAAATTTCAGAAAAGCGGTTATCCTTTTATGCGAACACGAAGAACAAGGCAGTGTAGGATTTGTGTTAAATCGTTTCCTAAATATATTTACGGATGAAATAATACCAGGTTTATTGAATTATAATTTCAAAGTTTATGATGGCGGACCAGTAGAACAAAATACATTACATTTTATTCATAAACTTGGGGCTCTTATTCCTGATTCATTACCTGTTTCTGAAACAGTTTTTTGGGGAGGAAATATAGAACTGATCAACGATTTAATTGCCAAAGGCGCTGCTAAACCTAGTGATTTTAGATTTTTTATGGGATACAGTGGCTGGGGTGAAGAGCAACTTGCCATTGAAGTTGAACAAAAGGCCTGGTGGTTAACAGCCATAAATGAAGATTTGGTTTTTAATGAGAATGTAGAGGAAATTTGGCCCGCTTGTGTGCGCTCTCTAGGTGCTGATTTTGCCTATTTGGCGAACTCGCCAGAGGATTACCATTGGAATTAATTAGTTTTGGTTCGAACCGAATACATTGCAAAAGTTTTCTTCTATTTGAACCGCCAAAACTTCCAATGAAATATTTTTTATGTTAGCAATAGCCTTGTAAACTTCTTGAATCCTTAGTGGCTTGTTGTCTGTTTCTGCAAGTATAAAAGGTAGAGGTATTTCTTGAATGGTTTTGTGCAATTTTTCATTCTCTTGCAAACTTTTCGAACCAAAACTCACATATACATTTTGGTTTTGATTGAGCTGTTCCCATTGTTGCAAATTTCCTTGATAGCCATGTAAAACTATCATTCCTTTGAAAGAACGAAGTGGTGAAATGATTTCATCCATTGATTTTACAGCATGAATGAGGAGTGGTTTTTCTAATTTTTGCGCAATGGCAAGCTGTTGTAAAAAGACCGTCATTTGTTTTTCAAAATGAGGCTTTGTTTTATCTAAGCCTATTTCACCAATTGCTAAATTTTTGGGGTGCTGTGCAATTTTTAAAAGCAAATTTTCAAGCCTGCTCTCCGAATAATTATTTACGAACCAAGGATGTAAACCACTGCTAAAGCAATAGTTGCTGCCATTTTCAGGGAAATCACATAGAAATGCATTTCTAATACAAAATTCATTTTCACTTTGTGGTTTTCTATGTGTATGACAATTGTAGTATGTAATTTTATCCTTCAAATTTCTATAAAAATGTAAATGTAGAAAGATATTTTGAGATATATTATTTATCTTCGAAATCTATGACGAATCAAACACTTGGACCAGAAAGAATTGAGGTAATGAACTTCATTGGTAAAGATGTGGAAGCCATTGCTGCAGAGTACTTAAAGCCTGTAGAAACCAATTGGCAAGCATCAGAATTATTGCCGCTTACTTCAGATGCTACCTTTATTGCAGATTTAAAAACTATTCAAGAAGATGCTTCAAATCACTCTTATGATTTAATGGTGGTACTTGTGGCAGATACTATTACCGAGGAAGCTTTACCTACTTATGAAACATGGTTGTCTGGCCTTACAGGTGTAGATCAAGTTGAAAATAATGGTTGGATGAAATGGCTAAGGAGCTGGGCCGCAGAAGAAAATAGGCATGGGGATGTTTTGAACCGATACCTTTATTTAAGCGGTAGGGTAAACATGCGTGAATTTGAAGCAAGTACGCAATTCTTAATTGCAGATGGTTTTAACAACCAAGCTGGAAACGACCCCTACAAAAACTTTGTTTATACCAGCTTTCAAGAATTAGCCACCAATGTAAGTCACCGACGTGTAGCAACATTGGCCAAAAAGGATGGCAATAATTTGCTTTCGAAAATTTGTGGTATGGTGGCTGCCGACGAAGCGCGCCATGCCAGAGCTTACCAAAATTTTGTGACCAGAATATTTGAAATGGATCCCAACGAAATGATGTTGGCATTTGAAGATATGATGCGCAAAAAGATATTAATGCCAGCACAATGTATGCGTGAATTGGGAGGTAAACTCAATACTTTCTCTAATTTTAGTGATGCCGCAACGCGCTTAGGCGTTTATACGGCATTTGATTATATTGATATTTTACGTGAAGTAATGGCCAATTGGCAAATTGAAAATATTAGGGGCCTGCAAGAAAATGGCGAAAAAGCCAGGGACTATCTCATGGCCTTACCTGATAGACTTTCAAGAATTGCAGATAGAACGCCGGTTCCAAAAGTAGAACACAAATTTGGCTGGATATTGGCCTAAAAAAATCCCCTACCAATTGGCAGGGGATTTTTTTTGATCTAAATTTTATCAATCAATCTTATTCATGATTGTGGGCATGGTGCTTGCTATTGTGCGCTTCCATGATTTTGTAAAACTCCTCAGAACTAACCTCTTTTGTTTCAATTGTAATTGAATCTAATAAGAAAGCATTTACTTTTTCTCTCACAGCCATGTTAATCATTCTGCTTCTGAAATCGTCTTTCTTCAATTGAGGCTCTACAATACTCATAATTAATTCTTCGCTCAAACCTTGGTTGCCATAAGCGCCAAACATTTGTTGGGTATAAGCAACTGCCGCATCTCTAATTTCTGCTTCTTCAATTTTGATATTATTGGTCAGCATTATTTTTTCTTCCAAGATGTGGTTTTTTAAATAATTGGCTTCAGGAATATAAGCTTCCTCTAAATTGTCTGCGTTAAATTTATCTGCATAACGATCCATTAACCAACGTTTCAAAAATGCATCTGGCAATTCAATATTGTGTTTTGCAACCAATGAATCAAATAACTCATGTTCCATTAAGTGCTGCGCTTGTTGGTCAAAATAAGCAGATAATTCAGTGCTAATTTTTTCTTTCAATTGCTCTTCGCTGGTAACTACGTCTTTACCGTATAATTTATCGAAAAAGTCTTGGTTGATTTCAGCTGTTTCAGTTCTTTTTACTTCTTTCAATACCAATTTAAAGCTTGGATTTAAATCTGCTACGGTTTCTTTTTGGATTCCTAAAGCATGACCCATTTCACTTTCATCATTATTAAATAAAGCAAATACATTTACAGTTAATTCTGCACCTTTATTTTTACCAATCAATTCTTTGTTTAAGTCTTCGTTCTTAATGGTGTTAATGGCAACAGGAACCGAATCTGCATGTACACCGCCATCTAATACTTCACCATTTTCATTCAATTCTGTTAAACCAACATAGATCATGTCATTGGCTTCAATTTGATCAACATCTGTAAGATTTCCAAAACGCTTTTTCATTCTGTCCATCTCGTCTGTAATCATTGCATCTGTAATAGTTGCAGCGTACTTAGTATATACATCAGATTTGCCAATGTTTAATTCAATTTCTGGAGTAATGCCCAAATCAAAATTAAAGGTGTAGTTGGCTTCTTTTGTTAACTCGTCTATTTTGGTGTCTTCGGTTAAAATAGGCTGACCCAAAATATTTAATTTATTGGCATCTATATAATCGAAAAGACCTTTGCTCGCTAAACCATTGATTTCTTCTAATAGTAGGCTGTTACCTACCATTTTTTCAATCATACCTTTTGGCGCATGACCAGCTCTAAAGCCAGGGATATTTGCTTTTTTACCGTAATCCTTTAATTTTTTCTCATAAGAAGAAAGGTAATCTTCCTTGGTAATGCTAACAGAAATTGTTCCGTTCAATGCATCTTTTTTTTCGAATGTAACGTTCATCGCTCTTTATTTTTCAAACTTGCCAATAATAAATAAGACTGACAATGTCAGTCTTATTTGTGAACCGTTTTCACGATTCGGATTTTTGTGCGCATGGAGGGACTCGAACCCCCACGCCTCTCGGCACCAGATCCTAAGTCTGGCACGGCTACCAATTACGCCACATGCGCCTTTTCCTACAAAAAGGGATGCAAATATAAGTGATATACTTGATAAAGCAAATCTTTGCTTGCCATATCAAGTATATTACCCAATTTATTCCCCAATGCGAATGCTAATCGACTCGTTTTCAGAAGAGTTTTTGCCAATAAACAAGGTGAATTCACCTGGTTCAAATACCTGTTGCAACTCGTAATTGTAGAACTTTAAGTCGTCACTGTTAATTGTAAATACTACTTTTTTGCTCTCCCCAGGATTGAGTTCTACTTTGGCAAAACGTTTCAGTTCTTTCACAGGTCGGGTAGAAGAACCAACATTGTCTCTCACATAAAATTGCACGGTTTCAATTCCTTTTGTTTTCCCCGTATTGCTAACTAAAACGCTCACTTCAATATTTTCGCCAATTTTGAATTTCGATTTATTGATGCTTTTGTCCGAATAAGTAAACTGGGTATAGCTTAAGCCATATCCAAAAGGATACAAAGGGGTGTTAGGGATGTCTAAATATTTAGAAGTGTATTTTTGGTTCTCTTCATAAGGCCTTCCTGTATTTTTGGCGCTGTAGAAAATTGGTACTTGTCCTACAGATCTTGGAAAACTCATGGTTAAGCGTCCTTGGGGATTATAATCACCTAATAAAACACTGCATATTGAATTGCCAGATTGGGTTCCTAAAAACCAAGTTTCTAAAATGGCATTCATGTTTTCATTTTCCCAAGATAAATCTAGCGGACGACCATTACTTAAAACCAAAACAATAGGTTTGCTTAGGGCCTTTAATGCTTCCATTAATTTTATTTGGTTGGCAGGAATTCTTAGGTTCGATCTGCTAGCGGCTTCGCCGGTCATGCCTTCGGTTTCTCCCAAAGCCAAAATAATTACCTCTGCTTGCGAGGCTGCTATTAATGCTTCTTGCAATAAATCACCATCGCTGCGAGGGCTAATAAACTCTTGAATATGCATTTTCTTAATAAGCGTGGTGTCGGAAACGGTATTGGCTCCTTGGGCATAAAATAATTGTGCAGCGCTTCCAATTTTAGCGTTTAATGCATCATATAAAGATACTGCTTTGGTCCAATCTCCAGCGCCACTCCAGTTGCCAATTAAATCTCTTTTATCTTTAATGTATGGTCCAATTAATGCGTATTTTCCAGTCTTTTTTAAAGGTAAAATATCGTTTTGGTTCTTTAAAAGCACAATCGATTTTTGTCCAGCCTCCATAGCTTTAGCCAGCTGGCTAGGGTTCATAATTTGTGTTTTAGCTCTTTCTTTCGAACAAAATTTATAAGGATCGTTAAATAAACCTAAGTCATATTTGGCTTCTAAAATTCTGTAAACGGCCATATCAATTTGTTCTATGTTTACCTTCTTTTCATCTAATGCCTTCTTTAAATAGGTATAATAAACGGCTCCTTGCATATCCATGTCAATTCCCGCATTTAATGCAGCAATACCACCTTCATATTCATCGGCAACATTACCATGGTGTACCATTTCATTGATGCCCGTATAATCTGTTACAATAAAACCTTTAAAGCCCCAATCGTTGCGTAATACATCATTCATTAACCATTTATTGGCGGTTGAAGGTATTCCATTAATTTCGTTAAAGGAAGCCATAACGCTTCTTGCGCCGGCCTCAATAGCGGCTTTATAGGGTGGGAAATACACATTGTACATAGATTGGTAACCCATATCAACGGTATTGTAATCTCTACCGGCAATTGGTGCGCCGTACAATGCAAAATGTTTTACGCAGGCAAGTAGGCTACTGTTCGAACCAATATTTTCTTGGTATCCCTTAACTTTTGCACGTGCAATGAGTGAACCAATATATGGGTCCTCTCCAGAACCTTCTGCCACGCGGCCCCATCTTGGATCGCGTGAAATATCTACCATGGGCGAATAGGTCCAATGCAAGCCATCTGCAGCAGCCTCTACCGCAGCAATTCTTGCAGTTTGTTCAGAAAGCAAAGTGTCCCAAGCGCATGATTCACCTAAGGGGATAGGGAAAATGGTTTTATGTCCGTGAATTACATCATAGCCAAATAACAATGGAATTTTCAAACGAGATTCCATGGCTAATTTTTGCAATTTCATGGTGTATTCTGGCGTATAGGCATTGAAAATATTTCCGCATTTTCCGCTTTGCAAATCTGCTTTATAACTGTCTCTAATTACCGGTCCGGTTATAGACATGTCGCTGGTAAATAAGGTAAGTTGGCCAACCTTTTCTTCTAAGGTCATTTTGCCAATTAATGTTCTAATAAAAACATCTTTTGCTTCGGGTTTTATTGGCGCCTTTTTTTGAGAATAACCAATTTGGGTTATCAAAAGTGCTGTCAATAAAAGTACACAACGGGTTGTGAATCTTATCATTCTAATTTTAATTTATTATATAGTTGAGGATAGTTGAAATCAGTATATAAAAAGCATCCATTAGATGAAAACTTCATTTATAAATGATTGCATAAAAATGCCCATTTTACCTCAATCCACGAATATGTTGAATTTTATTAAAAAATAAAAGTTAATTGTGCTAGTAATGGATTTTAATAGGCATGCCATTCAAACCAAACCTGTATTCAATTATTTTTAATCAAAAAAAACTACAGAAAGTATTTAATTTGTGCAGAGGAAAAAGCGGCCATGCCTGAAATAAATCAGAATTTAGAACAAGAAAATAAAGTAATTGTAAAAGCTTATAGGAGTTTGTTAAAAAGCATCCGAAGAAGTGTAGACAAAAACGACCGTATTTTGATTCGGCAGGCTTTTAAACTTTCTTTGGAAGCGCATAAAAATATGCGCAGAAAAAGTGGAGAACCTTACATTTTACATCCATTGGCGGTTGCCCAAATTTGTGCAGAGGAAATAGGTTTAGGTGTAACCTCTGTGATCTGTGCATTATTGCACGATACCGTTGAGGATACTGATATTACCCTGGATTTAATTCGCCTGAAATTTGGCGATAAAGTAGCCGTTATAATTGATGGTTTAACTAAAATTTCAGGTGTTTTTGATCAGCCCGATAGAAGTATTCAAGCTGAGAACTTCAAGAAAATGCTGCTTACCTTGGGCGATGATGTGCGGGTTATATTAATTAAGCTTGCAGATCGTTTGCACAATATGCGTACGCTCGATAGCATGAGCCCAAAATCTCAATTGAAAATTGCTTCTGAAACGGCTTATGTATATGCTCCATTGGCACATCGTCTTGGACTGTATGCGCTCAAGTCTGAATTAGAAGATTTAAGTACCAAATACCTCCAAGCAGAAAATTACAAATATGTAAAAATAAGGTTAAATGAAACCAAGGTGCAAAGGAATAAGTACATCAGGAATTTCATTGAACCAATAAGTGAGGATTTAGAAAAAGAAGGATTTGATTTTGAAATAAAAGGAAGGCCAAAAAGCATTCATTCTATTCTAAATAAAATGAAAATTCAAAACGTAAGTTTTGATGAAGTTTATGATTTGTTTGCCATTCGTATTATTGTAAATGCAGCGGAAGATGGAGAGAAAAGTGATTGCTGGAAAGTATATTCAATTGTTACCGATCACTATACGCCAAATCCAGATAGGTTAAGAGATTGGGTGAGTACTCCTAAGGCCAATGGTTATGAAAGTTTGCATACCACCGTAATGGGGCCCAAAGGTCGTTGGGTGGAAGTGCAAATTAGAACCAAACGTATGGACGAAATTGCAGAAAAAGGGTTTGCTGCGCATTGGAAATACAAAGACAATGGTCAAATAGACGACAATGGATTGGAGGGCTGGTTATCTAGGGTTAGAGAGATTTTAGAAAGTCCGGATGCCAATGCAATGGATTTTCTAGACGATTTTAAGTTGGCGCTTTATTCAGATGAGATTTTTGTTTTTACCCCTAAAGGTGATCTCAAAAAATTACCAGCAGGAGCCACCGTTTTGGATTTTGCTTTTGATATTCATACCGATTTAGGGAATAAATGTATTGGGGCTAAACTCAATAATAAATTGGTTCCGCTTAATCACCAATTAAACAATGGTGATCAGGTAGAAATTATTTCAAGTGGAAAGCAAAAACCCAATGAGGAATGGCTAGATTTTGTAATTACCGCTAAAGCAAAATCTAAAATTAGGGAGTATTTTAAACATATTCGTTTAAAAGCTTCTGCCATGGGTAAGGAGATTTTAGAACGTAAATTTAAAAATGCCAAGGTGCCTTTCAATTCTGATGCTTTGCATATTCTGATGAAGCATTTTAAATTGAAAACGGTGGCGGAATTATATTACCAAGTTGCCAATGAATTAATAGACCGAACCAAGATTGATATAGAAGAAATCTTAAATTCTGAAAAAAATAAGGCACCAGAATTACACCAAACACAAAAGTTAAAACCCAATGCCACCCTGCCAAATGATGCAGTGGTTTTGAGTGAAAATGAAGCCAATATGGAATATGCATTTTCTAAATGTTGTAACCCAATTCCTGGCGACGAGATTTTTGGTTTTGTAACCGTTGGAGAAGGAGTTAAAATTCACCGAACTTCTTGTACCAATGCCCTAGCCTTAATGAGCAATTATGGCTATAGAATTATTAAAGCCAAATGGGCCAATGCCCAAAACACTGTTCAAAAAGCCTTCCTTTCTTCTATTAAAGTTTCTGGTATTGATAGCGTGGGTATTGTAAGTATTATTACCGATATTATCTCAAAACAATTGCAGGTAAACATGCGCTCTATTAGCATTAATAGTCATGAAGGGATGTTTGAAGGAAATATTGTTTTGGAGGTTTATGATACACTTCAATTGGAAAATATCATGAGCGCAATTAAAAATGCCAGTGAGTTAATAACAGTAAATAGAACCGATTTAAGTTAATTGTGAGCGGCCTTATAATCTCTTAAATTGCTGTAAATAAGTGTTTTATTTTATTCATTTGGCCAGGGTTCATATTTCTTTCAACACTGTTTAAACGTATGGGGCTAACTCCGTTGGATTGTCTTAACTTTGCCCTTTAATGATTTGAAATGTCTGTGGATGTGCACAATGCTGAAAAGCTAAAGCTAGAAGTAAAAAATAAATTTGTTGAGTACCTAGAACTTAACCAACAGAGAAAAACGCCTGAACGCTTTGCCATACTCGATGAAATTTACTCCAACAAAGAGCATTTTGATGTAGAAACCCTATTCGATCATATGAAGAATAGGAATTACAGGGTGAGTCGGGCTACTGTATACAATACCTTAGATTTATTATTGGATTGTGGATTGGTAATCAAACATCAATTTGGCAGAAATATTTCCAGGTACGAACGTGCTTATGGTTTTAGACAACACGATCACTTAATTTGTAATATTTGTAATGAAGTATTGGAATTTTGTGATCCACGCATTCAACAGATCAAAACAACAATGGGGGAACTCATGCAATTTACTATCACCAATCATTCTTTGTATCTTTTTGGTGATCCTAAATTAGATGGTGAACAACATTGTTTATCATGCAAAAAATTTGTAAAAAAGGAACACTAAAAATATGAAGGTAGATGTTGTTTTAGGCTTGCAATGGGGCGATGAGGGTAAAGGTAAAATAGTTGATGTGCTTACCCCAAAATATGATGTAGTAGCGCGTTTTCAAGGTGGTCCAAATGCTGGTCATTCACTGGAATTTGGTGGCAATAAATATGTGTTGAATACTATTCCTTCAGGAATTTTCCACGAACATTGTATCAATATTATTGGCAATGGGGTAGTTGTAGATCCAGTTCAATTGAAAAAAGAAATTGAAAAAGCAGAAACTACTGGTGTAAACATTCGTAAGAGTTTATATATTTCTGAAAAAGCACATGTTATTCTTCCAACTCATCGATTGGTAGATGCCGCAAGCGAAGCGTATAAAGGCGTTCATAAAGTTGGTTCAACCCTACGTGGCATTAGCCCAACCTACCAAGATAAAATTGGCAGAAGCGGCTTGCGTATTGGCGATTTAATTGGTCCTGAGTTTAAAAGCAAATACGAAACTGCTGTAAGCAATCATATTAAATTGTTAGATTCATTCAATTACGAATATAATTTGGCCGATCACGAACCTGCCTTTTTTGAAGCGGTTGAATACCTTAAACAATTTAAAATTATTAATACAGAATACTTCGTTAATAAATTGATTTTAGACGGTAAAAAAGTATTGGCAGAAGGCGCGCAAGGAGCTTTGTTAGATATCGATTTTGGTTCGTACCCATTTGTTACTTCTTCTAATACCATCACCGGCGGCGCTTGCAGTGGTTTAGGCATTGCTCCTCAGAAAATTGATCGTGTATTTGGAATTTTTAAAGCCTATTGCACACGTGTAGGTAATGGCCCATTTCCAACAGAACAAGAAAACGAAACAGGTGAATTGTTGCGTAAATTAGGTCACGAGTTTGGTGCTACAACTGGTCGTCCAAGAAGAACCGGTTGGTTAGATTTACCTACCTTGAAATATGCCATTATGCTAAACGGTGTAACAGATTTAATCTGCACCAAAAGTGATGTATTGAGTGGTTTTGATCAAGTGCAAGTTTGCGATTCTTATAATATCAATGGTACATTAACCAATGAATTGCCATTTAATATGATGGATGCAAATATTTTGCCGCAATACAAATCTTTTCCAGGTTGGACAGGTAATTTGAGTGCCATCAAGGAATACAATGCACTTCCAGAAACTTTCAAAAATTATATGGATTATGTGGAAGCACAAATTCAAGTGCCTGTAAGCATTATTTCTGTAGGTCCAGACCGTGAAGAAACGATTGTAAAATAACAATTACTTTAAGGCGCGCTTGTATATTTGAATGGTATTTTCCAAGCCCAAATAGATGGCGTCGCAAATCAAAGCATGCCCAATAGATACCTCTAATAATTGTGGGATATGTTGTGCAAAGAATTTTAAATTTTCTTTGCTCAAATCATGTCCAGCATTGATGCCTAACCCTAATTCATTAGCAACTTTGGCCGCGCTTATAAATGGCTGAATGGCCAATTCCTTGTTGATGTGAAAGCCTGCTGCATATGATTCTGTATACAATTCAATTCTATCTGTACCAATCTTTTTTGCACCCTCAATCATTTGTGTGTTTGGGTCAACAAAAATAGAAGTACGGATGCCTTCTTTTTTAAAGGTTCGAACCAAATCTGCCAGAAAGTTTTCATGGGTAATTGTATCCCAACCATGATCGCTGGTTAATTGTCCGCTCTGATCTGGTACTAAGGTAACTTGTGCTGGTTTTACGGCTAATACCAAATCAATGAATTTTTGCTCCATTGGATTGCCTTCAATATTAAATTCTGTCTGTAATATTTCCTTCAAGTCATAAACATCTGCATAGCGAATATGACGTTCATCTGGTCTTGGATGCACTGTTATGCCATCTGCACCAAATTTTTCGCAATCCAATGCAGCTTGAAGGAGATTGGGGTTATTTCCTCCTCTAGAATTTCTGATGAGGGCAAGTTTGTTAATATTAACGGATAACTTGGTCATAATATGGTATAATATATTTAATAGGAGTTAACAAAATTAAGATTTCTTCCTATTTTGCAGAACATGGCAAAGATAAGTAAAATATGGTGTTCATTTCTTTTGGCTTTATTTTGCCAAATAATGGCATTGGATGTTTTTGCTAATGTAAAAAATAAATTAGATAGCTTACAAATTTTACTTAACAGTGAGGTTTCTAGTGAAACAAAAGTTGATGCTCACTATCAATTGGCTTTTTTGTATGCGCAAACCGCATCACCCGAAATGTTTAGTCATTCTTATGAAGGACAGCAATTAGCTAGAAAAATTAATTACGCGAAAGGCTTGGCTAATTTTGATTTGTTTATTGTAGAAAATAATCCTGGAATTATTTGTGACGACAGTTTGTTTTTTCTTTTAAAAGAAGCAACTAATTTGTTTGAGAATTTGGGGATGAAAAGAGAGCAAGCAAAGTCTCTCAATAAATTAGGAGTTTTTTTTGAGAAACAGTCCAAATTTAAATTGGCTTCTAAATGTTATTACAAAGCATTGTTTTTATACCAGGAAATAAACGACATAAATGGGATTGCCAGCGAAAAAAACAATATTGGTTTATTGCTTCATGGGCAAAATAATTATGCAGGAGCCTATTATTTTTTTAAACAGGCAATTACTATTGGTTTAAGCGTCAATGATTCCTCCATATTAACAAATGCATACAATAATTTGGCCATTTGTTATTACGAACAGAAAAATACAAATGCGGCTATTAATTTTTTTAGAAAAGCATTGTTGATTGAAAAAGCACAAGGCAATATGGAAGGGATGGCCATTTCATATAATAATTTAGGCTTGGTGTATTTAAGCATGGAGAGCTATTCCTTGGCTAAGGAGTATTTGTTCCTTTCCATCAAAACTGGGGCCGACCAAAATATTGCCGCCACTTATAATAATATTTCTACAGTTTATGAAGATTTAGATAAGTTTGATTCTGCTACTTATTTTTTGAATCTTAGCTTAATTGCTGCTAAAAACAATGGAGATGTTAAAGTCTTGCTTGAATCATATGCTGCCATTGCCAATCTTTATGAAACAAAAAAGGATTTTTCGCAAGCGTTATTTTATCAAAAGATAAAAAATAATATCCAGGATAGTATCTCTAAAATTGAAAGTTTGTTATACTTGAATGAACTCAATTTAGAAAACAAATTGTTTGAATTGAAAGAAAATTCTACAATTGCTGAATCCTCTTTTCTTGGATACTTGTATTCTTTTATGAATTATTTAATTGCACTACTTTTGGCTGTTATTGTTATTTGTTTCTTGTCTTATTATTTTATAAAGCTTCACAAACAGAATAAGCAGCTTTTAGGGAAACAACGCAAAATTGAGGTTCAAAACAAAATACTACAGGTAAAAAATATTGAAATACTTCAGGCTAAAGAATCCGCTGAAGAATTAGCCAATATTAATTCCCAATTTGTAGCTTCTATTAGCAATGAAATTCGTTCACCCATTAATGATATTATTGGCGTTACAAATATGCTAAAAATGAACGACCCAAAGCCAAGTCAATTGGATAATTTAAATATCCTTCATACCAGCATTGAAAATTTATTGCTTCTAGTTAACAATGTTTTAGATTTTAATAAGCTTGAAGCTGGGAAGCTTCAATTAGAAAACATTGATTTTAACCTACATAGTGTAGCATTGGATGTAAAAGAATTATTTTCTATTAAGGCAATGGAAAAGAATATTGAATTGGTGCTAAACTATGACGAGAATATTCCAGCAGTTCTAAAAGGTGATCCTTTGCGCATAAATCAGTTGCTAATTAATCTTGTAAATAATGCCATTAAATATACCGAAACCGGTTTTGTTAAAATTGATATAAGCGTTCAATTGTCAACTTTAAATAATTCACTTATTCATTTTTCTGTAACAGATACGGGTATAGGAATTCCAATTTCTAAGCAATCACAAATTTTCCAAAGTTTTACCCAAGCCGATTCCAATTCATCACGAAAATATGGTGGTACGGGTTTGGGGCTTTCTATATGTAAAAGAATTCTTGAAAACCTCAACAGTAAACTTCAAATGGAAAGTGTGGTGGGTAAAGGTTCTCGTTTCCATTATGCCATCAATTTTGAAGTGAGTAGGAGTGCCTCTATGGGTAAAAGCGCTCGAACCGCTTCCTTTGAGGATGCCATTTCAGGCAAGCGTGTGCTGGTAGTTGAAGACAATATGATGAACATTATGGTAATGCGTCAGTTCCTTCAAAAATGGGGTGTTATTACAGAAATTGCACTCAATGGACGTGAAGCTATTAGCAGGTTAATGGAGACAAATTTTGATGCCATTTTGATGGATATCCATATGCCAGAAATGAATGGTATTGAAGCCACTAAAATTATTCGTGCCTTGCCAGATGAACGGAAAAAGAACATTCCAATTATTGCCCTAACGGCTGAAAATGAATTGCAATTCCGTCAGCAAGTTTATGAAGTGGGTATGAACGATTACATTTTCAAGCCATTTAATCCGGATGATTTTAAGGAACGATTAGGCTATGCATTGTACAATGCCGCCAAAAAGAATTAAAAAAAAGACCCTAATTTAGGGTCTTTTTTTTAATTACATATTTCTTCGGTACTGCCCACCTACCTCAAATAGCGCGGCGGTTATTTGTCCCAATGAACAATATTTAACTGTTTCCATCATTTCCTCAAAAATGTTTTGGTTATGGATGGCACAATATTGTAAACGTTTTAAAGAGGCTTCTCCTTTTTCTTTGTTGCCCATTTTAAGTTGCTCCAACATGGTAATTTGGTATTCCTTTTCTTCTGGCGTTGAACGAATCACTTCCTTTGGCAACATGGTTGGAGAACCTTTAGAAGACAAGAAAGTATTCACACCTATAATTGGAAACTCACCTGTATGCTTCAATGTTTCATAGTACAAGCTTTCTTCCTGTATTTTGGTTCTTTGGTACATGGTTTCCATGGCACCTAATACACCGCCTCTTTCTGTTATTTTATCAAATTCGGTTAATACAGCTTCCTCAACCAAGTCGGTTAATTCTTCAATAATAAATGAACCTTGTAGTGGATTTTCGTTTTTAGTTAATCCCAATTCTCTATTAATAATTAACTGAATAGCCATGGCCCTTCTTACAGATTCTTCTGTAGGGGTAGTAATGGCCTCATCGTATGCATTTGTATGCAATGAATTGCAATTGTCGTAAATAGCATAAAGCGCCTGCAAGGTTGTACGAATATCATTGAAATCAATTTCCTGCGCGTGTAAACTTCTGCCACTGGTTTGAATATGGTATTTCAACATTTGGCTTCTTTCGTTGCCACCATATTTTAATTTCATGGCTTTTGCCCATATTCTGCGGGCAACACGACCAATTACCGAATACTCTGGGTCAATACCATTAGAGAAGAAGAAGCTTAGGTTTGGTGCAAAATCATTGATGTCCATTCCTCTGCTTAAATAATATTCTACAAAGGTAAATCCATTAGATAATGTTAATGCCAATTGGGTAATTGGGTTGGCACCTGCTTCTGCAATATGGTATCCGCTAATAGAAACAGAATAGAAATTTCTTACCCCTTCGTTAATGAAATACTGTTGTACATCTCCCATTACGCGTAAGCTAAATTCTGTAGAGAAAATACAAGTGTTTTGCGCTTGGTCTTCTTTTAAAATATCAGCCTGAACAGTTCCCCTTACTTGCTTTAAAGTATCTGCTTTTATTTTGGCATATACCTCCGCATCTAAAACCATATCTCCGGTTACACCTAATAACATTAATCCTAGGCCATCGTTGCCTTCTGGCATGGTTTCATTGTAAATAGGGCGCTTAATGCCGCGTTCTTTAAAAATGGCTTCCATCTTTTGTTCCACCTCTTTTTCTAAACCGTTTTTCTTGATATACAATTCACATTGTTGGTCAATGGCAGCATTCATAAAAAAGGCGCAGATAATAGCCGCAGGGCCATTAATGGTCATGGAAACCGAAGTTTTTGGATCGGCCAAATTGAAGCCAGAATACAATTTTTTGGCTGCATCTAAACTCCATACGCTCACGCCTGAATTACCAATTTTTCCATAAATATCTGGTCTGTAATCAGGGTCGTTTCCATATAAAGTTACAGAGTCGAAAGCTGTACTTAAGCGTGCAGCTGGCATACCCAAGCTTACATAGTGAAAACGTTTATTGGTTCTTTCTGGGCCGCCCTCGCCGGCAAACATTCTGGTAGGATCTTCACCTTCTCTTTTAAAGGGATAAATACCCGAGGTATAGGGAAATTCTCCTGGGAAATTTTCATTTAAAGCCCAACGCAAAATATCGCCCCATGCTTTAAATTTAGGCACAGCAACTTTTGGAATTTGTGTGTGCGAAAGTGATTCTGAATGGGTCTTAATTTTAATTTCTTTATCGCGAACCTTGAAGATATAATACTCGTTTTTGTACAAGTTTATTTTCTCTTCCCAAGTGTCTAAAATGATTTTATTTCTTGGGTCGAGGTCTAAAGCAACTTGTTCGTATATTTCCTCTAGCCCTTTCACCATGCGGTCTTTGTCGTTGTAGGCCGATTCCTGCATGGTTTGAATTGAAGACTTTAAACCAAATAATTTATCTGCAATAGCAGCTTGTTTGGCAACCCATTTATCATAATTACGGTTGTTCTCAGAAATCTCAGAAAGGTAGCGTGTACGTGAAGGTGGAATGATGTAAATCTTCTCACTCATTTCTTCACTAATGGTGTAAGTAGAAACCAAGCTAGTGCCTGTTTTTTCAACTATTTTGTCCATCACCGTTTTGTACAAACGGTTCATGCCTGGATCGTTAAACTGCGAAGCAATGGTGCCAAAAACTGGCATGTCTTCTGGGTTTTTGTCAAATAACAAGTGGTTGCGTTGGTATTGTTTTTTTACATCACGCAAGGCATCCAAAGCACCTTTTTTATCAAACTTGTTAATAGCAATAATGTCGGCAAAATCCAACATATCAATTTTCTCTAATTGGGTAGCAGCGCCGTATTCTGGCGTCATCACATACAAGGATGCATTGCTGTGTTCTATAATTTCGGTATCACTTTGGCCGATCCCAGAAGTTTCTAAAATAATTAAATCGAAATTTGCAGCTTTAATAATATCTACAGCTTCCTTCACATATTTAGACAATGCCAAATTGCTTTGGCGAGTTGCCAAAGAACGCATGTAAACCCTTGGGTTTCTAATAGAATTCATGCGTATGCGATCGCCTAAAAGTGCACCTCCGGTTTTTCTTTTACTTGGATCAACAGAGATTATGGCAATGGTTTTTTCTGGAAAGTCTATTAAAAAACGGCGCACCAATTCATCTACCAGAGATGATTTTCCTGCACCACCAGTTCCTGTAATTCCTAAAACAGGCGTATGAGAAAGCTCCCAATTAATTTGTTTTTCTATGCTATGAAATTCGTCTGGAAAGTTTTCTGCCGCAGAAATTAAGCGGGCAATTGATTTGAAATTTTTATCTTTTAATTGCGCTACTTCGTCTGTTAAATGATTGCCCGTTGGATAATCACATTTTTGAAGCATATCATTGATCATTCCCTGCAAACCCATAGAACGACCATCATCTGGATGGTATAACCTAGTAATGCCATAAGCTTGCAATTCTGCAATTTCCTCAGGTAAAATGGTTCCACCACCACCACCAAAAATGCAAATATGTCCGCAACCTTTTTCTACCAATAAATCACGCATGTATTTAAAATACTCAACGTGTCCACCTTGGTAGCTAGTCATAGCAATGGCATTGGCATCTTCCTGAATAGCGGTATTTACCACTTCTTCTGCGCTTCTATCATGACCTAAATGTATAACCTCCGCGCCACTGGCTTGAATAATTCTGCGCATGATGTTAATGGCAGCATCATGGCCATCAAATAAACTGGCAGCAGTTACAATACGAATTTTGTTCTTAGGTATATACTTTTCAATGTTTTCCATAAAAATTGGCGGTCATTTAATTGGCAAAAATAGGCTTTTAGCCCACAAAAAGAAGGGCTTTCTTAAGATTTACATTGGGGCATTTGGGCTCGGTTCGAACCGAAAAAAGAAGGGGAGTAGGCTTTAGACTTAAAATTTGTACAAAAAACCGTTTTTTACATACAGTAAATTGTTGGGAATGCCCGGTGGTGGCTTGGAGTTGAAGTTTTGCGTAAATGAAAAACGAAAGCCTAATTTTTTAGTAATGCCCAATTCTGCTTTTATCTCCGACATAAGCCTAAAGTCACTGAAGTCAATTAAATCGGGTTGGTAATAGGCCACCACATCAAAGTTGAAATTCTTATCTCTAAAGTATTGAAAGGAAAGGTATAAGCTCATTCTGTTCCTTACATTTTTAGCGCTTTCATCGGTGGTTTGTTCATATTCATACATCCACATGGGTCCTAAAAACACCTTCATGCTGTCTGAATAAAACAAGCGAATGCGCGGCCCAGCACCCATTAATCCTCTAAATTTTAAGCCAATTTGTTGGTTAAATTGGGTTTGGGCAAAAGCTTCTCCGCTCAACCAAGGCTGAATACTGCGCTTGTATCTCAAGTGCTGATAGGTATTGTAGTCTAAGTTTTGGGTATTGGCTCTAATAAAGTTAAACTCATTTACAAAAAGGTAGGTATGAATATTTTTAGAATGGCTTAAGTTTACTTTGTTTCCTATGGCAATTACCTGGTTTTGGTTCTGAATGAGGTTAAAAGCAAAATCTATATCGCCATGCCAACTGGTATCCTTAGCATCATATTGTTTTGATTCAATATTGATAACTTGTTGTGCCTGAACTTTTAGAGCAACAAATAGGGAGCAGAATAAAATTATTTTAGCTTTCAATCTGCGCAAAAATAAAAACCTTAGAGAATAATAAGTGCTCCAATATTAATTTTTATTACATTTGCCCTCCGAATAAATAAAGATCATGGAATTAAAAGACATAGTTGCCATAGCCGGACAAGGCGGTTTGCATAAGATTGTAGGAAGAAGTAAAAATGGTTTAATTGTTGAAACCATTGGCACTGGCCGTAGATTTTCTACCAGTTTTCAAGACAAAGTATCTGTATT
>CANFHJ010000016.1 GCA_947446605.1 Bacteroidota bacterium | reverse complement strand
TAATGGCATAGGGGTCAATAAAATAATGCCCATTAGGAGAAATTACCATGGCATGAAAACCCTTTAAAGTATAGTCAATTCTACCACTTGCATAAGGATCATCTATTCCTTGAATACCAAAAGTTTGAATTTCTGGAAATTGATCTGCCAAGGGTTTTTCCATAATGGAAGAAAGGTTCACATAGAACTTGCTATAGCCTCCGCGTGGCAAAGGCAATTCTATAATTACTTTTCTATTTTGGGCATCTGCAGTAAATTCTTGAGGTGCGGTTAAGAGCAATTTCTTAAAGGCTTGCAAATTCAATTGTAGCGTAGTAAAAGAATCTGGCACAATAAAGCGCTCACTTGCTTTGGCTTCGGGCTGACCCAAGAATGGCTGCCAATAATCGTTTTGAGCCGAGGCCAATTGAACACCCACCAAAAACAAGATAATTACTACTAACTTCTTCATTGAAAACTCTTTAAAAAACAAGAATACTATAATTATCGCATTTTTAATAGGCCTTTGTAATAATATACTATTGGTTCGAACCGATCCCTAAAAACTATAAAACTATAGAAATTAAATACGCTCGCTTATATTTGGAACATGCAGTTTTTAAAACAAACCACTCCCCTATTGGGAAAATTATTAGTAGCATTCCTTATTTGTGCCATTTTGCCAAAATTTTCAAAGGCACAAAATACGGGTGATACCATTAAAGTGAAATCCTTTCATTATGGAAGTAATACACGTGATACCTTAGTTGTTTTTCCTACAGGCAAAACCTATGAGAAAATTATTATGCGTTACAATATGCGTTGTAAAAACGCCTTGGTTTCTGATAATACCAACAGAAGCATGGGTTGTGGCGAATGGGATTATTCTTGCAATACCTATATTGTAGATTCGAGTAAAATTGAGGACGCACAAAACCTACAAGCCAATTATGTAATTACCAATTTTACAGGCAATACTTTTCCTTACACAAAAAAACCGGTGTATGATTATTACCAATATACACAGCAAAAAGTTACACTGAACACGGTGATTTCTGATTCGAGTTTCCAAGTTGGCAATGGCTCAATAAATTCGCAATTCATCCTTAAAACAAATGAAAAAGCAGGCAAATCTCAATTTATCTATTTGGCCTCAGAACTTGTGGATGCAGGCTTAAGCGCCGGTTCGATCCAAAGCATTGTTTTAAACATTGCCAATTTAGGTGGCAAAGCGGGCTTCTTAAAAGTGCGCATGAAACATACAGATTCTAGCAATACCAGCAGTGGCGTGGCAGAATTAACTGGTTTCACAGAAGTGTTTAACAGCGATTTCATTTTTGCAAATGGCAACAACAGAATTTTATTTAAAACGCCATTTACTTGGAACGGATTAAAAAATATTTTACTTGAATTTTCTTTTACCAATAGTGTTCCAAATGATACCGCACTTTCTGTTGTGGGTGCTGCAAGTGGAATATCAATGGGACTTACAGCCACTAATATCTATGCGGCAGATTTAAGTAACAATGGTCATTTTAATTTAGATACTAGCAATTTCTCGAGCATAAAAAACGAAATAACCCTTGCTTTTTGGGCCTTTGGAAATGCCAATCAAATGCCGGCCAATACGTCTATACTTTACAGCACTGATAACAATTTAAACAACCGCCAATTAAATATCCATTTACCTTATAGCAACAACAGTGTTTATTTTGATTGTGGCTTTGCTGCAGGTGGCTACGACCGTATCAACAAAGCGGCCACAAGCGCCGAGCAGGGCGGCCAATGGAACCATTGGGTATTTACAAAAAATGCTACAACAGGCGTAATGAAAATTTTTGTAAATGGGAATTTATGGCTTTCTGGAACAGGCAAAACTAAAGCCATGAACATGCTTAATATGTTTATTGGCAAAGACCAAAACCTTCAAAATAATTACAAAGGAAAAATAAACGACTTTGCCATTTATAACAAAGCCATGCCAGATTCTTTAGTGGGCACATTAATGAACCGTTCTGCATTTGCTGTAACAGATCTCTATTCCAATTTAGTGGCCTATTACCCTATGAATGAAGGTGCAGGACAAAGCATAAACGAAAACAAATTATTTAAGCAATCTACCGGTACAAATATTAATTGGACTTATGATAGAGGTGCAAAAATCAGCAAAGGATTTATGCTACTTGATGTAAGACCAAGCATTCAATTTACCAGAGGCAATTATACCAGTACAATTCAAAATATAAGTGTGCGTGATTCTGTAAAAAGAAGTACCAATTATATTGAAAAATACAGCATTCAATCAAAGGCCGGTATTACACCAATGACCAATGATATAGCAAAATTAGACTCTAGCTTTAATAATTTATATGCTGCCACTTCTAGCAAAATATACAATGCCGATTACGATAGTTTACCAATTATTGATAGCCTTATAAACGTTGCAGAAGGAACAATTACTATTCAGAATTTACCTTATTACAAACGTTTTCCTTTTTACAATGAAATTATGTCGTTTGTAACACCCTATGGCATTAATGTTGACATGGGCGTGAATGGTAAAACGTGGTATTACGATGTAAGTGATTTTGCACCTTTGTTGCAAGGTCCTAAAAGAATTGTGATGAGCTTAGGCGGACAAAACCAAGAGCAAAACGATATTGAATTTTGGTTTGTAGTTGGAACGCCACCGCGCAATGTTTTGGAGTTTAACCAAATTTGGCAAGGTACCAATAGAACAGGTGCAGCCTCTATTGGCAGCATCAATAACCAAAGCAGGTTTGCAGCAGTAAATGTGCCAACATTGGCCAGCGGCAAGGCTTTTAAATTGCGTTCATCAATAACAGGACACGGTTCTGAAGGAGAATTTGAACAAAACGGTGGACCGGTAGACCACATGATTAACCTCAATGGTGGCGATACCGATTTTACCTGGAGGATTGTTCAAAAATGCGTAGACAATCCATTATTCCCGCAAGGAGGAACTTGGATATATGAGCGCCAAGGTTGGTGCCCTGGACAATGTTCTATGCTCAAAGAAAATAAACTAACAGGATTGTTTGCAGCGGGCAGCACCGTGAATATAGACTACAATACTTCTTTACCTGAGAAACCAGGTGGGGCTTATAATTTCCATGCTGTGCATCAATTGGTAACCTATGGGGCAGCCAATTTTAACAATGATGCGCGCGTTATAGAAGTATTGCAACCAAGTGATAAAATGGTGTATGGCAAATCCAATCCAATGTGTGCACGACCAAAAATTGTGGTACAAAACAGTGGTGCCAATGCCATTAAAAATATTGAAATTACTTATTGGCTGAACCAATCGGGCAGCAAGCAAACCTATACTTGGAATGGCAACTTGTTGTATATGGATACTGTTTTAATTGAGTTGCCAATAAACAGTTTATGGAGCAATGGCATCCAAGCAAAAGACAATCAGTTTATAGTTGAAATAAACAAAGTAAATGGTGTGGCCGACGATTATGCTTATAACAACAAATTTATTTCGCCATTTAACCGCCCAGAAGTGATTCCTGGCAATTTCATATTGGAATTTAAGACCAATGTTTTCCCAACTGAGAATTCCTATAAATTATTTGATGCCGACGACAAGCTCATTGATTCAAAAAGTTTTACTGCAGCCAA
Source organism: Bacteroidota bacterium (assembly GCA_947446605.1). GTDB lineage: Bacteria > Bacteroidota > Bacteroidia > UKL13-3 > UKL13-3 > B1. The sequence continues at coordinate 31,873 of CANFHJ010000016.1, read as the reverse complement.
TACATCACATACGTATAATTATGCCTTGAGTGGTTGCTACCGTTTGGTAATTGAAGATACTGGCGAAGATGGTTTGAGCTGGTGGGGCAATACGGCACAAGGTTCTGGTTATGTAAGATTCAAGAATTCAAAAGGATCCGTGGTTAAAACTTTGCAAACAGATTTTGGAAGCAAATTGAGCTACAGTTTTACAACAGATTGGTTGTTGTCTACTGAAGAAAAAACTTTTGGTTCGCTTATTAATTTATATCCTAATCCCAATCAAGGTAATTTTATTTTAGAAGGAAAAGATGTGGAAGGTGCCGAAATAAAAATCTATGATGTAATGGGCAAGCAAATTGAAATTCCATATACCCGAAGCGGCCAAAAGATTATTTTTAACAGCATAGGATTAGGCGCAGGAATGTATTTTGTTAGCATAGAGAAAAATGGCGAGAAGTTGGTAAAATCTTGGATTTTGCAGTAATTTTTCAACACATATTTTGCCAAAACAACATGCCTAACTCAAATAAAATTACCCTAACAATAATTGTATTAACGTGCAGTTTACTTGCCTGTAAAAGCGCGCCAAAAACAAACATTGTTAAGAAGGAAAATGCAAGTTCAGACAGTTTGGCAAACTATCCTTATTGGATAGATTTAATGAACAAACCTGGGGTAAATTATGATGCGGCAGTAGCAGCATTTAATGCTTATTGGGCCAATAGAGAAAAACCAACTGAGGCAGATGGAGAAGGCATTGCCATTTTTGAAAGTGAAAAAGAAAGGGAACAAGCGAAAGAAAAAGCAAAGCCTAAATCGATAGAATTGGTATACGAATACAAGCAATTTATCAATTGGCAAATTAGAAACAAAGACCTCCTTAAAGCAGATGGCACTGTTTTAACACCAGAAGAAATTATGTTGCAATCACAAAAAGAAAGGGGTTTAAAATGAGGCTAATTTTCACATACCTATTTAGCATTGTATTTCTATTTTCTGAAGCACAAACTTTGGCCACCTTCACGCAATTAGGTCCTGTTAAATTTCCATTGAACCCAAGTGTGCAAACCACAGGAATGGGGCGTGTTTCACAATTGGTATACCATCCAAACGACAGCAATATTTTATTTGCAGTTACCGCTTCTGGCGGCATATTTAAAACGAGTAATGAGGGTGCCACCTGGAAACCTTTGAGCGATAATTTACCTCAAACAACTTGCGCCTCCTTGCTTATAAATCCAATTAATCCCAATACCATGTATTTAGGTACTGGCGATGCCAATTATGATGGCAATGGTTTAGGCGTTTATAAATCAACTGATGCAGGAGCCACTTGGTTTGTCAGCAATAGCGGCATGGGTAGCATTTTGGTGAGCGAAATGTATTTTACACCAAACGATACCAACACCATTATTGCCGCCTGTAAAAATGGTATTTATAAAAGCATCAATGCAGGTGCTACTTGGACAAAGAAAACAACTGTAAATGTTAGTTACCGCAGCCTTTGTTACAAACCTCAAAGTACCACAATTCTGTATGCGGCAAGTACTACAAATTTTTACAGCTCTTTCAACAATGGTGAAACTTGGATTAGTACAAACATTAACCCAGCCATTACCAGTGCTGGAATAAAAATTGCGGTTTGCCCAAGCGACACCTCCCGCATTTATTGTTTGGTTTGGAAAAGCGGTGCTACTAGCCCCTTCGGTGGTATTTATAAATCTACCAATAATGGCGGCACATTTACCTTACAAGCCGACACCCCTAACATTATGGGCTATTCAAATAATGGCACTTCAATGGATGGACAAGGCGCATACAACATGGCCCTCATTGTTGACCCCTTAGATGCAAACATCCTCTATATGGGTGCTATTAATTTATGGAAATCTACAAATGCAGGAGCAAGTTATTCTTTATTGTCACATTGGGGATACGGCGTACATGCCGACAAACACAATTTTCTTTTTTCACCTTACAATAAAAATAAATTATATATCTGTCATGATGGTGGCCTAGACCGCAGCAGCAATGCAGGTGCTACCTGGACCACCCTGGAGGATGGTTTAAGTGCATCTGAATTTTACAAAATGGGCGCAAGCGGACTATACAATGATTATATTATTGGAGGATTGCAAGACAATGGAAAAGACATTGGCATCAACAAAACTTTTTCAACCATTGGTGGTGGCGATTGGAGTGGCGATTTTGAGTTCGACAAATTTGACAGTAGTTTGGTTTATGAACACGGAGGCGTAAGAAGAAATATTGTACTCAATAATTCGGCAAGTATCAATGGCCATGGAGGAGTGTATTTAGCACACCCAAACAACAGCAATGTATTGTTTGAAATTGATACCAACGTACGCATTAGCACTAACCTAAGAGTAGTTCCCTCTACAGCAGTAACTTGGACCACCATAAGCGCAATAGCAGGCACAGTGCCCACTGGAACCAAATGCCATGCCTATGCCAAAGCAAGTTCAGGCACCTATTATGTGGCCTTCTCTCCGCAGCTATTTTATAAATCTATAAATATCAACGATCCAATTCCAAGCTTCACACAAATAACAAGTTTTCCATTTGGTTCGGGCGAAGTAATAAAGCAAATAGAAACAGCCGACAATGATTCCAATACTTTATATGCAGTAAGCAGCTTAAACAGGTTATATAAATCAAACAACAAAGGACTTACTTGGTTCAACATTTCTAAGAACCTACCAGCAAGTACATTTATTAAATTTGAATTGGATCAAAATGCTAATGATTCGAGCATGTATTTGTGTACGCCATTTGCAGTGTATTATAGAAATTCTAGTTTGGTCAATTGGGTATCTTTTTCACAAGGATTACCTGTGGTTGCAAGAATTTCCGACATGGAAATTATGTGTAATGGCACAGAAAAAAGCAGGTTGTTTATTTCAACTTACGGCAGAGGAATTTGGATCAGCAATTTGTATAGCACGGCAAACAAGGCGCCAATTGTAGACTTTAGCATGCAGGCAAACAGCAATCAAACCTGCGCCAACACCTATATTTTAAACTCAAATTGCGCCAATTCACCCAATAAAACTATTTGGAGAATTACACCTCAAACGGGATGGCAATTTATTAATGGAACGGATTCAAGCAATACCCGAGCAGAAATTATTTTTAGTATACCCGGTGCTTATACCATTTCATTAATAGCAAGCAATAATTTTGGTTCGAACACAAAAAACATCTATTTTAATTACGCCCCCAACACGGCAAGTCCCTGCCTAACCACCACCACCAATTTGAGTGGCTATGGCATGGGAATACAGCAATTTGAATTTAACACCTTACTCAACAGTTCCGGCATTGGCGTTGCCAGTAACACAGATTACACCTGTAACAAAAGCACTTTTGTAAAGGCTGGAACCACCTACACAGCCTACATTACAACGGGCACCACCAACCCAGAAAATCAAAAAATTTATATAGACTACAACAACAATGGTGTATTTACAGATGCCAATGAATTAGTAGCGAGCCAAGCTGCAGGCACAGGTAAAAGACCTATTAGTGTAAGCATATTAAGTACTCCTCCCCTCCCACAACAATTTTTAAGAATGCGCGTGGTCACAAATTTTTCAACAGCAACGGCAGCATCTTGTGGTGTATTGTCTTATGGCGAAAGTGAAGACTATGCTATTTTTATTGACACACTTATACCCCTAATAAACATTGGCATTCCGAAGCCACAGGTAAATGGAAATTTTATTGCAACATTTACCAGTAATAAATCCTTAATTGGTTTCGACAGTAATGATATTGTGCTTACAAATGGAAGTGCGAGTAAATTTATGCAAACAGGCCCATTTGAATTTTCATGTACGGTTACACCCAGTGTTTATGGAAAAGTATGGGTTCAAATTAATGCCAATTCCTTTACAGATTTAGCAGGAAATTCCAATTTATTAGCTATAGATTCTACCTATAATGGTTGGGTGCCTGTAGAAACCAATTTAAGTGTCCGCAACAATACAATAGGGCCTTTTGAGACCGATACATTTTACTCGCCAGCTGGCAATATAATGGCCATTAGCAGCAACCTCAGTGGCTTTAATTATGGCCTCTGCACTTTGAGTATAGACAGTGCGGGTATTGGAACCAGTAATTATGCAAGTAATACAAGTGCCAATAAAAAAATAGCACGAAAAACATTTAGGCTGATCACAAGTAACAATAATACCAGTGGCCAAATTGCCATTAGATTGTTTTATTCACAAGCAGAAATAAATGCATGGAAATTGGCAACAGGAAATAATTTTAGCAATGCCAACATCATTAAAACGCCTGCAGCAATTAGCACCGGCACTTTAGCAAATGGCCAATATGGAACAAACCGAAACACAGCCCCATACAGCAGTAACGACTCGTCTATCTACGCCATATTTAACAGTGGATTTGGCGGTTTTGCCATTGGTGCAGATGTGATAGTTTTACCGGTTAAATTTTTAGAATTTAGTGCTACAAAAATTAAAAATCAGGTTGTCTTAAACTGGACAACAAGTAGTGAAACAAACAGCGCGTATTTTGAAGTTGAAAGAAGTACTGATGGCATTGAATTTGAAAAAATAGCACGCTTAAAAGCAGCGGGGAATAGTACTAATTTAAAATATTATACCATAACAGATAAAAATTATGCTGCCTTAAATGTGCAAACGGTTTATTATAGAATTAAAGAAATAGACATGGATGCCTCTTTTGATTATTCTGTATGTAGAACCATTGAAAAGGAAGAGGAGGAAATTCAAATTACTCTAATGCCACAGCCTGCAAAGGATCTATTAACAATCAATTGCAAGCAAGCACTGGAATTCAAATATGAAATTTGGGATAACAATGGCCAGCTACAAAGCAAAGGCAGCAGCAATTCACAAAACACACAATTAGCTATTTCTAATTTAAAATCGGGTATATATTACCTGCACCTTATTCATTTACCACAGCTCAATCAAGTATTAAAATTTGTGAAGTTGGAGTAGCTATTTGTTGAATAATTTAAAAACAAAGCAAAGAATCACTTATCTTTGCACTGTGTTCTTTATTTCTGGGGCTGACCGGTATTGACGGGGTGATTGGTTGACGTGTAAGCAGGTAGTGCATTGGACAGTTGGCACTATAATCTCAATTTCCAAAACTATAGTTGGCGAAACTCAATTCGCAATGGCTGCCTAATCAGGACGATTACGCGATGCCTTCGGTTCGGATGTGTATCTCTTATCGCATATCCATTAGAACCGTCATTTGATAGGGGCGTTTGTAGGTAAGCCACGGGCTTATAAACGTATTCAGTGGATATAGGTATAATTGCTAAGCGAGGCAAGCTGTTATACCCGAATACAATGTCGCGCTAAACCCGTAGAAAGCACGTTTATTGCACTTCCGGACCAGGGTTCGAATCCCTGCAGCTCCACAAAATCAGTTTGGAGTGTGAGTCTTGAGCAACAGCGAAAGACGAATACTCCAAACTGATTTTGTCCCTCAAAACTCACACACAAACTCAAACTAAAAAGTTTCTTGTTTGTGTGATTTTGTTTTATTAATAATAATTGGAATCAGTTAAGCATAATTATCTTGAGCAACAGCGAAAGACGAATACTCCAAACTGATTTTGTCCCTCAAAACTCACACTCAAACTCAAACTAAAAGGTTTCTAGTTTGTAAGATTTTGTTTTATTAAAAATAATTAGAATCAGTTTAGTATAATTATCTTGAGCAACAGCGAAAGACGAATACTTCAAACTGATTTTGTCCCTCAAAACTCACACACAAACTCAAACTAAAAAGTTTCTTGTTTGTGTGATTTTGTTTTATTAATAATAATTGGAATCATTATAGAATAATTATCTTGAGCAACAGCGAAAGACGAATACTCCAACTCAAACTAAAAGGTTTCTAGTTAATGGAGGATTCAGAATTGAGTTAATTATTTGAGAAAAAGAAATTCTCAAAACACACTCCAACTCAAACTGATTAAGCGGTCTTATTTTAAGACTGATGAGAATTTTAGAATAAACCATTCTTAAATTCTGAGTAGTTGGCAAGAATCAAAGGGATCTCTTGCTTTAAATTCTTTTAATTAATGTTTGATTTTGAAAAGTTGGAAGTTTACCAAAAGGCAAAACTATTCCATTTAAAAATTGCATCTTATCTTGAACAAACAACACTAAGTTCTTCCGAAAGAGACCAGCTAAAGCGCGCATCCATGAGCATTGTGCTCAATATTGCGGAGGGGTCTGGCAGATTTACAAAGCCAGATAAGCGCAATTTCTATGTTATAGCGCGGGGTTCAGTTTTTGAAACTGTAGCTATTTTAGACTTACTGCAAACTTTAAACAGCCTCGAAAAACCCACGTACCAAGAATTCTATTTGCATGCCGAAGAACTTTCTAAAATGTTGTTTGCGTTGATAAGGGGAATGCAATAAATTATTTATTTAAAATTGCCTATTAAACTTAAAACTACAACAATAATTATAGAAAGGATAGCAAAAAATGTCACCATTATTGACCCAAAAATGGGGGCCATTTTAACAAATTTAAAGATGTCGTCAAGAACAACTTTCAGATTGATTGTTTTACATCAACCGCTCTCGCCCGAGCTAGAAGCCCTGGCAGGCTGAAAATAAAGGTAATAGCACATTATTTTTAATATTAAAAAAAATCATTACTTTTTCTTTTTTTTTGAGCACTTATAATTTATAAAAATTTAGGATATGAAAAATAAATTAATCTACATTGCCGTAATCCTATTATTTGTTGTTTTTGTTTTCAATTCTTGTAAAAAAGATCTTAAGTATAGGGAAACAAAAAGTGTTAAGACCACCATTTCAGAAATTCTTGTTAGATCAATTGCTACAAAGTTCAAAAGCCCATCTAAATCTCCAAGAATTGGAGTCGATTCGACTTTTTTTGCAAATAGGACGATAGGAGATATTTATTCAATTGACGATTTTAATGGAATTCCAGCGATTTATGTAATAAATTATGAAGATAATGCTGGGTTTTTAATGCTTTCAGCAGAACCTTTTCATGAACCAGTTTTAGCTTTTTCTGAAGAGGGCGAAATTTTAGAAGAGGATACCATAAATCCAGGTTTTGAATGTTGGTTAGAGAAAACTATCAGTAGCATCATGACTGTTAGATATGGTGAGTATGATAATTTGGATCGCGCATATAATGGTTGGATAGAATTATTAAATCAAACAGGATTAGATGAAGAAATCATTGAAACTGTTTTTGCCAATCCAACAAAACCTAAACCTACTGATCAAGATCCAGTCATAAATCCGTGTAGACTTCGTCATACATTTCAATTTGGGCCATTAGTTCAAACTGAATGGGGTCAGGATTGGCGTTTTGGAGCCAAAATTGGTATGGGGTCAATTGGTTGTACTACTAATTCAACAATAACTTGTACTGAAAATGCTGGTATACCTTGGACTGGTTGTGTTGCCACAGCGATGGCACAAGTTATGAGATATTGGCAGGTGCCAAATACCTATAATTATTCTATAATACCGCTAAAAGCATATGCAACTGGTTGGAATACAACAGCAGTAGATGAAGCAGGTAAAATACTATGGGATGCAGGTAAGTCTGTTTGCATGAATTATGGTTGTAATGGGTCTGGTGCTCAAATGGATGATGTGGATGATGGTTTTAAAAATAATTTTAGTTATGCTAGTGCAGATTATTTGAGTTCATTTTCATTAAATGACTTAGTTACTAACATCGCCAATGATAAACCTATTATTTTATCTGGATGTGCCAAAAGGGATCAATTAAGTCAAGGGTGGTGGATTTTTAAGCACAAATATTATTATAGTTCAGAATGCCATGCATGGGTTTGTGATGGTATATATGGAATTAAACTATATAGATTAAATTACAACGAAAATAGTCTGTGCTCTTCATTTTATTTTTATCATATGAATTGGGGATGGAATGGGGATTTAAATGGTTGGTATTATTGGAATGATTGGTCTTCAGGAATAATTGTGCCATCTCCAGAAAATACTAGTTTGCCAACGTTAATCAATGATAATTATCAATATGCAAAACATCAAATTTCAAATATACACCCATAATTTAGCTTTTTGGGTATGTTTGTTTATAATAATTTCGTGTAATTCAAAGAAGGAACAGGGACCAATTAATATTAACTCTCCTGTTCCTCCTTCCCTCTTTGTTTATGTTTTTAATAGAGAGGATAGTAGTAATATATTTAAATCCTCTGATGATAGTATAAACTTAGTATTTCCTTATCCTAATAATTCGAAACTAACTTTTGGTAAACTTGTAGATTTTGGACCAAATAATTTTGGACCATATTTGCAATGTGGAATGCTTGTCACTTATTCGGCAATAGATAATATTAAAACATCATATTTGTTTTACAACAATAAGTCAATTCCTGACACACTTACTGTCGATTATCAGGTTAAACCAAACCTTAACGGATATAGAGGATACGATTACATCCCTGTTGAAGTAAAATTAAACAGCAGCTCAGCTAAATTTGGAATAATTAAAGAGTCTTGGTTGGTATATAAATAATTTTTTTGAGTAAATTAATTCCTCGTATTACAATTTGCTCGTTTTCCTATTTTTAAAATTTGTAAGTTCAAGTAATAAGTGCAATTTTCTTTTGTAGCACTTGGTTAGGTGATAAATAATTAAACTTTCTAACAGGTCTATTGTTGATTTTCATTTCAACGTCTCTGACTTGTTTATTAGTAACAAATGTAAGATTTGTTTTCTAGGAAAAAACCTTCTAATAACTCCAATTCGGTTTTCAACGGAACCTTTATCCTGGCTTGTATATGGCCTTGTAAAATAGGTTTTAACTCCTATAGCTTCTGCAACCTTAGTATGCGAACTAAAGGCTTTGTCGTTATCAAAGGTCATAGTCCTAGGTTTATAGTTATTTTTATTTGCTGCTTTTACAATTGCTTTAAAAACAATACTTGAGGTGCGCTTGGGCAGTTTTCTTAATCTAGTATGTAATCAAGGTGTATCTGACCACCCAATTTCGGTTCAAACTGACCACCCAGACTTTGACCAATACCTGAAAATGTAATCTAGCAGGGCGTTTAGGCAGAAAGGCCTATTGGATAAATATTTTCATTTAAAACGCTGAAAGTAAAAAGCGCTCCAACAACAGGTGAAGGCTTAGCATGCTTGCTTTCAATGGGAAATGTAACATTTTCAATCACAAATGAGAAATCGGAATCGGATTTACTAAATTTAGCTTTTTATATATTGTAAAGATTTCAACCAAAGGCAATATGCCAAAGAAGATACGCGTTAGCCTAGTATGAAAACTAAAACCCTTGCCTTTTTGCTGCTCGCAGGTATGCTTGTAAGCATGGGATTTGGATTGATTAACAACTCCGAATCTACCCTACTTTTAAAAGATGCTGTAAAGCAAAATTTAATTACTTGTAAAATGGAAAACAACAAAGGCTTTTCCCATTACAACAAATGCTTATTGCTACACCTCAAAAACAATGGCAACAACAAACTGCAAATTAAAATTCCAGTAGGCATGCAGGTTTGTCCTAACGACTCTATTTACCAAAATTTAGTGCTCACAGAAAACATGTTTGTGGAGCTTTTGCCAAACGAAAACAAAAAAATTGCAGCCTATGCCATGTGCACAGAGCCCAGCGACCATGCGCCAGGAGAAGCGCCGGTGTATTATACCTTGGGCAAGGATGCCAAACCTGCCTTGTTGGAATTGAGCAATTTAATAGCACAAGAAAAACTTTTTAATGCCGAAGCGCAAAATGCAGTTTGGTGCGTTGCGGCCGGCTATCCAATTACAGATATCAATGGGTTTGACACCACCGCTGTGCGAAAGTTACAAACCATGGTGGCCAAATTAACCCATCAAAAAATGCCTCCTCCACCCAAAAGAAATGATTACAGAAGAAATTATTACGCACCTGCAAGTACCATGAAAGTTAGCGTTGGCGGTAATTATAGTTTTAATTTTAGCCGAACCAAACAGATTTTAATTGGCATGTTTAACATCCACAATGTATTGGTTCGTGAATTGTATAAAAACCCTGCAGAAGCACCCGGCAGAAAAACAATCAACTATGCTTTTGATGCCAGCGTATACACAGACTCATTGTATTATATGCGCCTCTTTGTAGATGGCGAAAAAAGAATGGAAAGCAGAATGGCGCTCAAATAAGCGCTATCCTGCTTTCAAATTTCTTAAGAAGAGCGGTAGCCCATTTCGTAAACAGAATGCACATGCGGCCCTAAAAACACCCTTGCGTAAATTCTTACTATGGCCAATCCATCTATAATAAAACTTGCCGATACAAAAAAGGCCAAAGCCAATTGATTGGAATGAATATGGCTAAACACCAAATCTTCTCCAATAAAAGTGGTGGTAATAGGAAAGCCAGATAATCCAAGGCAACATAACAAAAACAACAAAGCCTGACGAGGATGGCTGTATACATGTCCATTGAAACGGGCAAGGTCTATTTTATCTTCAATGCGTTTCATTCTATTTAAAGAATAATACCCCAAAGCACCTGCCATAAAAATACCTCCGAGGTAAAATACAGTTTCGGTAAATTTAAATTCTTCGTTAAAAGAAATTGCCAAAGCAACCCAGCAATGGTTTAAAATAATTAAGATCCAACTCATACGTGCTTTGTGTTTTTCTGTATACGCTTTTAGCACCATTAACAATCCAATAAATGAAAATAAAATTGGCAAATAATGAGAAAAGGAAGCATGCATATCTAAGTGATAAAACCTTGAAATAACACCCAATAAAAAGGCAGGAACAAAGAAATACATTACATGTTTCATGCTGATGAAATTAACGCGTTTACCTAGCCATTTCAATGGGTTCCAGTATAATTTATACATCATGCTATTTAAGTTCCACTCCTTTAAACTCAAAATATAAAAGGTGTAAATAAACTTTTTAGAAATTACATGCTTGATATGGTTTTTATTGGGCTCATAGGTATAAAACATTTGCTTAATTAAATAACTCACCACCGATGGAGAAACCAATAATTGATAGGTGCGTAAAAAGGCATTTCCAGCAAAATGAACCAAGGCAAGTATTCCCCAACCTAAAGACAATTCAATAAACATTAAACCAATTTGTGCTATAGAAGCATAAGCAATTTGGCTCTTAATATTGGATTGAACCCTTGCCGTTAAGGTAGCAACAATGGCAGTTGCCAAACCCAATAAGAAAATTAATACCCTAACAGAATATTGGTGTTCCCAGAACGGATAGGTGCGCATCATTAAAAACACGCCTAAATGTACCGCCAATGAACCATAAAAAATAGCACTCGAAGGCGTTGGACCTTCCATTGCCCTAGGCAGCCAAGCAGAAAAAGGCAATTGCGCAGATTTTGCTGCAGCAGTTAATAATATCATTCCCGAAATAAAAATTCCAATGAGGGTATGGCTTTGCAATTGGTCACTTACCATTTCATAATTACTCAATTTTAAGAAGGTAATATTCTCTCTAAACAAATGATGGCTCAACCACATGGCCAAGATTAAACCAATATCGCCAATCCTGTAAATGGAATAAACCTTCAGCGCATTTTTTACAGGCAAAAACCTTTCACGGTAAAAGGCAATTAAAAGAAAAGAAGAGATACCTAAAATTTCCCAACCCACAAACAGGGTTTCCATATTACCCGCAAAAATGGCAATATTATAACCCATGTAAAAAAACAAGATGGTGTTGAAAAAGCGCTTAAATCCTGGCTCGCGGTGCATATAGGTTCGGCTATAAATGGCTACCAAAAAGGTTAGGGTCGAACCAACAAATGCATAAACGGCTGTTATTTTATCAAAACAAAAATCGAGGAAAAATTCGTATTCACTGGAAGTAAAAAGCACCCAATCTTTCTGATCCAAAGTAGGATGCCCCTGCCAAATCCAATAAGCCAGAAACACATACAAACTAAACATGTGCAAGCCAACAGAAAAAAACGAGAATTGTGAAATTAAATTCTCATTCTTTTTAGGCAATACAACGCTTATCAAAAATCCTATTAGTGGCAAAACCACCCAAAAATTTATTAATTCATTCATACAGTTAACTAATTAAAAAGGTAAACAGGTAAACTTCCATCTTCACTTATAATAACTGAACTTACATTGTCCAATTTTTCTAAGTTTTTTATTAGTGGTTGATACGGCTCAAAACATTCCTTTTCTGCATTGAAATAAAATATCTCACGCGTTATTGGTTCCACCACACTTAAATGAATCCAATTATTCTTAAACCATTCATAGGTTTCTGGCGCCTGTTGAATGGTTTTTAAAACCACTTCTGGAAAATGTTCAACAATGATGAGTAAACGCAATGGGTCGTGCACCTCTATCATTTGACTTGGCAAGCCCGGACGCAAATCGCCATCAATGCCATTTGCTACGCCAAATAAACCCATCACATTATGCGGCAATTTGGTACCCGCTCCTAATTTTTGGTTATCTACCCGAGAGAAATAATATTCTAAATTAATACCACCACAAACCGGTGCAGCTGCTTTTAGAATATTGTATAAATATTTTCCTTCGGGGTCTATTTGGTAATCGTAAGAATTTAAAAACGACCTCCTATCCAAAAACAAACCTTTTGAAATTTCTCTCGAACCAACAATACACAAAGCATTGGTAGCATGGTTCAATTCTGGTCTTGGTTCGAACAGCGAAACAGAACGGTTTCTTATTTGCTCGTGAATGGCAGCAATATCTTCTTTGGTATCTATAGAGGCAAACCTTCTAGAACGTTCACGCGCATTTTCATCCAAGGCACGTAAAAAAGTTGCATGGTTTTCTTTGTGCCATTTTTGGTGTTGCTCGTCCATTAATTGCTCATCAAAAAAGGAAATATCATCGCGCGTGGTATCATGCAAAGCCCCAATAAAAAGTGTGGCATTGGGAATATCAATTCCTCTTTCACGCAAAACTTTTCTTACCTCTGGGTGATTGGCCATATGTGAAACCACACGGGCATTTACAGAACCAGGTCTGCCACAACAAGCACCACAATCATAGGCTGCATAATGTGGGTTATTGGTACTGCTCGAACCATGCCCTACCACATATACAAAAGGCGCAAAGTTTTTAATTAAGCCAATACTTTTTAGCAAACCTTCTACCCTATTGGCCATTTCTTCAATGGTAAATCCAACTTGCAAACCCTTTTCATGGTGGCTTGGATGACGGTTTTCTACGCTTAGGTGTGCATGCTTATCCATGTGCTTAAAAGAAGAAGCACTAGCAGCACTGGCTTGCGGTTTAAAGATATTGGCCAATAATTTAAAAACCGACCAAAAGCCTAATGTTTGAGAGAAAATCCATGCACCATTAAACTTTTTCATGTGCAAAGAATAATGCGGATCTTCTTCTCTTTTTATTTTAGAACCACTTTCTTTAATTAGGTATTTTGGGAATACAGGAGCAGGACAAAGTTTGGTAAAAAACTTTCCATTTTCTGGCTGAAAATAAAATTCAACATTAAAGAAACCTGGGGTACCAAAGGTTTCGCTATTGGTATCTTCTTGCTCTACATACCTGCGTATAGAACACTCTCTGTCATCAATACAAAACAAGGCCTGAAAACTTTTTTCACCTGTTTGCATTGGCATTTTTTTCTCTTGTTGAATGCCCGCAAGCACTTGGTCATAATAGGAAAACTCTAAAGCCTCCTGCCAAATAGCAAGCGCTTCTGCCGTTTCACCAAATTGAATGGGAGCAAATAAATCTTTAGGACGATCCTTTATAATTTTTGAAAGTGGCAACCATTTATTTCCAAATTTATCGTCTAAGGCATCTATTTCTAAAAGCAGCTCCAGCAAGATTATTTCATCTAATTGAATACGTTTTCTATCCAATAAAGTTTCAGGCTGTGCTTCAACGGTAGCAACCATCCCCGACCATCCCTGGTGTGCAAATTGCTGGTCGAATAAATATTGTTTGTACATACTTTCATCAGCCACCAAAATCTGCAACAATTCTTCAATGGTAGTCTTCTCATTTAACAATAAATTCTTAGCTCTTTTGGTTTTAAAAAGACTTACATAGGTATTTTTCTCCAGTTCTCGGATCGAACCCAAAAAACCTTTCATTAACACAGGAAACTTCCAAATGGCAATACCTTGGTCGAGGTAATTACTCAGCACCCTAAACAAACGCGGTTGGGTAAAAGAATCTAAATCAATATACCCCAATTCTTTCCATTGGTGACGTAATTTGCCAATGCGTGGATTTTCTGGTTGGTCGAAATCCTTGCTTAGTAAACGTTTGTGGTATTCGGCCACATCCACATTTTTCTTCGTTTTTTTAATAACCGCATCGAGCACCAACGGATTTATTTTATTTTCTAGGTATAAATCGCGGTAGGTTTCAATGGGTAAGGTTACTTGGTAACCAAACATTTTAGAGGCCTTTCGAATAGCAATTTGAAAAGGCAAATCTTGAAAGGCATGAAGCGTATTGTGGTGAACAAAATCTTTTAATGGGGCTTGTGCGGGCAGGTAATGCGCCAAATCATGAACAATACCATGCACATCAAAAGCAGGAGAACTATGTGACATAATGAAATAAAAGTAAATTAAAAAATGGCCCAAAGAAATGGGCAAAAACAAGTTGAAGAAAAACTTGTACTACAGGCGAATTACACGAATGGAAAGAAATTTATCACAGGCTAATCCGAGTGGTAATTTTCCATAAATGCTATTTAAACCTTTTGTTTTTAAATCTGCCGCTAAAAGAAATAAATAAGAAAAGCCTAAGCTCAAAAGAAGAAAAGTAGCATTTTTATACTCTTGGTATTTTTCATCCAAATCCAATTCACTTTCTTCCAAATAATAAGCTTGCGAGAGTAATTCTTTTCCATCTTTGGCATGAATGGCAGTTGCCTTGCTATTGGTTTGGGAATCTGTTACAAAAGCAAACAAAAACACACTGCTGAGCAAGGCCAGAAGTGTAATTGTAAAAACAGAAAGCTGTAATTTGTTCATTTTTGAAGGAATACAAAGGTAACGAAATAGCCCTGATTTAGTATAGGTGAGCCTAAAAACAATTGAAACAAGAAAATGACAAAGCGCTCGAGACAGTTATTTATACTGCACTTGCCAAAGAAAGTAAAAGCCTTGTAAAAAAAATTAGCCTTCTAAAAAATTATGCCTTATTTTGCGCCTTTAATCAAATAACAAGAAACACATGCAATACGATGTAATAGTTATTGGTAGCGGTCCAGGCGGATATGTTGCTGCCATTAGAGCAAGTCAGTTAGGCCTTAAAACCGCAGTAGTTGAAAAGTCGGAATTGGGAGGCGTTTGCCTCAATTGGGGATGTATTCCAACCAAAGCCTTACTAAAATCGGCGCAAGTTTTTGAATATATTAAGCACGCCAAAGATTATGGTATTGAAGTGGGTGAAAGCAAACAAGATTTCCCTGCAGTTGTAAAAAGAAGCAGAGACGTTGCCAGCGGAATGAGCAAAGGAATTGCTTTCTTAATGAAGAAAAATAAAATTGATGTGATTATTGGTACTGGTAAATTAGCCAGTGTAGGCAAAGTAGAAGTAACTGATGCCGCAGGTGCAAAAGTAATTCATGACGCCAAACATATTATTTTAGCTACTGGTGCAAGAAGTCGTGAATTGCCCAATATTAAATTAGATGGTAAAAAAATTATAGGATACCGTGACGCCATGGTATTGCCACAACAACCTAAAAGTATGGTGGTAATGGGAAGTGGCGCCATTGGTAGCGAGTTTGCTTATTTCTACAATGCCATGGGAACCAAGGTAACCATCGTTGAGTTTATGCCAAACATTCTTCCTATTGAAGACGAAGAAGTGAGCAAGGAAGTAGCCAAATCATTTAAAAAATCTGGTATTGATATTATGACCAATGCTTCAGTAGAAAGTGTTGATACCAGCGGTGCGGGCTGTAAAATAAAAGTTAAAACAGCTGAAGGCATCAAAGAATTGGAAGCAGATATCGTGTTATCTGCAGTTGGCATTCAAACCAATTTAGAAAATTTAGGCCTAGAAACTTTAGGTGTAAAAACAGATAAAGGCAAAGTATTGGTAGATGATTTCTATACTACCAATATTAAAGGTGTTTATGCCATTGGTGATATTGTTAAAGGTCCTGCTTTGGCGCACGTTGCAAGTGCAGAAGGTATTATCTGTGTAGAGAAAATTGCTGGACACCATCCAGAACCATTAAACTATAATAACATTCCAGGTTGTACGTATTGCTCTCCAGAAGTTGCTTCTGTTGGTTATACAGAAAAAGCAGCTAAAGAAGCTGGCTATGAAATTAAGGTTGGTAAATTCCCCTTCTCAGCAAGTGGAAAAGCAAGTGCTGGCGGCGTAAAAGAAGGTTTTGTGAAATTAATTTTTGATGCCAAATATGGTGAGTTTTTAGGTGCCCATTTGGTAGGAGCCAATGTTACAGAAATGATTGCCGAAGTAGTAGTAGCAAGAAAATTGGAAACTACTGGTATGGAAATTATTAAATCTGTTCACCCACATCCAACCATGAGTGAAGCTATAATGGAAGCCGCAGCGCAAGCTTATGGCGAGTGTATCCATTTATAATATTTAGTTTGTCAAAAAAAAACACGCCCTTGGGCGTGTTTTTTTTGCACTCTTTCATCCCATTTTAAGACTACTAGTACCAAAGTTTAACAAAGCTTTAATGCAAAAACGATTTTAAAATGCGTTATTTGCAGCAATAAATGAATAACCGGTTTCAACATATTCTTTTGCTTGTGCTATTAATGACTGGCATTCTAATGATGGGTGCAAGTTGTTTTATTCATACTACAGCAAAACCGGTTCATACACAAATTAAGGCCGCCTCCAAAGGCGATTTTGAATTGGTAGCAGAATTAGAAGAAGATGAATCTGAATTAGAAAATCATCAGGTATCTTTTGCAATACCTTTTCTACACTATTTGTTTGAAAACGGAATGAAGCAAAATGCTTCAAATTTAATTGGTTTTGCAAACCCCGTTGAAAAGACACATCAAAAGACAGCCTTGCATATTAGCATCTGCCTATTTCGAATTTAGAACGCGTTTTCCACTCGTTCAAAACCGGTAACACCTAAACACCGGGATTCTATATTTTCGCAAACAATTTTCTTACAAACTTATTTCATGAACAATATTCAAATACCTGCTGATGGTTTAGCGGGCCTAAAAAAACACTGGAAAGACGACCTTCTTTCTGGATTTATTATTTCACTTATTGCATTACCACTTTGCCTTGGTATTGCCATGGCCTCTGGTGTACCTCCAATGGCCGGAATTATAGCGGGCATAGTTGGCGGATTATTTGTATCGCTTGCAAGCGGTTCTCATTTAACCATTAATGGTCCTGCCGCTGGATTAGCTGTAATTGTATTGATGAGCATGGAAGGCTTTAGAAAGATGGCTCCAGCTGGATTAAGTCCAGAACAAATAGAAATGTTTGCTTACCAATGTACACTTGCAGTTGGTATTGGTTGCGGTATTTTACAATTGTTATTTGGCTTTGTTAAAGCAGGTTTTATAAGCAATTTCTTCCCTTCATCGGTAGTTCATGGTATGCTTGCTGCAATTGGCATCATGATTTTTACCAAACAATTTCATACCGCAATGGGTGTAAAACCTGAAGGAAAGGAAATGCTTGAACTGATTGCAGAAATACCGCATAGCATTTTACACATGAATCCAGATGTGGCCTTAATTGCCTTAATAAGCGTTTTGATTTTGGTGTTTTTGCCTAGGGTAAAAAACAAATACATTAAAATGTTGCCCGCACCATTGATGGTATTAATGGTTGCCATTCCAATAGGGCATTTCTTTGACCTACAAACAGTGCATAAATATTTGTTCTTGGATGGCCATGAATACACCTTGGGGCCTAAGTTTTTGGTAAATATTCCCACCAATGTATTTGAAGGAATTGTAATGCCCAGGTTCGATTATTTATTGACAGGTTTTGGTATTCAAATGATGGTTACTTATAGTTTGGTAGCAAGTTTAGAATCGCTGCTTACAGCAAAGGCAATTGACAAAATGGATCCTTATAAACGCGAGTCAAACTATAACAAAGAATTGTTTGCCAAAGGTGCAGGCAATATCTTCTCAAGTTTCTTTGGTGGATTACCCATTATTGCAGAGGTAGTAAGGAGTTCGGCCAATGTAAACAATGGCGCAAAAACCCGTTGGGCTAATTTCTTTCATGGAGGATTCTTGTTATTTTTTGTGGTATTTTTAGGAGACATCATTCACCAAATTCCACTGTCGGCTTTAGCAGCTATGTTGATGGTTACAGGTTACAAATTGGCTTCTCCAGGTGAATTTGCAAAAACACTTAAAGTGGGAAAAGAGCAGCTTATTATTTTTGTTTCTACCATTGTTTTCACCTTAGCTACAGATTTATTAATTGGTATTCTCGCAGGTATTCTGGTAAAATTAATTATCCATACCATCAATGGCGTTCCTTTGAAAAGTTTATTTAAACCATTTTTTACTATGGTGATCATTGATGAAGAACATTATGTAATTGATGTTGAACACTCGGCTATTTTTAGTAATTTTATGAGTTTGAAAAAACATGTAGAAAGCTTACCTGATGGAAAGAAAATTACCATAGACTTTACTACTACCAAGCTGGTAGACCACAGTGTAATGGAGCATTTACACGATTTGGAATTGGCCTACGAAAGAAAAGGAGGAGAATTTACTATTATTGGATTAGACGACCATATTGCTATTTCAGATCATAAACATTCAGCTAAGAAAAAATAAGTTAAAATGAATAAAAACATTTTAATAGCCCAGTTATTGACTATTCAATTACTGGGCTTTGCTAATTTAAGTAATGCACAAAAAAAAGACGACAAAGAATTGAAAATTTCTTTGAATGAAGATGGTTCGCATTATTTAAAAACAACTTTTACAGCTCAGGTTTGGAGCCGGTACAATGAAAACAATCCTGGCACAACCGTTTTTACTTACCCAGAAAAAAACACTTTCGACATAGGACTTAGACGCGTAAGGGCACAAATATTTGGGAAAATACACGACAAGGTTTTTGTTTATACCCAAGTGGGTATTAATAATTTTAATTATTTAAGCGCAAGAAAACCGGGCATATTTTTTCACGATGTTGTTGCAGAATACCAACTAACAAATAGGACTTTACAAATGGGTATGGGACTTACGGCGTGGACAGGTTTTAGCAGGTTTTCTTCTCCTGCAATTGCAAGTATTTTAGGCTATGATGCGCCACTTTACCAACAAAGCACCAATGATGTTACCGACCAGTTTTTACGTAAATTGAGTATTTATGGTAAAGGCAAATTGGGTAAGTTGGATTACCGTGTGGTAATTTCAAAACCCATGGCTGCAGCAGCATACAATATGGCTTATGCCAATAAGCCAATAAGCAGCAATTCGGAATTTTCTTTTAAACCAAGCAAACTGCAAAGTAGTGCCTATTTGATGTACCAGTTTTTCGACGAAGAGTCGAACCTAACACCTTACATGGCTGGAACCTATTTAGGTAAGAAAAAGGTATTAACGCTTGGAGCCGGTGTTCAATATCAAAAAAATGCCCTATGGCATTTAGGTGCAGATAGTATAAATGGATCAAAACCAACCATTGAAGAAGACTTATTGAATTATTCAGTTGATGTGTTTTACGATGCCCCTGCAGGTTCAAAAGGCGCTGCTATAAGCTTTTACGGCGCACTTTCACATATGGGCTTTGGCAAGAATTACATCAGAAATGCCAGTGTGATGAATCCTGCAGACCCAAACAGCTTATTAATTATAAATGGTGGCGGAAACGGTATTCCGCTATACGGCACAGGCGATGTTGTATATTTACAGGGAGCATACCTATTACCCTCAACGCTCATGGATGAGAAAGCGGGAAGGCTGCAAGCCTATTTGATGCTGATGCATGCCAATTACGAAAGATTAAACGGCCCAATGCAAGTTTTTGACATTGGACTAAATTACTACATAGACAAGCAAAGAGCCAAGCTTAGTTTAGACCTACAAAACCGACCGATTTTTAATGCCTCAGATGCCAAAGAAAGTGGCAGAAGAAATGCTATTATTTTACAATTTCAGATTGCTATCTAATCACCTATTGAATCAACAAAAAGTATGATTCCACACAAAAAAAAATTAGAATTTTTAAGTTACCAAAAACACTTAATAGTATTGCTCTTTTTCTTTTTTCCAATTAGTTTGTTAGCGCAGGATACGCTTAAACTAAATATGGTTGAAACAGACAGTTTGTTCCTCACTAAAAACCTTGATTTATTGGCCCAGAAATATAAAATGGACATGAACCGAGCCAATACCATACAGGCCAGGCTATTTGACAATCCCACCTTGAACACAGAATGGAACCTGTATAATCCCAATAAAAAGAAATTTATTGATGCGGGTCCAGCAGGAGAAAAAATTATTGCACTTGAACAAATCATTCACCTTGCAGGACAAAGAAATAAGAGAGTTCAAATTGCAAAAGAGAATGAAATTTATGGCGAATTTGAATTTTATGATTTGCTAAGAACTTTGAAATTTGAGTTAAGAAACAACTTCCAAACCTATTATTTCAATCAATTAACCATCAAAAAATATGATGAGCAATTGAACCTATTAGATACCATAATTCAAGCCCTCTCTTTTCAAAGCAATAAAGGCAATATTCCATTGAAAGAAGTTTTGCGCTTAAAGGCGGTATACTTCCAACTTAATACGGATCGAACCGAACTCTTTGCGGATTTAATGGAAGCACAAAAGAATTTAAAAACCCTCTTACAAACCAATGCTTATTTGGATTTGAAATTTTCGCCTAATGAGCAAGAAAAATACAAATTATTGGGATTAAAAGTTGATTCATTGCTACAAAAAGGAATTCAAAACAGGCCTGATTTAAAAATGGCGCAAAGCATGGTAAAGCAAAGTGAATTAAACTATGCTTTACAGAAACGTCTTGCCATACCAGATATGCGCATTGGGGGTATATACGACCAAGCAGGTAGTTATATCAGTCAGTATTCTGGTATTACCATTGGCCTTGACTTACCTGTATGGAATAGAAACCAAGGAAATATTAAAATGGCCAAAGCCAACCAAGATTACATGAGTACACGCTATAAAAACAAAAACAATGAAGTGGGAAATGAAGTTTTAAGCACCTATTTAAAATTGGTTCAAATAGACCTTGAATACAAAAAAGTAGATACTGATTTTGGCGAAAAGTTTGATGAAATTAATGATGGATTTGTGACCAACTTTCACAAAAGAAATATATCGATGCTAGAGTTTGTAGACTTTTTTGAATCCTACAATGCAAGCATCATGCAAATAAACAAATTGACAGAAAAAAGAATTAAAGCATATGAGGAACTTAATTATGTTATTGGTGAAGAACTTTTCAAATAAAGGCAATGCCCTTATAGGTTTAGCCTTAATAGGTATATTCCTATTTGCTTGCAATAGCAACAACAAAGATAAAAATACAACAAAAGCCTTTGAAGTTACAGACACCATGATGAGCCGACTGGGGTTTTCTGTTGCAGAAGACAAACCCGTACAATCTGTATTAACCATGGTGGGAAAAGTTATTGCCGATGAAAACAAATTGGTGCAAATTTTTCCATTGGTAGGTGGTAATGTAATGAAGGTAAATGTAGAGCTAGGAGATTTTGTAAAGAAGGGTCAAATACTTGCCGTTATTAGAAGTGGCGAGGTAGCAGACTTTGAAAAACAAATGATTGATGCCAAAAACGATTTGCACGTTGCGCAGAACAACCAACGTGTTGCAGAAGAATTATTTTCGAGCAAACTCATCTCAGAAAAGGATGTCCTTATTGCAAAAAATGAGGTAACAAAAGTGAATGCAGATATTGACCGATTAAAACAAATATTTGCTATTTACGGAATTGAAAACAGTGCAGAATACCGCGTTATAGCTCCTATTAGCGGATTTATTATCGACAAGAAAATTAACCCAGACATGCTGTTGCGTTCGGACAAAAGCGATAACATTTTTACCATTGCACAAATTAACGATGTATGGGTTAATGCCAATGTTTACGAAACAGATATTGCCAAAGTGAGTGAAGGAATGACTGCCAAAATTATTACCTTAAGTTACCCTGATACCGTATTTAATGGGCATGTAGACAAGGTTTATAATATCCTTGACCCACAAACCAAAACCATGAAAATTAGGATTAAGTTACCTAATAACCAGTACCTGCTAAAACCTGAAATGAATGCAAGTATTTACCTCAATTATATTGAGAATTACAAGAAGGTTGAAATTCCTTCAACAGCTATCATTTTTGACAAGAGTAAAACCTATGTAATGATTTTTAAGAGCCGAACCGAAATTGAAACCCGCGAAGTGGAAGTATACCAGCAAAGTGCTGATGTAACTTTTATTAAGAAAGGTTTAAATGCAGGAGAGAAAGTAATTTCTAAAAACGGCTTGCTCATCTATGATGCTTTAAACGATTAATTCAACAGGTATTAGCACAAAAAACCATGAATAAATTTATTAGAAACATTGTAGGCTTCTCCCTTAAAAATAGGTTCTTTACCTTTTTTATGGTATTGCTTTTAGTGGTAGCAGGTATTGTGTCTTACCTCAATACACCTATTGAAGCCTTCCCAGATGTTACCAATACGCAAATTATTATTGTAACTGAATGGAATGGCAGAAGCGCCGAAGAAATTGAACGTTTTGTTACGATCCCAATAGAAGTTAGCATGAACTCCATACAGCGCAAAACAAATGTGCGCAGTATTACCATGTTTGGACTATCTGTTATCAAAATTATTTTTGAGGATGATGTAGAAGATTTCTTTGCCCGACAACAAGTTAATAACCAACTTAGAAACGTGCAATTGCCAGATGGTGTAGAACCTGATGTGCAGCCACCTTATGGCCCTACAGGAGAGATTTTCCGTTACGTTTTAAGAAGTCCAACCAAAGATACCCGCGAATTACTAACGCTTCAAAATTGGGTTATTGATAGGCAATTGCGCTCGGTAGCCGGTGTAGCAGATGTGGTAGCTTTTGGTGGTAGAGAAAAAATATACGAGATACGTGTAAACCCTAATTTCCTTGCCAAATATGAACTTACACCGCTTGATGTATATTCTGCTGTTAACAGAAGTAATGTAAATGTAGGTGGTGATGTAATAGAAAAAAATGGGCAAGCTTATGTGGTGAGAGGTATTGGCCTTTTAGGGAAAATAGAAGACATAGAAAACATTATTGTAGAAAATATTGGCGGCAACCCAGTATTGGTAAAGAACTTGGCAGAGGTTGTAGAATCAGATGCACCAAGGGTTGGCCAGGTAGGTATGAACGACAAAGACGATATGGTGGAAGGAATTGTGGTAATGCGCAAAGGTGAAAATCCATCAGAAGTTTTGGAACGTTTGAAAGCAAAAATTGCAGATATAAACGACAGGGTTTTGCCAGACGATGTGAAAATGGAAACGTTTTACGACCGCGACAACCTCATGAGTTTTACGACCAAAACAGTAATGCATAATTTGCTTGAAGGAATTATTTTAGTTACGGTAATTGTATTTCTTTTTATGGCCGATTGGCGCACTACGCTTATTGTTTCCATAATAATTCCTTTGTCCTTGTTGTTTGCATTTTTCTGCTTAAAGTTAAAAGGCATGAGTGCCAATTTGCTTTCTTTAGGTGCCATAGATTTTGGAATTATAATAGATGGAGCCGTCGTCATGGTGGAGGGCATATTTGTGGCCCTCGATTTAAAATACCATGAAAAAGGAAAAGAGAAGTTTAACCTCTTATTAAAAAATGGCTTAATAAAGAAAACAGGCGGTGAATTAGGCAAGGCGGTATTCTTTTCAAAACTTATTATTATTACAGCACTTGTTCCCATTTTTGCCTTTCAAAAAGTAGAAGGTAAAATGTTCTCTCCTTTGGCCTACACCTTAGGTTTTGCATTACTTGGTGCACTTATTTTTACCTTAACCTTGGTACCAGTTTTAGCACGTATTTTATTGAATAAAGATGTGCATGAAAAGCACAATAGAATTGTTGAATTTATTCAAAAATATGTGATGATTGGATTTCAATGGTGTTACGACCACAAGAGAAAAACCATTCTTATCTCGAGTTTAATTATTGGAACCACTTTATTTTCTGCCAAATTTTTAGGCACAGAATTTTTACCCCAATTAAACGAAGGTGCGCTGTGGGTAGAAGCAAAAATGCCTATGAGCATGAGCCTGAAAGAAACCGTTAAAATGGTAAGTGTATTGAGAGGCAAGTTGCGCGCATTTCCTGAGGTTAACGGCGTATTGTCTCAAACAGGCAGGTCAAATGATGGTACCGACCCAAGTGGTTTTTATTACGTGCAAATGCAAGTAAACCTTAAGCCAAAAGAAGATTGGGATCGAAAAATAACGTTAGATGGCTTGATTGAGGAAATGGACAAATCCCTCAAACAATTGCAAGGCATCAATTACAATTATTCGCAACCTATTATTGATAACGTTGCAGAAGCAGTTGCGGGAATGAATGCCAATAATGCCGTAAAAATTTATGGGGAAGACCTGGAAAAATTGGATGAAATAGCCAATAAAGTATTAGCACAAATTTCACCTGTAAACGGCATCAAGGATGCGGGCATCTTGAGAAATGTTGGTCAGCCCGAAATGCAAATCATTCTTAACGATCAAAAAATGGGCATGTATGGCATTGCCGTAGCCGATGCGCAAGCTGTTATTGAAATGGCCATTGGAGGCAAAACAGCAAATATCAAATATGAAGGCGAAAGAAAATTTGATATCAGAATTCGTTACCCAGAAGAATTTAGAAGAACCGAAGCGGATTTAAAACACCTGATGGTTCCTTCTTTAAATGGACAAAAAATTCCTTTAAGTGAAATTGCAACTATTAGAACTTTAACAGGACCGGCCTTCATTTATCGCGATAACAACAACCGTTTTATTGGGGTTAAATTCTCTGTGCGTGAACGCGATTTAGGTTCAACCATTGCAGAAGCACAAAAAAATGTGACTGCCAATATTAAATTGCCAAAAGGCTATAGCATTACTTGGACGGGCGAATTTGAAAATCAGGTGCGTGCCACAAAAAGATTAAGTCAGGTGGTTCCCATCTCCTTAATTACCATTTTTATAATTCTATTTATCATGTTTGGCAATGTGGTAGATTCTGCCTTGGTACTGGTTAATGTTCCATTTGCCATCATAGGAGGAATTTTAGCCTTACTCATAACGGGGACCAATTTTGGCATTTCTGCTGGTGTTGGATTTATTGCGTTGTTTGGAATTTGCGTTCAAAATGGCGTTATCCTTATTTCCGTCTTTCGAAAGAATTTACACAATGACATGCCGCTGGATGAGGCCATAAAGCAAGGCGTTAAATCCAGAATTAGACCGGTGGTAATGACAGCCTTAATGGCGGCAATTGGTTTAATGCCAGCAGCAGTTTCAACAGGAATTGGATCAGAAACCCAAAAACCACTGGCAATTGTCATAATTGGGGGCTTAATAACAGCTACCATCCTAATCCTATTGGTTTTTCCTATTTACGCCCGAATTTTCTATAGAAAACAGCACGTTGCCTAGGATAATTTCGCTGATTTTAGTCATTTTTTAGCTTGAGTATCAAGGGCAATTTCGCCCTTGATAAAATTTGGGTTTTGTGAACCCAAAGTAAAAGCTAATTTTGCCCCATACTAAAACAGACAATCAACTGATTATGACAAACAAAGACATTTCAGAAAGCGTATTGAAAGCCGCCTCCAAGGCCTACATGAATTTAACTCCTGCCGAATTGGTTAGACATGCCATTGTTAACGGAGAAGGAACATTGAACGATACCGGCGCCCTTATGGCTGATACTGGTGAGTTTACAGGAAGATCTCCTAAAGACAAATTTACTGTTTGTGATGCCAAAACTGAAAACACCGTTTGGTGGGGTGATGTAAACTTCAAATTTGAGCCTAGTAAATTTGAAGCTTTATTAGATAAGGTAGTTAAACATTATGCTGGCAAACAAGTTTATGCCCGCGATGCTTATGCTTGTGCCGACGATCGTTATAAATTAAAAATTCGTATCATCAACGAAACAGCCTACCACAATTTATTCTGCTATAATTTATTCTTACGTCCTAGCGAAGAAGAACAAAAAAATTACGAACCAGAATGGTTGATCCTTAATGCACCTAGCTTTAAAGCGGTGGCTGCAGAAGATGGCACACGCCAACATAATTTTTCTATCATTGATTTTACTAGAAAAATTATTTTAGTAGGTGGTAGTGGCTATACCGGTGAAATGAAAAAAGGTATTTTCACCGTATTGAATTATATTCTTCCAGAAGAACGCAATACCCTTTCCATGCATTGCTCTGCAAACATTGGCAAAAATGGTGATACTGCTATTTTCTTTGGTTTATCTGGCACAGGTAAAACTACCTTGAGCGCAGATCCAGACCGCAAATTAATTGGTGATGATGAGCACGGTTGGGCTGAAGACAGTGTATTTAATTTTGAAGGTGGATGCTACGCAAAATGTGTTGACTTAACCCAAGAAAAAGAACCACAAATTTTCAATGCCATTCAGTTTGGTGCCTTATTGGAAAACACCCGTTTTATTCCTGGTACATCTACTGTTGATTATACCAATATTTCGGTAACTGAAAACACCCGTGCTGCATACGCAATTAATGCCATCGACAATATTGCCGTGCCTTCTTTGGGTGATGCTCCTGAAAATATTTTCTTCTTAACAGCAGATGCATTTGGTGTATTGCCTCCAATCTCAAAACTGAGCGTAGGCCAAGCTATGTATAGCTTTATCAGTGGCTACACTGCAAAAGTAGCTGGTACAGAAGCTGGTGTTACAGAGCCTCAAGCAACTTTCTCGGCATGTTTTGGAAAAGCTTTTCTTCCATTGCACCCGGGTAAATACGCTAAAATGTTGGGAGAAAAAATCAAAGCCATTCCTAATATCAATGTATGGTTAATTAATACTGGTTGGACAGGTGGTGCATACGGTGTAGGTTCAAGAATGAAATTGCCTTTAACCCGCGCTATGATTACCGCTGCTTTAAATGGCGAATTGAACAATGTAGCATTTGAATCGCATCCAATTTTTGGATACCAAATGCCAACTACTTGCCCTAATGTTCCAGCAGAATTATTGAACCCTCGCAATACTTGGGCCGACAAAACTGCTTACGATGCACAAGCAAATAAATTGGCAAATATGTTTGTTAAAAACTTTGAACAATATGCAAGTGGTGTTGATTCAGAAATTTTAGCTGCTGCACCAAAAGCTACACAACAAGCTTAATACTTGTTTAATACTTTTATAAAAAGAGACACTCATTTGGGTGTCTCTTTTTTATTTTTGGCGAACCAATAACAGCGCAAATTGACAAATAAAAAAGAAGTAAGCATTCTCTATTCCTTAAACCTCATGGTATTGGGAGGTGCATTCTTATTGTTTATTTTAATTACCCTTAACAAATTAATTGCACATTATTTATATCCTGGTATAGCTTCTAATGAAGTGCTCTTGGGTCGAACCGAAATATTCCCAAGCCATACTTTTCAAATAAATACCATGGCTGAATTGTATTTCACCTGGTTTGCTTTTACGCTTTCCCTTATTGGATTCATTGCAATTTTATATAAACTTGTAAAGACTTGGAAACCTTAAAATGCAATTATTTTATTTAGCTAATTTAGACAGTAACACATTTGTTTTTTCTGAAGAAGAATCGAAACATTGTGTGCGCGTTTTAAGAAAAAAAATAGGTGACCAACTTATTTTGATTGATGGAAAAGGGACGGAGGCCATTGCAATTATTGACAGTGATAATCCTAAAAAATGTAGCGGCACCATCCTAAGTAAGAAAACCCACACGCCCAATAGAAACTACCACCTTCACCTTGCCATTGCGCCAACAAAGAGCTTTGACAGAATGGAATGGATGCTCGAAAAAGCCATTGAAATTGGGGTAGACGAAATTAGTTTTATAGAAACAAGCAATTCGGAACGAGCCAAAATAAACCTGGCACGTTGCGAAAAAATTGCCATTGCAGCCATTAAACAAAGCAAACAATATTACCTCCCTCAATTAAACGAATTGGTTTCCTTTGAAAATTTCATGAAAGCAAATCATGAAAATGCTAGTAAATATATTGCCTGGTGCGAAGAAGAAAGCACCCAACATTTGTTTAAACAAATTCCTTGTCCGCCAGCGGCAAAATCTTTGTTACTCATTGGACCAGAAGGTGATTTTACCCAAAGAGAAATTGAATTGGCCCTAAAAAAAGGCTATCAAACCTGCTCATTGGGCAATTCCATTTTACGAGCCGAAACCGCCGCAATATTTGGCATTAGCCTGTTTGCCGCCAAAGCCCAAGAATAGATACCATTAAAATTTACTTGAATTAAACTTTCAAGCATGCATATTTGTTATATGAAATTAAACCGCCTTTTCACTTTTATTTGTGTTTGTGTTGCCTTGCAAAGTTTTGGACCACCTTCCATAAAAATTGCCAAACTCAAATACAATGGTGGTGGCGATTGGTATGCCAACAAAACCTCTCTGCCTAACTTAATTCATTTTTGCAACAAGGAATTACATCTAAATTTAGCAGAGGAAGAAGATATTGTTGAAGTAGGAAGTGCCGAATTGTTTAATTACCCATTTGTACATTTAACGGGGCATGGCAATATTCTTTTCAGCGACCAAGAAGCTAAAAACTTGCGCAACTATTTAATTGCAGGTGGCTTTTTACATGCAGATGATAATTATGGTTTAGATAAATTCTTTAGAAGGGAAATGAAAAAAGTATTCCCAGAATTGAGCTTTGTTGAATTACCTTTTAACCACCCCATCTACCACCAGAACTTTCAATTTAACAATGGACTCCCAAAGGTACACGAGCACGATAACAAAGCACCACAAGGCTTTGGATTGATTTATGAAGGCAGATTGGTTTGCTTCTATACCTATGAATGTGATTTGGGAAATGGTTGGGAAGACCAAGAGATTTATAAAGACCCAGAAGCTATAAGACTAAAAGCCTTGCAAATGGGTTCGAACATTTTACAATACGCTTTTACAAAATAATAAACATAAAAAAAGCGCAAGTGTAAAATTACACTTGCGCTTTTTCTTTATAGGATTTTCTAATTATCCCAAAGCCTTAATTTCAGAAACCAATTGGGTTAATGCTTTTTTTGCATCACCAAATAGCATACTTGTTTTTGGTTTATAGAACAACTCGTTTTCAATACCCGCATAGCCTGCTTTCATGGAACGTTTGTTTACAATTACATTGGCCGCATTTTCTACATCTAAAATTGGCATACCAAATATTGGAGAATTAGGATCTGTTTTAGCAGCTGGATTCACCACGTCGTTTGCACCTACAACCAATACAACATCAGTGGTATTAAACTCAGGATTGATTTCTTCCATTTCTACCAATTTATCATAGCTCACATTACTTTCTGCCAACAATACATTCATATGACCAGGCATACGACCCGCAACTGGATGAATGGCATATTTCACTTCAATGCCTTCAGATTCTAACAACAATTCTAAATCGTGCACCACATGTTGGGCTTGCGCTACCGCTAAACCATAACCAGGAACGATTATTACTTTTTTGGCATAACGCATTAAAATAGCTGCATCACTTGCACTCACTTCTTTGATACTTCCTTCAAAAGTTGAGCTACCTGCAGCTTCGCCTTTTGCACCACCACCAAAGTTTCCAATTAATACATTGAGCAATGAACGGTTCATTGCTTTACACATTACAATAGTTAATAATGTTCCGGCCGAACCAACTAGGATACCACCTACTAACATTACTTTGTTATCATACAAGAAACCACCGCAAGCAGCAGCCACACCTGTAAATGAGTTAAGCAATGAAATTACAACAGGCATATCTGCGCCGCCAATTGGCATTACAAATAAGACACCGTAAATTAATGAAAGCACCAAAACGCCATAGAATAAACTTACAGCATTTTCGCCTCCATTAAATACAACCATATAGGCCATAAGCAAAATCACCAACATTAAACCAACATTGATAAATTGTTGTTTGCCAAATGATTTGTCTTTCACATTTCCGCTCAGTTTACCCCATGCCACCATACTTCCTGCAAATGATATTGAACCGATTATCATACCAATAATAATGGTAAGAATATGGCCAACAGGAAGTGAGGCAAAATCAAGGTTTGGATTTTCTGTTAGGTGTTGAAATTCAATAATAGAAATAAGCATGGCACAAGCACCACCCATACCATTGAACAAACTCACCATTTCTGGCATAGCAGTCATTTGAACTTTTTTAGCTGCAATCCAACCTAAAACTGTTCCAACTACCAAAGCTCCAAAAATCAATGGTAAATTGTGCAAGTGTTTTGCTTCACCATTCTCATTGTAGGTATATAAAAAGATAGTTCCAAAAATGGCAATCGTCATACCAAAGGCCGCAATTAAATTTCCCTTACGTGCAGTGGCAGGATTACCTAAAAATTTTAATCCAATAATGAACGTAACCGATGCTATCAGATAAATGATTTGTAATATATATTGATTCATAATAATCTCTTCTTTGTTTGGTTAAATGTGATCTATTTCTTTTTCTTAAACATTTCCAACATACGGTCGGTAACCACAAAACCACCCACCACATTTAGGGTTCCAAGAATTACGGCCAAAAAGCCAAGTAGCAAGGAAAGTGTATGGTCTGCTTGGCCCATAACAATGATTGAACCAATAATAACCACACCATGAATGGCATTAGCACCGCTCATTAAGGGTGTATGTAATACACTTGGCACATGGCCTATTAATTCAATACCTACAAATATCATCAGGATAATGAGGTAAAATAATTGCAGGTTTTCGTTTATAAATTCTAACATAGTAGATGCTTAATATTTTTGATGAATGAATAATTTATGATTGCTTATTTTAAGATAGCACCTTGGTGACACATTAATGTTCCTTTGGTAATATCTTCTTCTAGTTCCCATTTAAAGCCATCTTTAGTGGCCAAATGCGTTAATAAATTTTGGATATTTTTGGCATACAATTCACTGGCATTTTGAGGCAAGGTACTTGGCAAATTGCTCTGACCAATGATAGAAACACCATGTTTTATTGCAATTTTATCCAATTCGCTTAACTCACAGTTACCACCTTGTTCAACGGCCATATCTACAATTACACTGCCCAACTTCATTTGTTTTACTTGGTCTTCAGTAATTAATACGGGAGCTTTTCTTCCCATTACCAAAGCCGTTGTAATAACTAAATCTGCTTGAAACAAACTTTTATTTACGGCTTCTTTTTGTTTTGCTAAATATTCTGCCGAAACCTCTTTGGCATAACCGCCTTCTACTTTGGCAGTTTCCTCTGTTTTAACTTCAATAAATTTTCCGCCTAAACTTTCAACTTGTTCTTTGGTTTCTGGACGAACGTCACTTACTTCAACGATAGCACCTAAACGTTTTGCAGTGGCAATGGCTTGCAAACCTGCTACACCAGCACCATATATTAAAACCCTAGCTGGAGTTACTGTTCCAGCTGCTGTCATTAACAATGGAAAAATTTTTCCCATATGCGCTGCACCCAAAATAACGGCTTTATAACCCGCTAAATTTGCTTGTGAGCTAAGAGCATCCATGTTTTGCGCACGCGAAATACGCGGTATTGCATCCATGCTAAACGCACTAATTTTTTTCTGATTGAGTTT
>CANFHJ010000015.1 GCA_947446605.1 Bacteroidota bacterium | reverse complement strand
TGTGCTAAAGCTTGCGCTAACTGCGTTTGGCGGGCCACAGGTTCATTATACCCAATTTAGAAAGCACTTAGTTTTTAAGAAAAAATACATTAGTGAGGAAGATTTAGCTGAACTAAATTCTTTTTGTTCTATGCTACCTGGCCCCACATCTACCCAAACAATTACCTCCATTGGGTATAAATTAGGCGGACCAAGTTTTGCATTTTTAACATTGGCTACCTGGATTTTTCCCGCATGCTTAATAATGGGAACCTTGGCAATTTTATTTACACATTTAGCATTAGACAATCCTAAGTTAGATTTTTTAAAATACTTGCAACCCATGGCCAGTGGTTTCCTTATTTATGCCGCTTATAGTTTTATACAAATGTTTGTAACAAAACGTTACCATTGGGCATTGCTATTGGGCACGGCAAGTATTGGCATTTTGCAACAATCGCCCTTTTTAATTCCAGTGATGCTTTTCATTGGAGGCGTAATATCTAGTTATATAAATACAAGAGGAGCAATAAAAAAGCCTGACCCAATAACTAATATTAGATGGGATAATTTAATGCTGTTTTTTGGTATATTTTTATTGGCAGCCATAATTGGAGTGGCCACGCAAAACAGGTTTATGCTTTTATTTGAAAACCATTTTAGGTATGGCAGTATTGTTTTTGGTGGAGGAAATGTTTTGATTCCATTAATGTACAATCAATTTGTAGAGTACAAACATTATATAGCTGCACCAGAGTTTTTAGCTGGAATAGGTTTTTTGCAAGCCATGCCCGGACCAGTATTTTCTATTGCCACATTTACAGGTGCCATGAGCATGAAAGATTTTGGCTTTTGGGGCCAAGTTGCAGGAATGATTTCTGGAACAGTTGGGATATTTTTACCCGGCATTCTATTGCTATTTTTTGTATATCCAATATGGAATCAATTAAAACATTTTGCTCCTGTAAAAAACGCCATTGAGGGCATTAATGCAGCATCTGCAGGCTTAGTGGTGGCATCTGCTTATTTGCTTTTTTTGCCCGTACAAGTAAATGAAGAAAATATGCTCGTATTATTAACAACATTATTCTTATTATTGTCAACCAAAGTTCCTAGCCCCTTTATTGTTTTGGGCTGTTTAATCGGAGGTTATTTTTTGTAATGAATTCAATCAAAAATATCGCAATTATATTTACCTTGTTATTTTTTTGTAACTCGGTTCGAACCAAAGCGCAAAGCAGGAATGATTCTGATTTGGTGCAATTCACAGGCTTTGTGGTTAATTACGATAGCACCAAAACCATTCCATTTGCAACTATTAAAATTAAAGGAAGTAGTAGAGGAACCTATTCTGATATGCAAGGATATTTCTCCTTTGTAGCAAAGCGTTCAGACATTATTATTTTTACTTGTATAGGTTTTGAAACTATGTTTTTCTCTTTACCAAACAATGTAAAAGGCTCTAAATTTAAGAGTGTGATTGCCATGGTGGAAGATACTTTTAGAATGGAAGAAATTGTAATTATTGGAAGACCAACGGCAGAGCAAATGGATTATTTATTTTCTCGAACCAAATTACCTGAAGACGATTATATATTGGCTCAAAATAATTTAAGAAGAAAGCCTTTAAAAGAAATGGCTGACCAATTAGAAAATGATGGTGCAGATAATGCCAGGTGGAAATTTAATGATTACGCCAACAAAGCCTATTATGGCGGACAGGCGCAACCCATTCCCGTTTTGGATGTAATGGCTTGGAGTAAATTTTTAAAAGCGCTCCAAAATGGCGACCTTAAAAGAAAATAAGTTTAATTGTACTTAAAATAAGTCAGACAGCGTTGATAGCTGTTAAAAGGTTAAAAAGCTTAAACCTAGAGCTCAACAGATCTTTGTAATTTTACCACATTATGGCGGCAGAACAATATTACATCGAGAGAAAAGACCACAAGCATCAAATTTACGGATTCTTAGGAACCACTTTGGTGCATGGAATTATTTTGGCGGCTTTATTTTTGGTTGTGATGTACCCGCCAGATCCTCCTCTAGAATTTCAAGGAGTTCAAGTAAGTTTGGGCGAAGCAGATATGGGAGGAGCTTCTAACGAGCCTGTGCCTGACCCTTCTCAAGCGGAGAATTATGTTCCTATTAGTGAACAAACGGAGGAAACTCCCTTAACTGCTAACGACGAAGAAAGTATAGCTATTAAAACCAAAGATACGCCAAAGCCTAAAGACATTAAAGATGTAAAGCCTGATAAACCAAAGGAGCAAGTACCCCAATTAGAACTTCCTAAAAAAGTTAACCAGCAAGCCTTATTCACCAAAAGGAATAACAACAACAATGCAGGAGGATATGGAGATGGCGATCAATTAGGAAACCAAGGCCAAGCCAATGGCGACCCAAATGGCGACAAGGATGGTCATGGCGGTGGAACAAGCGGCCTAGGAAGCGGAGATACTGGTCCTGACGGTATTTCATACGTAATGCCAGGTGGCAGAAAAGTAAAACAATTACCAAACATTGAAGACCATTCAAAATCTGTTGGAAAGGTTGTTGTGAGCATAACAGTAAATAGCGATGGACAAGTAATAAAAGCTGTACCTGGCCAGGTTGGAAGTACCACCACTGAACCTACCCTTTTAGAAAAAGCAAAAGAAGGTGCATTAAAAACCAGGTTCAATTCAAGATCTGATGGCTCAGACGACCAAACTGGGACAATGACAATTATATTTAGGTTCAAACCGTAAAAAGATTTCTAAGCAAAATAATTTCTTTTGTTTTCACAAAAGCTCACCTAATTTTGAACAAAGATTTTTTCTTAAAGAGAAAAATCCTCTACTGTGACTTACCAAGAAACGCTGGACTATTTATATAGCCAATTACCCATGTTTACACGTATTGGAAGTGCGGCCTTAAAACCAAACTTAAACAATACAATTGCCTTGTGCGAGGCTTTGGGAAATCCTCAAGAAAAAATAAAAACCATTCATATTGCAGGTACAAATGGCAAGGGTTCTACAAGCCACATGCTTGCTTCCATTTTACAAGAAGCAGGTTATAAAACTGGTTTATTTACATCGCCACACTTAATAGATTTTAGAGAAAGAATTCGTGTGAATGGCGCAATGATTTCTGAAGAGAAAGTAATTGATTTTGTAAAGCAACACAAAGCGCTTTTTGAACAAATTAAACCTTCCTTTTTTGAATGGACAATGGCATTGTGCTTTGAACAATTTGCCTCAGAAAAAGTTGATATTGCCATTATTGAAACCGGACTTGGAGGACGATTAGATTCAAGTAATATTATACATCCCCTTTTAAGTATTATTACCAATATTGGTTGGGACCATACAGATTTATTGGGCAATACTTTGGAGGTAATTGCAGCAGAAAAAGCCGGGATTATTAAAGTCAAAACCCCAGTAATTATTGGCGAATACCAATCAGAAACTTTCCCGGTTTTTTTAGCTAAAGCACAAGAATTGGAGAGCCCAATTACTTTGGCAAATCAAAAAGTAAATATTCTTTATTTTAAAAGCAACCTATACCAAGCAGTTTTTGATGTGCAATTTCAGTTTGGCGAGTTATGGAAAAATGTTGATTGCGATTTAAATGGCCAATACCAACAAAAAAATATTGGAACAGTATTAGCGGCTATTGAACCCATAAGAAATGCTGGTTTTATTATTAGCGACCAGGCAGTACAAAATGGTTTATCACATGTTAAAAGCAATACCCACTTAATGGGAAGATGGCAGGTATTAAATACACTGCCGCTTACTATATGCGATACAGGACATAATGTGGATGGTATAGCCTATGTGGTGAAACAACTTGAAGCACAAAACTTCCATGAATTACATTTCGTTTTAGGCATGGTAAAGGATAAAGAAATAAGTAAAGTTTTGGCATTGTTACCCAAAAAAGCTACTTATTATTTCACCAGGGCATCAATTCCAAGAGCCTTAGAAGAAAATGAATTACAAGCACAAGCAATTCAATTTGGCTTACAGGGTAAAACTTATGATAGTGTAAAAGAAGCCAAGGCTGCCGCAGAAAAAGCAGCAGGTGAGAAAGATTTAATATTTATTGGAGGTAGCACTTTTATTGTGGCAGAAGCACTTTAAAACTTGGTCTCTTTAATTGCTTTTGCAAGGTGTTTCACCAAATTAGGACCACTGTAAATAAATCCTGTATACAATTGAATTAAGCCAGCACCGGCTTCTATTCTTTCAATTCCAGAGGCCACATCGTGTATTCCACCTACACCAATAATTGGCATTTCACCATTTGTTTTCTCATGAATATATTTTACAACTTCGTTGGCACGCGCTTGCAAAATTTTACCACTTAAACCTCCCGCACCAATTGCGGTAACCATCTCATTTGAAGTTTTTAGGCCATCTCTTGATAGTGTAGTATTGGTTGCTACCAAACCATCAATGCCGCTTTCTTGCACAATTTCAATAACATCATCCAATTGACTATCACTTAAATCTGGTGCAATTTTTAATAAAACAGGTTTGCTAATTTTGCCTTTTTTGATCCATTCATTTCTAAGTAATACCAATCGATTTAATATTTCCAAAAGAGGCTTTTTGTCTTGTAATTCGCGCAGGTTGGGCGTGTTTGGAGAACTTACATTCACTACAAAATAATCTACGTATTGGTATAATTTATTAAAGCATATGGCATAATCTTCAACAGCAGATTCGTTTGGCGTAATTTTGTTTTTTCCAATATTTCCACCTACAATTAATCCTTTAGGACGATTTTTTAATCGTTCAACCGCAGCATCTACACCTTCATTGTTAAAGCCCATGCGATTAATTAAGCTCTCATCTGCTCTTAGACGAAATAAACGTGGTAATTCATTTCCTGGCTGTGGCTTTGGTGTAACAGTTCCTATTTCAATAAAACCAAAACCCAAAGAACTTAGTTCACTGAGGTAGGCTGCATTTTTATCTAATCCAGCGGCAAGCCCTACCCTATTTCTAAATTTCAATCCAATAAAATCAAAGCTATTTTCCACTTTAAAATTATGCAAACACAAAGCCTTAATAAATGGAATTTTCATTAACAATCGCAAGGAATGAAATGTAACATGATGTGCAGTTTCTGCGGGCATCAAAAACAAGAAACGACGTAAAATTGCGTACAAAATGTGTTTGATTTAAATTTCAACAAATTTACAATCCAGGAAACGCAATTAATAACAAAAGTTTACAAAGTGGAGTAAGCCTTTAAAATCAAGCGTTTAACGCTATTTAGAATAGGTATAAATACTAAAAATGTGCATAAATGTTAAACAATAGACAATAAGAAATTAAAGAGAACTCTAAATTCGCAGTCAAATTTAAAAATTATACAGAATGAATTGGGTTACTAAAATGTTTTCATCCTCACTAGGCCAAAAATTTATCATGGCTTTAACTGGATTATTTCTTTGCACCTTTCTTGTGATTCACATGATTGGAAACTTGCAATTATTCAAATCTGATTTTGGACTTGCGTTTAATACATACGCAGTTTTCATGACCACGTTTCCACTTATTAAAGTAGTGTCTTATTTACTTTATGCGAGTGTTCTTTTCCATGCATTCAAAGGTTTTATGTTGGTAGCAAAAAACAGAAAAGCGCGTCCAGTAAAATATGCTGTGCAAGATGGTGCAGCTAATAGCCATTGGACAAGCAGAAGCATGGGTTTATTGGGAACAATTATTTTATTGTTCATTGTTGTTCACATGAAGAACTTTTGGTATGAATATAAGTTTGGACATGAGATTGGATACACCGCATATATTCAAGACATACATAAAGACACCTTGGTTTCTCAGGCCATGGAGCCAAGTTACACCCAGGTAAAGAAAATTGAGGAAGTAAATTACTCAAACGAATCTGGTCAATACCATGTAACTATTGTAAAAGACCTTTACAAAGAAGTTGCAGTTGAATTTAAAGAATGGTGGCTAGTTGCTTTATATGTGCTATGCATGTTTGCCGTTGCTTTCCATCTATATCATGGATTTCAAAGTGCATTTCAAACCTTTGGCATTAATCATAGTAAATTCAATGGGCTTATTAATTTTATTGGCATTTGGTTTTTCTCTGTTATTATACCGGCCAGTTTTGCGGCCATGCCTTTATTCTTTTTCTTTAAATAATTTTTTGAACATACAGCTATGACATCGAAATTAGACTCAAAAATTCCTGAAGGTAATTTGGAACAAAAATGGACCAAATACCGTTCTACTGTTCCATTGGTAAATCCTGCCAACAAACGCAGTTTGGAAGTTCTTATAATTGGTTCGGGCCTTGCCGGAGCCTCAGCAGCTGCTTCATTGGCAGAATTAGGCTATAAAGTAAAAGTATTTTGTTTCCAAGATTCTGCTCGTCGTGCGCACAGTATTGCGGCACAAGGTGGTATCAATGCGGCAAAAAACTACCAAAATGATGGTGATTCAACTTACCGTTTATTTTACGATACAATTAAAGGAGGTGATTACCGTGCACGTGAAGCAAACGTTTATCGTTTAGCAGAAGTAAGCGCAAATATCATCGACCAATGCGTTGCGTCTGGTGTACCCTTTGCACGTGAATACGGAGGCTTATTGAGCAACCGTTCGTTTGGTGGCACACAGGTTCAAAGAACATTTTATGCTGCTGGACAAACCGGCCAACAATTGTTATTAGGTGCCTATAGCGGCCTACAACGCCAAGTTGGTATGGGTAACGTAAAAATGTATGCCCGTCATGAAATGTTAGAAGTAGTTACCATTGATGGCGTTTGTAGAGGTATTATTGCCCGCGACCTTACTACTGGTAATTTAGAACGTCACTTCGGACATGCTGTATTGTTATGTACTGGTGGATACGGAAACGTATTTTACCTTTCAACCAATGCAATGGGTTCTAACGTAACTGCTGCATGGAAAGCGCATAAAAAAGGTGCTATGATGGCAAACCCTTGCTTCACACAAATTCACCCAACTTGTATTCCAGTTTCTGGCGATCACCAATCAAAATTAACTTTGATGAGTGAGTCGTTAAGAAATGATGGTAGAATTTGGGTACCTGCAAAAAAAGAAGATGCTGTTGCATTGCGTGAAAATAGGATCAAACCGAATGATATTAAAGAAGAGGACAGAGATTACTATTTGGAAAGAAGATACCCTGCCTTTGGTAACTTGGTGCCACGTGACGTTGCTAGCCGAGCTGCCAAAGAAAGATGTGATGCAGGATTTGGTGTAAATAAAACTGGCGAAGCGGTGTTCTTGGATTTTGCATTTAATACCATTCGTTATGGAAATATGGAAGCCACTAAAAAAGGCATGCATAACCCAACACAGGATCAAATTGTAGAAATGGGTCGTGCCGTAGTGAAAGAAAAATATGGTAACCTATTTGACATGTACCAACAAATTACCGGTGTTAATCCTTACGAACAACCAATGATGATTTACCCTGCGGTACATTATACCATGGGTGGTTTATGGGTTGATTATAATTTGATGACCAATATCCCAGGCTTATATGCTTTGGGAGAAGCCAACTTCTCAGAACATGGCGCAAACCGTTTGGGAGCCTCTGCATTAATGCAAGGTTTAGCAGATGGTTACTTTGTAATTCCTTACACCATTGGTGCTTATTTGAACAAAGAAATCATGACCAAGGCTATTCCAACAGATCATGAGGCATTTGTAGCTGCAGAGAATAAAGTTAAAGGTACCATTGACCAATTAATGGGTATTAAAGGAACTAAATCTGTAGATTATTTCCACAAGCGTTTAGGATTAATTATGTGGAACAAATGCGGTATGGCGCGTAATTCTGAAGAATTAACCAAAGCCATTAGCGAAATTCAAGCATTAAGAAAAGAGTTTTGGAATGATGTGCGCGTACCTGGAGATGCCAATGAAATGA
Organism: Bacteroidota bacterium; assembly: GCA_947446605.1. Taxonomy (GTDB): domain Bacteria; phylum Bacteroidota; class Bacteroidia; order UKL13-3; family UKL13-3; genus B1. The sequence continues at coordinate 28,209 of CANFHJ010000015.1, read as the reverse complement.
ATCCTGAATTGGAAAAAGCAGTTCGCGTGGCCGATTTCTTAGAGCTTGGCGAATTAATGTGTAAAGATGCATTAACCCGTAACGAAAGTTGTGGTGGCCATTTCCGTGAAGAATTCCAAACAGAAGAAGGTGAAGCAATGCGTGATGACGAAAATTACAAATACGTAGCCGCTTGGGAGTATTTTGAAGGAAACACTTGGGAATTACACAAAGAAGATTTGGTTTACGAAAACATAAAAATTGCCCAAAGAAGCTATAAATAAAGGCTTTTAGCTAAGGGCATTTTGGCTCTTAGTTAAAAACATTTTAAAAAAATAACCTAATAATTAAAAGGCCAAAGGCTATCAAGCTCAAGGCTAAAAGCTTAAATAAAAATGGAAAAAAATTTAAATCTCAGTTTAAAAGTTTGGCGTCAAAAAAACGCGAAAGATAAAGGTCAGTTTGAAACCTATAAAGTAAACGATATTTCTACAGACATGTCGTTTCTTGAAATGTTTGATGTTTTAAATGAAAGACTTATTGTAGAAGGAAAAGAACCAATTGCATTTGACCACGATTGCCGTGAAGGTATTTGTGGCATGTGTAGTATGTTTATTAATGGCAGACCACATGGACCAAAGCAAGGTATCACAACTTGCCAATTGCACATGCGCAGCTTTAATGATGGCGATACCATTGTGGTTGAACCATGGAGAGCTTCCCCATTCCCCGTTATCAAAGATTTAGTAGTAGATAGAACGGCATTCGACAGAATTATTTCTGCGGGTGGTTTTATTTCAATTAATACAGGAAATGCGCAAGATGCAAACGCTTTGCCAATTCCAAAAGACGATGCAGATGAATCCTTTGCAGCAGCTTCTTGCATTGGTTGCGGCGCTTGCGTAGCAGCCTGTAAAAATGCTTCTGCTATGTTATTCGTTTCGGCTAAAGTTTCTCAGTTTGCTTTGTTACCGCAAGGACAACCTGAGAGAAAACAACGCGTTATGGAAATGGTTGCTCAAATGGACAGCGAAGGATTTGGTTCATGCACCAATACTGGTGCTTGCAGCGCAGAATGTCCTAAAGAAATATCACTTACACACATCGCCAGAATGAACAGAGATTATATTTCAGCCGAATTAAGTTCAGCTAAATAATTATCCCTAAAAAGGAAAATCACGTAAAACCACGGTTACATTTATGTAATCGTGGTTTTTTTATTGAGCAAATGCAACAAAAACACTTAATTTAGCATCTTCTAATTTTACCCCATGGTAATGGCCTATATGCGTAAATTTATAGTAGTTGTAATTTTGTTCTTGAGTGGCATCACTTCAATGTATGCTACGCATTACAGAGCAGGAGAAATAACCTATAAGCAAATTTCGGGTTATACCTATGAAGTTACTGTTTTTACTTATACCGATCCAGGAAATACCGCAGCAGACCGACAAGAAATAGAAGTATTTTTTGGGGATGGTAAATCTGAAATTGTACCACGTGCAAATGGCAATGGACAAATAGTAAATCCGGATATTAACAACACGATAAAGATGAATATTTATCGTACCACACATACCTATCCTGGCCCCTACAGTTACCTCATTAATATTACAGACCAAAACCGTGTAGATGGTATTCAAAACATTAATAATGGTAAGAGTGTAAGTATTCCCATTTATATAGAATGCTTGCTTATTGTAAAGCCCGCAATTGGAAATAACCAATCGCCAATATTACTTATGCCACCTGTAGATGTTGGCTGCGTAAATAAAACTTTTACGCATAATCCTTCCGCTTATGACCCAGATGGTGATAGTTTAGTTTTCAGCATTATTGCACCAAAAATGTCTATGGGAATTGAAGTGCCCAGCTTTACCATACCTGCACATTCCAATTCTTTTAGTATTGAATTAAATACTGGTCAGCTTACATGGGATAAACCAACCCAAGCTGGACATTATAATTGGGCCATATTAATTCAAGAATTTAGAGGTGGTAAAATGATTGGATTTGTGGTGAGGGATATGCAAGTATATATTTATAATAATTGTGATAATTCTCCTCCTGTTTTAAGCTCCCACAGTGATACGTGTGTAGAGGCAAATAAACTCTTACAGGCAAACATTTTTGCCAATGATCCAAACCCCGGACAAACTATCAAACTGCAATATTTTGGTGGACCCTTTGTACAAAAGAACAGTCCTGCAAAAATGACTCCTACCTACCCAGAAGGACCTTATTCAGGAGTTACAGGTACTTTTAAATGGACCCCAAGCTGCAATGCCATAAGGTATACACCGCATATGGCTGTTTTTAAAGCCATGGATAACCACAATACAAATCCTTTATTTGATATTAACTATTGGAACATCAAAGTGGTTGGACCAGCACCACAAAATGTAAGCATTGAAAAAGACAGCAATGGTTTTAAACTTAATTGGGACAGAGACACTTGTAAAATTGCTTTAGGTTATAAGATATACAGGAGAATTGATTCAAGTTATTGGCAACATGCCGCTTGCGAAACTGGGGTTCCTGCCTATACCGGATATGTATTATTTGATACCACAAAAGGGGTTAACAATGCCAATTATTTTGACAACAACAATGGCAAAGGAATATCACCTCTTATTCGGTATTGCTATATGATTACAAGTTGGTATTATCCAAGAAATGAAGATGGTACTGTTATTTTAATTGGTGAAAAAACAGAGAGCTATGCGAGTAAAGAAGTTTGTGGTATTATCTTAAGAACACAGCCCATTATCACCAAAGTTAGTGTTGAAAGCACTTCAAACACAGCAGGAAAAATTCAAATAGAATGGCTCAAACCAACCATTTTGGATTCAAACCAATTTAAGCCACCCTATAAATTTCAATTACAAAGGTCGAACCAAGCCAATGCAGGTTTTACAAATGTGGGCAATTCTTTTGTATATGCCTCCTTCGCTCAATTATTGGATGCTGTCTTTTTAGATTCCATGCTTAATACTTTGAACCAAACTTATTATTACCAAGTTTTATTTTATTGCACCAATAATGGCAATGACCAATTGATTGAACAAAGCAATGTTGCTGGTTCTGTACGATTGTCAATTGGCAGTACCAATAGGGCATTACTTTTGAGTTGGAAAGCAGATGTTCCTTGGATCAATAAAGAGAGCATCATTTATAAAAAGAACACAAGCAATACCTTTGATTCTATAGGCATTACAAGCAATTCACAATACTTAGATACAGGCCTAGTAAATGGTAAAAATTATTGCTATTTTGTAGAAACAAAAGGCGCCTATAATCCACAATATTATGCTTCAATTTTGCGCAATAAATCACAAGAAATTTGTGCTATTCCAATTGATACCATTAGGCCATGCGCCCCAACTTTTACAATAGATACTCCATGTAATTCTTTCACCGCATTAGAGGTAAAATTAAATTGGACCTATCCAGCAACATGCGACCAAGATGTGGTGAAGTATCGCATTTATTGGCGGAAAAACACAATTGAGAATTGGAATTTATTAGACAGTGTTGTTTTCGGTTCGAACCAATACATAGATAAACGCGAGCAATTAAAATTTTCAATTGCAGGTTGTTATGCTGTTGCAGCGGTTGATTCCTTTAATAACCAAAGTTACTTAACCAATGCCAAATGTATTGACAATTGTCCGTTCTACAGCATTCCAACTGTATTTACACCCAATGCAGATGGCAAAAATGATTTATTGACCCCATTCCCTTATCGTTTTATAGACAAGGTGGATATCAGTATTTTCAACCGTTGGGGGCAGGAAGTATTTCACACCAACGACTTGGATATTAATTGGAATGGAAACGATCAAAAAAGTGGTGCAGAATTAAGTGAGGGTGTATATTATTATATAGCCGAGGTTAGTGAAAGTTATTTAGAAGGAACAAAAAAACGCGTGCTTAGAGGCACCGTTAATATAATCAGATAAGGCAGTGTTTACAGGAATAATTGAAACCACAGGAACTGTTTTGGAGCTTATTCAAAGCAATAGTAATTTAGACTTATGGATTGGATCGAAGCTAAGCCATGAATTAAAAATAGACCAAAGTGTGGCTCATAATGGCGTGTGTTTAACAGTTGTTGAACTAAGAGAAAATGCGCACAGGGTAACAGCCATTGCCGAAACGCTTGCTAAAACAAACTTAGGAAGTTTGGCCATAGGGCATAAAATGAATATAGAGCGCTGCATGATGGCCAATGGCAGGTTTGATGGTCATATTGTGCAGGGCCATGTAGATGATTGGGCAACATGTAGCAAAATTGAAGATAAAAATGGCAGTTGGGAATTTGAATTTACATTGAACCAAAAGCAACAGGCAGATTTATTGGTAGCAAAGGGAAGTATTTGCATTAATGGCACCAGTTTAACCGTTGTTCAATGCGATGGCAATATTTTTTCGGTAGCTATTATTCCGTATACCTATGAACATACCAATTTCAAAGGATTAGAAATTGGGGATGCCGTAAATTTAGAATTTGATATTTTAGGTAAGTATATCCAGAAGCAGCTTGCCAATAGGGCATAAAAAAACCACCCGAAGGTGGTTTTTTTAATTAATTAAGTCGTAATAATTATTCACCAACTACTTCAACTGTAATGTTAACTGTAACATCACGGTGTAAGTTTAAAGTTGCTTCATAGCTACCCAATGTTTTCACATCGTGTATTTCAATTTTACGTCTGTCGATTTCAAAGCCTTTGTTTTTAAGACCTTGTGTTACTTGTAATGGTGTAATTGAACCAAATATTTTACCATTTGCACCAGCTTTGGTTACGATGGTAATAGACATTTCTTTCAATTGCTCAGCCATTGCCAAAGCATCGGTTTTCATTTTTTCACGTTTCAACGCACCTTGACGGTTGTTTTCTTCGTGCATTTTTAGGTTACTGGCTGTTGCCATGATTGCCATGCCACGTGGGAATAAGAAGTTATTTGCATAACCATTTTTTACTTCCACAACATCACCTTGGTGACCAAGGTTTTTCATGTTTTCTTTTAAAATAATCTTCATTGTCTGGTCTCCTTATTTTAAAGAATCGCCTGTAAAAGGTAATACTGCGATGTGACGGGCACGTTTAATTGCCTGTGACACCTTGCGCTGATACTTCAAAGAAGTACCGGTTAACCTGCGGGGAAGAACTTTCCCTTGATCGTTTACGAATTTCAAAAGGAAATTTGCGTCTTTGTAATCAAGATACTTGATACCATTCTTTTTGAATCGACAGAATTTCTTCTTTTGAGGTGCTTCAGGCATGGTGTTAAAAACCATAGCTGGAGATGATGCGTTTGCTTTCTTTTTCATACTTACTTCGCTCCTTCCTGTTTTTGATCTTTTTTGCCCTGGTTGAATTCACCATTGCGTTTACGTTGGTTGTAGATTACTGCATGTCTGTCTAGAGACACAGTTAAATAACGCATGATACGTTCGTCGCGTCTGAAAGCTAGTTCAAATTTTGAAATAAAATCTGGTTTTGACCTGTACTCTAGCAAAACATAGAAGCCAGTTGACTTCTTCTGAATTGGATACGCTAGTTTAGTCAAACCCCAGTTTTCTTCATGAACCAGCTCGCCGGCGTCGTCAGTGATCAATTTGCGGTACTTAGATACTGCATCTTTCAACTGCTCTTCGGAGAGTACGGGAGTGAATACAATCACTGACTCATAGTCTTTTAAGACAACCGTCTCTGCTGTTTTAGATTTGGTTTTAGTTGCCATCTTTACTGAGGAATTTATTTAAAAAGGACCGCGAAACTAGGCTTTTTTTTTAGATAATCAAGCAAATGCCTAAATATTATCCTAAAAACCCTAAATTATATCATAAAACGCCAAAATTACATGCTTATCGGGAGAAATATTATTCCAATTGCTATTTTTGCGTACATGGTAAAAAACAAAACAATCAAAATTGCCCTGCCAATTATTTTGGCTTTTACCATGCTATTTAATGCTGAGTTTGCCTTTTCACAAAAAGAAAGCATTAAAGATCAATTGCTTACAATAAAATCCTTATTGGATCAAGAAAAAATTGAACAGGCCAAGCTTGCTACCAAAAGCTTAGAAAAGAAAATTGAATTATGGCGCGAAAATGATGAAACGGCCATTTATTATGAAATAAAAGCTTCTACAGCGCTGCATGAGGAAAGACTAGGGGAACAGCAAGAATATTTGTTATTATTTTTAAACGCGGCAAAGAAAATTGAGAACCATGATTTATTAGCCAGTGCTTTTTTAGGATTTGCCAGCCATTTTGAGCATATAGGCGATTTAAAAAATGCTATTCCCTATTTTCTAAAAGCATTAGATGAGTATGAACTTATTAATAATGCTCAAAAAATAGCCTACTTATATAATAAAATTGGGCTGATTTATTATTCAGACAAAAATTATATTAAGGCACGTTCTTATTTTTTCTCGGCCTATTCTATATATAAAAAGTACGATAGAGAAGATCCAGAATGTGCTTATTGGGTTCAAAACAGCTTAAGTAATATTTCCCTTACCTATCTGCAAACCAAAGATTTTGGCAAAGCCTTGGCCTACTCAAAAAAGGCTTTGTTGTATTGCCAAGAATCAATCATAGACAATGAACGACCAATGGCTGTGTTAAATAGCAATATCGGTTCAATTTATGGAAGAATGGGTAATTATGCCCTTGCAGAAAAATATTTACGAGAAGGAATTGAAACTTCCCTTGAACCTAAAAATCACGAAACTTTGCATGCTATTTACAGCAAAATTACCTTAATAAATTTCTTAACTAAACAGAAGAAATTTGCTTTAGCAGAAGTAGAATTAGGAATAGTTTGGTCATTAATCAATAGCGGTAAAAATTTTGAAGAGGCAAAAAGTAGTTATTATAAGCAATTAGCTGAATTGAAATTTGCCAAGCAAGATTATAAAAATGCTTTTGAGGCGCAGAAGTTATATATGGCAATTGAGGATTCAATAGATAAAATAACAGAAAATAGAAATTATAGTAAAGAAATTCTCATTCATGATTTGGAGAACCAAAAAACACTCAATGATCTTTTACGCAGTGAAAATAATTACAAGGGATTAACAAACAAGGTTGTTATTACTATGGTGGTTCTTGCCATTCTATTGACTGTTTTGGCATTTATTGGACAGGCTAAACTAAGGCAAAAAAATAAATTGCTCAGCGATTTTAACCTCAAAATAAATGAGCAAAAAAATGCCACGGAGGTCTTGAACCTAGAATTGATAAAAGTAAACAAGAATAAATCTTTTTTAATTCAAAGTGTTGCCCATGATTTGCGCACTCCAATTGGGAATGTGATGAATTTAAATGATTTTCTTTCTGAAACCGATCTAAAGGAACAAGAAGCCGCAGATTATATTAAACTTATACGCAGCAGCTGTTTATTGGCATTAAATATCATGGAAGATATTTTGGATGAGAGCATGATTGACAATGGCAAGCTCCAACTAAATAAAAGACATGGCAATATTAAGCACCTCATTCAAGAATCTATCCATTTGCTACAATTTAGAGCAAAGCCTAAACATATTTCAATTTTATTTGAGCAATCGAGCGATTTAGAATTAAAATTTGATCACGAACGCATAAAAAGGGTTTTGATGAACATTCTTATGAATGCCATTAAATTTAGTCCGAGAGGTTGTAATATCTATATCAATCAATTGATTGATGGTAATTATTGCAAAATTAGCATCAGGGATGAAGGCATTGGAATGGGTAAAGATTTGATTGGCCAAATTTTTGAAAGAAATACACCATCGGGTAGAGTTGGATTGGAGATGGAACGCAGTATTGGAATTGGCTTAGCCATTACCCAATCTATAGTTGAAAGTCATGGCGGAAAAATTAATGTGGAAAGCACACCTAATTCTGGCTCAACCTTTTACATAGAGTTACCCCTTTCTTAAATTAAGAAGACGCTTTTCCGTTTTAAATTCACTTTTTATTTTTATTTTGCGGCATGGAAAATTTTGTGGTGAGTGCGCGCAAATACAGACCCGATCGTTTTGACACGGTGGTTGGGCAGGAACATGTTGTTCAAACACTCAAAAATGCGATTAAGAATAGGCACTTGGCTCACGCCTTTTTGTTTTGTGGACCAAGGGGTGTAGGTAAAACAACCTCTGCCCGTTTATTAGCTAAAACCATTAATTGCACCAATTTAAGTGCAGATTTTGAAGCTTGCAACGAATGTGACAGTTGCAGGGCTTTTAATGCAAATGCTTCCTTTAACATATATGAATTGGATGCTGCTTCCAATAACTCGGTAGATGATATTAGGGCATTGGTTGACCAAGTGCGTTATGCTCCACAAGGTGCGCAATACAAAATCTATATTATAGATGAGGTGCACATGTTGAGTACGCAAGCTTTTAATGCCTTTCTTAAAACATTAGAGGAACCTCCTCCCTACGCTAAATTTATTTTAGCCACCACAGAGAAACACAAAATCCTTCCAACAATTTTAAGTCGTTGCCAGGTTTTTGATTTCCATAGAATAAAAATAGACGATGCTGTTAAGCAATTAAAAACCATTTGCGAAAAGGAAAACATTCAAGCAGAGGAAGAAGCATTGCATGTAATAGGCAAGAAATCTGATGGTGCCATGCGTGATGCCCTTTCAATTTTTGATAGAATTGTAAGCTTTAGCGGCAATAAAATTAGCTATGCAGATGTTATTGCTAATTTAAATATTCTTGATTACGATTATTATTTTCGTGCGACCAATTTATTGCTTTCAGGAAATTTAGCCGGCAGCTTATTGTTGTTTGATGATATTTTAAGCAATGGTTTTGAGGCACAACATTTCTTACAAGGCTTTAGTGAGCATATTAGAAATTTAATGGTTTGTAAACATCCAGACACATTAAGATTATTGGAGGTTGCACCCAATGTGGCGGCTAAATTTTCTCAACAAGCGCAAAGTTGTAATAGCAGTTGGTTATTAAATGCATTGAATATGCTGAACCAAACCGACTTTAACTATAAACTTAGTAAGAACCAACGATTGCATGTAGAATTAGCCTTAATGAAGTTATGTAATCTTCAAAGAGCCATTCAACTTTCTACTCAGCAACCAATGGTTGATGAGAAAAAAAAAATTAATGTAGTCAGCAATACCCCATCCCCAGTAATTACAGCTACTCCACAAATTGCAAGCAATCCAGTTCCTGCAATTCCAGATGCAATTGAAATAACAAATCCTATAACTACTTCAAGCCAAGATTTAGTTGCTCCAAATGCAATACAAAGCAATGGAAAAACGCAATTAGAGCGAATGCGCGAACAGGTAACAAAACAAAAGGAGGAAGAAGTTCAGCAGCAACAGTTAGGAGAAGGAATTATTGAAGCAAAAGTTGACAATAAACCTTTTACTGAAGAAGAATTTAAAGAAGTTTGGACGAACTATCTAAACAAACTTGAAAATGGTGGAAAATCCAGATATACCGCATTTTTAAAAGAATCTCCTATTAATTTTGCTAGCCCAATAAAAGTAGAAATTGAATTAAAGAGTCAGCTCGAAAGTGAAATGATGGAAGAAGAAAGAATGGATTTAATTCCATTTCTGAGAAAAACCCTTCAGAATTTTGATTTAGAAATTAATTTCACCATCAATAAAGACAGAATAGTACATTTGAGTAAGGTTAGCAAATCTGACCAACTGAAACGTATGATTGATAAAAAACCCGAATTAGGGGATTTGGTTCAAGGTCTTGGATTAGAAATTGACTATTAGCAATGGACTTAGGTAAGGAAAAAATAAAAAAAACTTTTGGCGCAAGGATGCGTAAATTATTGAGCTACTTCCTAAAGGGATTGCTCATAACATTACCTATTTACGCAACTTATAAAATTATTCGTTCATTAATGGAATCCATTGATGCGGTATTGCTATTAGACACACCGGGTCTGGGCTTTATTATTGTAATTGTTACCATCACCAGCATGGGTTTTATAGGTTCAACCATCATTACGCGTCCTATAGTAGATTTAATGGACGATTTTTTCTCGAGCATACCTTTGGTAAAAACAATTTACACATCAGTTAAAGATTTAATTGAAGCTTTTGTTGGAGAGAAAAAGAAATTTTCTAAACCTGTAATTGTTGAATTAAATCCGGGGGTTTACAAACCAGGATTTATTACGCAAGACGATTTAACACAACTTAATTTACCAGGAATAGTTGCCGTTTACATGCCGCATTCTTATGCCTTTTCGGGGAATTTGTTTTTTGTCGATAAAAATAAAATCAAACCATTCCAGGGCGAAAGTAGTAAATTGATGCAGTTTATTATTTCGGGTGGAGCTATTAACCTAAACGACAAAAACGAAGATACTTTATAATGGAAACCTTGAAAAATTTTTGCAAACTCATACGGATCAATAACCTATTAATTATTGTTGCCGCACAAATTTTTGCATATTATTTTTTGAGTCCAAGCATTGCCATTCAACAACTTTTAGCGCCTAATTTTATTGGCTTATTAACCCTAACATTTTTAGTAGCAGCAGCAGGTTATATTATTAATGACTATATGGATGTAATGCTTGATTTGGTAAACAAACCAGAGAAAGTTATTGTAGGTAAAAGTATTTCGAGGCGATGGGCCATGTTTTTGCATTTAGGGTTAAATGCCATTGCAATTCTCATCAGCTATCAATTGAGCAAGAAATTAGCACTTATGGTAAGTCTTTGCGCATTGAGTTTATGGATTTACTCGCAGTTGCTCAAAAAAATGTACCTCACTGGAAATGTTTTGGTAGCTTTACTTACAGCATTCACCATTTTTATTTTACTCCCATACGATTCAAATGTAATGCAAGCAGGAATTTGGGTGTATGGCATATTTGCCTTTTTAAGCACCCTTCAAAGAGAAATTATTAAAGATACAGAGGATTTGAGAGGCGACGAAAAATTCAAGTGCAAAACGCTTCCAATTGTTTTAGGTATTAGAAAGACAAAAAAGGTAATTATGGGTTTACATATTATTTTAATTGGATTAACATTGCTCTATTGTTCTGCCTTTACCAATTTAAGTTTAAGTGGCGCCAATACCAATAAATATTTCTTAATTTATATGGGTATTTTTGTTTTGTTACCCATGGCCTATATGGCCAATCTCATTAACAAAGCTGATATAAAAAAGAACTTTACACAATTGAGTTTTATTGCCAAAGTAATTATGTTAACCGGCATTTTAAGTATGTGCTTTTGGCGTTTTTAAAATTGTGTTCGAACCAATGAAACCTGCTATAAATGCATTTTTTTTCTATTGCTTTATTTTTTTAAGTCCTCAATTGGTATTGGCTCAAACCGATAATGAAAGAACAAGAGGTTTTGAAGTAGCTTATTTTACTGGTTATCATTTTGCTTCGAATCCAGTTATAAAGACAGGAGCCAGTTTAAATGGTATTCCCCAAGGTATTGACATTTCATGGGTTCAATATGGCTTAAAAAAAGAGGCATTTACCGAAAGCTTTGGGAAGGCAAGAATGGCACTTCAGGCAAGAATTATTCAAATGAATAATGTGGATACCTTTGGCTATTGTTTGGGCATACTTCCCTCCTATTTTGTTCCATTATTAAATAAGCAGCAATTTCAAATTGGCATGAAGTTATCCTATGGCATTAACTTCAACAGCAAACAATACCACGAACAAAATAATTTCGATAACAGGGCAATTAGTTCTGGGGTAAATTTTGCATTTGATTGGGGCATTCATTCGCAAATTCAACTCAAGGAGAATTTGCAACTTACTTTGGGTACAGGCTTATACCATGTATCCAATGGCAGCTTAAAGATGCCCAATGGAGGCATCAATATTATTTATGGAAATGTGGGATTGAGTTATTTTCCTCATGGCAAAAATGGCATTCTTATTCAAAAACCGAATTACCAAATAAGTCAAAAGAAATTGCACTATATGCTCAATATTGCTGGTGCATACAGGGAATTAGGCTATTTTAATTATATCACCAAATTTCCTGTTTTCACCATTAGTAACAATGCCTATTTGTCTTTAAATAAATTATATGGAATTGGTTTAGGTTTGGATGCATTTTACGATGCCACACAAGTATTATTATACGCGTCCAAATTAAGGATTAGCGATGTTGCCGAAAACCAAAAGTATTTTTTGGCAATTGGACTATACAACCGAATGGAATTGGGTAAATTGTTTTTCCCACTTGGCATATACCATTATTTAACTCCAATGAAATACGTGAAAGAACCCATTTACGTAAGATTTGGCCTAGGTTATCAAATCACCAAACACCTTTATTCAGGCTTGTTTTTCAAAGGAACCATTAACAAAAAACAGCAATTGCAATCAGATTTTATGGAATGGAGTTTGGGCTTTAATTTATAGCAGCAAAGTGCTAATAAGGCTAATTTCCAGAGAACCCTGCGAACTCTAGTGTTTGGATGGAAAGCACTTTGGTTTTTCCTTTTAGGATATTTAGATCAAAAGATTTTTGTGCGCCCAATTGGTTATCTGTATTGTAGGCCATAAAATCTACTTTTTGCAAACCAGTATCTAATGGCATTCTGGCGTAGTTTATGGAATACGGCAGTAATTGCCAATTGCGTGTATCTGCTTGTTCTGAGATGGCGCTATATAACATAGCTGCTGCCGCTAATCCCTGTTGGTCTTTATTTTGTTGCGCTTTATAAACGGCCAATTGTTTTAATGCTACTCGCATAAGGCCTACAGCCAATTCTTTCCCCATTCTATCGGCTAAACTTTTGTAGGCAATGGCATTGATATTTTCAGTTAATTCAAATGGCGTTTGCTTATTTGCACTTTGCAATAAAGCCCTTGCATACAATGGATTTCTTGTGATGTATTTTGGCAAGGCCAAACGAATAATCTTCATGGCCAACATGTCTTTGTGCTGGTCTTTGTTCTCCACTCTATATGGAATAGAAATACCTAATTCTGGATTTACAAATTGCACCCAACCATTGCCATAGTCAATTATGGTTACATTAATGCTAAATTCATCTTTAATTGGTCCCAGTCCATTATTCCAAAAGAATAGCACCGAACCTTTTTCTTTGTCCAAATCCTCAGCCTTTAAATTAAATTCGGTCTCGTAGGCATGTTGTTCTTCATAAAAGCCAATTGCTTTTGCGGTTCTAATTAAATCCTTTTTCAACTGCAGTGGCACATTGGTACCAAACTGACTTATGTAATCTGTTTTGTATACCTCGTAAGCATTTCTATAGGAAATAAAGGCATCATTGTATTCGCCCTTTAAATCATAAATTAAACCTATAAGGTTATGGGCAAAGGCATCACGTTTGTATTTGTTTTTATTGCCGTATTTATCGGTAATTTTCTGCATCTTTTCGAGCATGCGCTTACCTTCAATTAAGGCTTCATCGGGCTGATCCAATGCCAAGTAATTAAGGGCGCCGTAGTAATGCAATAAGATTTGTTCAAAACCTTCACCTCCATAAGTTGCCATTTTAGCATTCACTAACATGGTCATAACGGCATCCCCCATTTTGAGGTTATAATCTTCTACAAAATAATCTGCTTTTCTAAAATAAGTATTGCTTGTTACATAATCACCTTGCATCCAAAGAACGGTTCCTTTGTTAAGGTAAAACAACAAACGATTGCGCTTAACTTTCTCCCATTTAACATCATCGGACAAAATTTTATTTGCCGATTCAAAATTGCTGTTGTAAACGGCACTCATAAGGGCTTCGTTCTTCTGATAATAAGTGGCACAACCAGTTAACAGCAACAAAAATAAGGATACAAAAACGGCATAGGAACCTATGCCGTTTTTTGAGAGAAAGGTCTTCAAGTGGTTTAGTTTTTAATGAACTTCTTAATTTCTTTTTCGCCGATCCAAACTTTTTCATTTGTTTCCAAATCGGTAAGTTCTAAATTAACTTGGTATTTAATAGTTTTTTGATTTTTGTATTGGTCAACAATGCTTATAATAACACCATTTAACATAAAATCTGCACCTTTTTCTTTGCCCCATTTTTTGCGGGTTTCTTCACTAGAAAAAGTTTGTTGATCGCTGCGCTCATCGCGTATTTCGTTGCGTTCTTCGCCTCCTTGAACTACGCTAACAGTACCTGAATTAATAAAGGCACGTTCCATATTTTTAATAAAGGCAATGGTTTCAATGTGTTCTGAAGTTTTGTTCTTAACCTGACCAATAATTACGGTAGGTTTTTTACTGTTTTTCATTTCAAAATTGGTACGCCAAGGTCTGTCTAATACATCCTTAATCATTTCTTCGGCAACCAATTTAGAATCTGTATCGTTCCAGCGACCACTAATATCGGTTACTGTGTTTGGATCCATGCGTTCTACTTTACGAGCGGGGCCGCAATTACTTAAAACCAGCATAGCAGCAAACCCAGAAGCTAAAATTATTTTTTTCATTGTCTTTTTATTTGATAGATTCAATTTTACAATTTACATTCCAAAAATAAAATCTTTTAAAATGTATTGGCCAAAGCTACACAAAAACAAACAAAACATCCTTATTTTACTGACATTATTAGGTTTTAGCAGCTGCAAAATGAAAACAAATTACTCGCTCACCAAGATTGGAAGTGACCAAATATTAAACGGAAGTGTCCAAAAAGAAGTACTTCTAAATGCCCAATTATTCCCATGGTTTAATTACGAATACAGGATATACAAGCCAGACACAAGTATTCTTACAGATTTAAAATTAAAATCTAAAGACATCCATGCGCTGGTATTTGCCGGCTCTTGGTGTTCTGATACCCAAAGAGAATTACCAAGGTTTTATAAAATCATGGATTTAGCGGGGATTGAAGCCAAGCAAATGGATTGTATCATGTTGGATCAAAATAAAAAATGTGCGTATATGAATGTAGAGTCGATACAAATTAGCCATATTCCCACGTTTATCTTCTACAAAGATGGCAAGGAATGTGGACGTATCATCGAAAAAGCAGATTCGAGTTTAGAAATGTCCATTCAATCCTTTTACAAATAGCTATTTTTGGTTCGAACCGAAACCGATTAATAAACAAAAAATTACATGCTAATTAAATGCCCCATTTGTGGGAATGCCTAAATTTTATACCTTGCAAATAATGATAAAGAAAGTAATTCTAGGCCTAGCCGCCCTCCTGTTTTTGAATTTGGCGAAAGGCAACGACAGCACAAAAGTTAGTTTAAAAACCTTTGCCCCAGAAAACCAACACCCCGTTTTGTATCAATTAATTGGTCAGGTTTTAAACTCCTACCATTACCGCAAAGTAGCCATTGACGATTCATTGTCGTCGCAATTATTTGACAACTATATTGAAAATTTAGACCCAGCGCGTGTTTACTTTTTGCAAGCTGATATGGACAAATTGGAGAAATTCAGGTACCAATTTGACGATGATTTGATGCAAGGAAATGTAGACAAGGCTTTTACCATTTACAATTTATACCAAACACGCTTATACGAGCGTATTCAATATACTTTTGATTTATTGAACCAAGAGTTTGATTTCAACCAAAATGATTCTTTTGAATTGGATAGAGACCATGCGCCTTGGGTAAAATCGCAGAGAGAATATGATTTATTGTGGAAGCAAAAAACAAAAAGTGAAGCTTTACAATTAAAAGCAGATGGCAAAGACTTTAAAAGCTATTCTGAAATTTTGCGCAAACGTTATTACAATCTTTTGAAACAATTGGCCAAAACAAAAAATGAAGATGTGTTTTCTTTTTTTGCCAATGCCTTAACAGAAATTGCAGATCCACATACCAATTATTTCTCACCAAGGGCAGCAGAAGATTTTGCAACTACAATGAGCTTAAGTCTAGAGGGAATTGGTGCTACATTAACTACAGAAAACGAGTATACCAAAATTAGGGAAGTGGTAAAAGGTGGCCCGGCCGATAAAAGCAAACTACTATTTGCCAATGATAAAATTGCAGCGGTAGGACAAGGAAAAGAGGGTGAAATGGTAAATGTATTAGACTGGCGTTTGGATGATGTGGTAAGTTTAATAAGAGGCAAAAAAGGTACAACAGTGCGCTTAGAAATTATTTCAAACGATGCCATTAACAATAAAACCAAGATTATTGAAATTGTTCGCGACAAAATTGTTTTGGAAGACCAAGGGGCTAAAAGCAGCACCAAAGTTGTGATGCACAATGGCAAGCGCTTTAAAGTTGGCGTTATTGTTTTACCTACTTTTTATTTAGATGTAGCTGCCTTGCAAAAAGGAGATAAAAACTACAAAAGTACTACCCGTGATGTAAAAAAATTGATTGAAGATTTAAAGAAAGATACCATACAAGCCTTGGTAATTGACTTGAGAAACAATGGCGGCGGTAGTTTACAAGAAGCAGTTGAGCTTACAGGATTGTTTATTAAAAAAGGTCCTGTAGTAACCGTTAAAGATCATTTTGGCGCCAGCAAAGCTGAGGAAGACAATGATGAAAGTATTACCTGGGAAGGACCTATGACTGTTTTGGTAAATAGGTTCAGTGCTTCGGCTTCAGAGATTTTTGCAGCAGCCATTCAAGATTACGACAGAGGCTTGGTAATTGGAGAAAAAACGTATGGTAAGGGAACGGTTCAAAATTTATTAGACCTCAATAATTTTGTAAATATTGATGGTAAAAAATTGGGACAATTAAAACTCACCATTGCTAAATTTTATAGAATTTCTGGAGGCAGTACACAGTTTAAAGGTGTAATTCCAGATATAGAATTTCCTAGCTTATATTCAGATAAAGAATATGGCGAGGAGGCCAGCAAATTTGCCCTTCCTTACGATGAAATTAAACCTCAAATGTATGTGAGCATGAATTTAGTGCACCGTAAATTACCATTGCTTATTGGAAGGCATGATGGCCGCATGCAATCTTCGCAAGCGTATACCTTTTTGTTAGAAGATATTGCTACAGTTAAATCCAATAGAGACAGAAAGTATTTAACTTTAAACGAGCAGAAATACAAAGCTGAATTGGAAATTGGTGAGCTTAAGAAAAAAGAAAGAGAAGCGCAAAAGGCCAAATTGAAAGAGACAAATCCAGATGATAGCAATTTGATTTTAGATGAATCAATTAGAATAATCTTGGATATAATTGATAGTTTATAGTTGAGGCTAATTTTGTAGTCCTTGACCAGCAGGCTCTGGCACATGTTTTTGTGGCCAGGGCTCGTCTTTTATTGGCAACAATTCAATCACCACTTTTGCATAACCTTTTCCACGGGTCATGCCAAGGTGCTTAGCTGCACGGTAGGATAAATCTAAAATATATTTTTTAGAATAAGGACCTCTGTCGTTTACCACCACAATAACCCATTTACCATTTTGCTTATTGGTAACTTTTAAGCGCGAGCCTAATGGCAAAGTTCTATGGGCAGCTGTGAGTTTATTTCTATTGTATTTTTGTCCACTGGCAGTTCTTTTCCCATGGAGGCTATTGGCATAGTATGATGCTTTACCTTCAAAATAGGTTCCAAGCTCCACCGAATACATGGAAGTATCCATTGGCACAAGGGTTTGGGCATACAATTGGTTTGAACCAAACCATGCGCATAAAAAATAAAGAAGTAGAAATATTTTTTGCATTACTTTGGCAAATATAAGCATTTCTAAATTTAGGTAATTTTATGACAGTTTCAACGCCATTAAAACCACTTGCTGAGCGTGTTAGACCATTGCGCATTGAGGACATGATTGGGCAACAACATTTAATTGCTCCAGGTGCACCTTTGTACCAGGCCATCCAACATAAAAATATTCCATCGATGATTTTTTGGGGACCTCCAGGAGTTGGAAAAACAACGCTTGCAAAAATAATTGGCAATGAATTAGGCTTACATTTTTATTATTTAAGTGCCATTCAAGCGGGCGTTGCAGAAGTTAGAAAGGTAATTGAGGAAGCAAAAAAAATAGGCAAGGTATTGTTGTTTCTAGATGAGATCCATCGGTTTAATAAAAGTCAGCAAGATGCCTTATTGGGTGCTGTTGAAAATGGTACTATTATTTTAATTGGCGCCACAACAGAAAATCCAAGCTTTGAAGTAAACAATGCCTTGTTGAGCAGGTCGCAGGTATATGTTTTAAATGAATTGAGCAAAGATGAACTCATAGACTTACTGCACCAAGCCATAGAAAAGGACGACTATTTAAAACAACATAAAATTATTTTAAAAGAGAATGAGCTCTTGTTGCAACACAGCGAAGGTGATGGTAGAAAACTCTTAAACCTCTTGGAATTATTGGTAAGCCAAGTGCTAGACCAAGAAGAAATTATTTTAACCAATGAATGGGTTGGAAAAATATTACAAAAGAAAACTACCAAATACGATAAAGGTGGCGAAGAACATTACAATGTTATTTCGGCCTTTATAAAATCTATAAGGGGCAGCGATCCAAATGCCGCAGTGTATTGGTTGGCAAGGATGTTGGCTGGAGGTGAATCGGTAGAATTTATTGCCAGACGACTGTTGGTTTTATCGAGTGAAGATATTGGAAATGCAAATCCCAATGCACTCTTAATTGCGAGTAATTGTTTTGATGCCGTGCATAAAATTGGGATGCCAGAATCGCGGATAATTTTATCGCAATGTGCCGTTTATTTGGCCACATCGCCAAAGAGCAATGCCTCTTATATGGCCATTAACCAAGCCATGGAAACAGTTGAAAAAACAGGCAACTTAGAGATTCCTTTGCATTTAAGAAATGCACCAACCAAATTGATGAAAGAATTAAACTACGGCAAGAATTATGGCTATGCGCATGCATACGAAAACAATTTTGTGGAACAAGAATTTTTACCCGATAACATAGCTGGACAGAAATTTTACGAACCAGGAAACAATGCCAGAGAAAATGAACAGCGTGCTTTTTTAAAAGCGAGATGGAAGGAGAAGTATGGGTATTAGCAGCTAGCTTCTGGCAGCTGGCTTCTGGCTTTTTTCTCTGGTTTCTGGTTTCTGGCAGCTGGCTTCTGGCTTTTTTCTTTGGTTGCTTGTTTTTGGTTTTAAAAACAAACGACTAATCAACAATAATTTTTTGCGTATATTTTTTATCCTTGTCAGTAATGCTGAGGAAGTAAATTCCTTTGCTGAGGGCCGATAAATCTAATTTATTGGTAAAAGGTACTGCTAAAATTTCTTGTCCAAGGTATGAATGCAATTGAATAAAGGTATTTTGGGATGCAGGGTAATCAATATAAAGTATTGAATTGGTTGGATTGGGAAATACTTTCAGCATCGGCATTTGGTTCGAACCGAATAAACCAGCTGGATTTGCTGTAGGACGCAACACATACAATGCATTGTTGTTTGAAACAAATAAGAGATAAGAACCACTTGCACTTAAGCCTTTTGTATTAAAACCAGGAATGGTATCTGCTAAGGCATAGGCCAGTGTAGTTCCAGCAATAGTGGCATTGCTGCGGTATATTTGATCGCCATGCACATTGTTGTTGGCAATAAAAAACATCGTATTATTTAATGCTGTATAATATCTTGGATCTGAACCACCCGCATCTGCTCCCAAATGAATATCTCTTAACAAATTGGTATTAGCAGGCGTGCCATCTCCGGCATATGGTTCCCAATCGTTGTTGTCTTTTCCTCCCAAAAACAATTTATTTCCCAATACGCCAAGGCTATTGCCCACATTACTTAAACCTAACACTGCACCTGTTGAAGTGCCATCAGTTTTGTTCAATGCTTTATAAATTGCACCCGATAAAAAATAGGCATTGTTGTTGTACAATGTTAAATTATTGATACTCCCGCCGCGAAGAATATAGGTGCCTGCAACAGTTCCATCACTGCGCCATAAATTTGACGCGCCAGCATAATCAGTAAAGATGGTGCAAGTTGTGGTTTGCACCAATCCTCCAATTTTACTAATGCTATACAAAAAAGCACTGTCTTTTAATTTCATGGTTCCTGCAAGTGTTCCATCTGTTTTCCAAATGGCAGCATAGCTGCTACCGGGATTGTTAACCATAAAAATAATTGGTGTGGTTCCAGCTTTAAAAAACGCATTGTTTTGAAATGTTTTTTTTACTAAAATACCCGCTTTTATTTCAGTGGTTCCTGCAGAATCACCATAGGTTTTCCAAATGCCTTCGTAATGAGGATTGCCATGCATATAACTAAAATAGCCTACATTGTTTATTACGCTTAATCCTAACAAAATAGATGAATCGGCAGAGAAGTTTCGAACCACTACCGTACCTAATTTTGTACCATTAGATTTATATAAGGCAGGTTTGCCAAATCGGTTCGGACCAAAGAAATAAAGTGTATTATTTAAGGAAACAAAATTGCC
This sequence comes from Bacteroidota bacterium, assembly GCA_947446605.1. Taxonomy (GTDB): domain Bacteria; phylum Bacteroidota; class Bacteroidia; order UKL13-3; family UKL13-3; genus B1. The sequence goes on along the minus strand of CANFHJ010000015.1, from coordinate 7,881 downwards.
AATTTCGCTCACAAAAGAATCCTTCACAAGCACCGTTCCAGCGGTAGTTCCATCTGTTTTCCAAAGCTGAAAAAAGCCACCTTGTTTAACTTTAAAAAAACAAGTATCGCCAATGGTTTTATAATCGAGTAAAGCAGAATCTGCAACACCTGTTTTCAATAAAACAGGCTTTTGTGCATGCAATGACTGATTAACAACTAGCAGAACAAAAAACACAAAGCAAACTGGTTTGCTGAAAAGAAATTTTTTCATTGAAGCAATAATAATTAAAAACTTGCAGCTGTTTATTTGGAGAGAGAACTGTTGGAGAGATTAAAGAAATTATTAAGACACCTGCTACTGCACTTTAATTTTTGCTAATTGGGCTAGGACTTTTTTGCCACGGGCTAAAATGCCGCCGCTGGCAAAAGGGAGCATGTCTTCAATGGTTGGTATTACTTCATTTTTAAGTTCTGGTTCCAACAAACAAATTTTGTAGAGAACTGTCATGGCAAAGGCTTTCACGGCAATTGGTTCGTGCCTATCATGCAAGTATTGAAAACATTTATCTGCCAGGGTGCCTAATTCGCTTTCTGGAATTGGTATAGTTTGCAATAGCCTAAGCACATTTCTTTTTACAGCAACATGAAGTTGTATGTCTAATAAGGAAACAAAAAAAGGAACATGATTTTTAGCCAATGCAGGATATTGTTCTAAGACAATACTTAAAGGCCATGCGGCTCTTTGGGTAAGGCGCACATCTCCTTTTGCAAATACAGCTAACAATTCTTTGAATTTCTTTTGATCATCCCCAATAAAATTAACAATCAGAAGTGCATTGGGTTTGGAATGTTCTAAAGCCAATTGTTTTTCAATATTCATAGTTTGCCCATTCTATTGGTTAGCAAAGGAAAGAATTTTGCAGAAATATTATTTATAGAAAACCGGATAAAATGCATCTTCGAAGTGGGCTATATCAACTTTTCCATGAAAAAAATTGATGGCAATGATATCAAAACGGATGGGGTCGACAATGGCATTTTTATATAAATAGACGCTGGCAGCGCGGGCCATATTTTTCTGTTTGGCAAAATCTACAGCTTGTTCTGGTTGCACCAAAGCATTGAATCTCGACTTCACTTCAACAAAGACCAAAAGCTTGTCTTTCCTACAGATTAAGTCAATTTCAACTTTCCCTGCTACATAATTTCTTTCAATAATTTGATAGCCCGAACGCGCTAAAAATTGCGTGGCTAAATCTTCTCCTAGTCGCCCCGTTTCCTTGTTGCGGGCTTTTTCATTTTCTTCCATATAGCCCTAATTTAAATTATAAACTATTGTGGGGCAATAGGCAATTGGTTTATTAAGATTGAACCTGAAATTATTAATCAAAAAAAACTAGGACCAAAATTTAGCGCGCCACTGCGATTGCTCGGGTTTGGTGAGGAATGTCCATGCAATAAACCTGCTTTGCTTTTGCCCTTGGCTCATTTCAATTAAACGGGTTTCTTGAATGGGTAAGCTCTTTATTTTTGCACCCAAACTATCGAGGGTATTTCCTTTAGAAACCAAACTGGTAAACCAAAAACAAGCACGGGCATATTTTACACTTTCGTCCATCATGTTTTTAATAAAATTGGTTTCACCGCCTTTGCACCATAGTTCTTGATTGGTTCCACCAAAATTTAAAACTGGCTTTTGAACCATTTTTTTATTGAGGTTACTTACTTTTCTAATGGCTGCACCCATAGCCTCTTCGGCACTTCCATGGAAGGGCGGATTACACATGGTAAAATCAAAATGCTCATTTGCTTGAATAATTCCATTGAAATAAGCTGTGTTTTGGTATTGCCTGCGCAATTCTATTTTGCCTTGGACGGCAGTATTGGCATCAATTATTTTTTGGGCATTTTGTATGGCTACTGCATCTGTTTCTGTTCCTACAAATTTCCAATTGTAAACGGCCTGACCCAAAAGCGGATAAATGAGATTGGAACCTGTGCCTATGTCTAAACCAATGATATTGGAAGGTGCTTTTCCTTTGTTGGATTCTGCTAGTACATCTGAAAGGAAATGCACATAATCTGCTCTTCCAGGAATGGGAGGGCACAAATAGGATGCAGGAATATCCCAATCGTTCACATGGTAAAAATGCTTCAAGAGCGCGGCATTTAAAGTTTTTACCGCTTTAGGATTGGCAAAATCTATACTTTGGTTACCATATTTATTAGGCCCAACAAATGCAGCAAGCGCAGGTAAACTGGCAATTAATGCAGGAAAATCATATCCGTTTCTATGCGCGTTACGCGGATGGAGGTTTGTTTTTTCAATCATGTTTTTTTCTTTAAGAAACGAGAATCGAGAGACGAGAATCGAGACTTTTATGACGCCGGTCTGCCATCTTTATGGTCATTTTGGAAAAGATAAATATTTTCAAATTCATCATTCATCATTCATAATTCATAATTCATAAAGCTAATGGCTTTTGGCAGAATTTTGACTTACGAGAAATACGCCAATGAGTGTTAGAATTACTGAAACGATGGTTGTATAATCTAATGCTTCATGGAGCACAATATAACCCAATAAAATGGCAACGATGGTATTGATATAGGCATAAGTAGAAACAATGGTTGCAGGCAATTGTTTGAGGATATACATGTATGATCCGTAGGCAATGATGGATCCAAAAACAATGAGGTAGGCCAAGGCATAAATGGCTTCTGGCGCTGGATGTAAATCGTGAATTTCACCACGCAGAAAAGAAACAATGAACAACAGAAAACCGCCAGGAATCATTTGCATGGCACTTGCAAACAATGGGTGGGCATCTGTTTTATGGTTTTTAGAATATACGGTTCCCAAGGCCCAAAGGAAATTAGAGAGCAATACTGCCATAATTCCCCAAAAGTACAAGTCGTTTTCAAAAAGTTTTATTTTGTCTTTAAACAAGAAAAATTGTCCTGCAATACAAATCACAAAACCCAAAATAGCAAAGGGATGCAGCTTTTCTTTGTCGCCTAAAATTTTATTGATAAGCACTATATAAACCGGTGTTAGTGCGCAAATGAGCGCGGTTAGGCCACTTCCAACATATTGCATGCCCCAACTGATAATACCATTGCCACCTGCTAACATCAAAATTCCATTAATTCCATAAGATTTCATGGATTTCCATTCGGGTAATTTATAACCCTTCAATAGAAAATAAGTAAGCAAAATAAAACCCGCAATGGTATGCCTACAGGCAGCCATAAACAATGGAGGCAAGGTTTTTACGCCAATGGAAATACCCAAAAAGGTGGTACCCCAGAAAAAGGCAACGGCTGCAAAAGCTAGCCAAGGAAAGAACTTAGGATTTTTTGTCAAAGGAATTAGCTAAGTCACGAAAGTAAGGAATGACAAATAGCTTTTTCTATTTTTTTCTTGAAAGACGCATGGATAAACCCTTTTTGCGCTTATACAGGTGTTGCTTTTCCATGTTATTGGAAACTACAGAAATATTTCCATCGCGTTCCAACATAGCTAAACCCACTTCAGAAAATTCAGAAACACCATGCTCTCTGATGGCTTCTTGTAGTTCGGCAATACTTATTTTTTCTTTCTGCAAATTGGCTAGGTTCAGCTCACCTTTATAAATTAAAACAAGGGCCTCCCCTTCTACTAAATTCTGAAATTTGGCATTGCGGTACAAGACCTGTTTTAGAATATAATTTAAAACAAACAAACTGGAGGCAGCAACTAAGCCCCCCTGCAGGCTGGAATCTGAGCCTACCATGGCATTTTGAACCGAATTGGAAATAAGGAGAATTAGAATTAAATCGGAGGTGTTGAGCTGACTCAATTCTTTCTTACCCATTAAGCGCAGGGCAATAATCATAAACAAATAAACCGATACACTTCGTAAAACTATCTCTATTAAATTCTCCATTTGCAATCAAATTTAGTAAGTTCGTAGCAGAATGAAAACTATATTAATTAAAAATGCCAAACTCATCAATGAAGGAGAGATCTTTCATGCAGACGTTTTTATCAAAGGAAATTTCATTGAAAAAATAGAACGCCAAGGAATTGCAATGCCTGCAGATATTGTTATTAATGCAGAAGGCAAATACCTTTTACCTGGCTTAATAGACGATCAAGTACATTTTAGGGAACCCGGTTTAACACACAAAGGTGAAATTTATACCGAAGCCAAAGCGGCCGTTGCTGGCGGTATTACCTCGTATATGGAAATGCCCAATACCTCCCCTGCAGCTACTACTATAGAATTATTGGAACAAAAATACGATCGCGCGGCACAATGTAGTTTGGCCAATTATAGTTTTTTTATGGGTACTACCAACCATAACTTACAAGAGTTATTAAAGGTAGATGAAACTAAAATTTGCGGTGTAAAAATATTCATGGGTTCGAGTACTGGCGATATGTTGGTAGACGATCCAAAGGCATTGGAAAGTATTTTCAGTGAAGTAAAAACTTTGATAGCTACCCATTGCGAAACCGACCCATTGATTAAAAGAAACCAAGCTGCCATTGTGGAGGAATTTGGAGAAGACATTGATGCTACCTTTCATGCCCGCATAAGAAATGAAGAAGCCTGTTATATATCTTCTTCCTTTGCGGTGGGGCTTGCTAAAAAGCACCAAACCCGCTTGCATATTCTTCATATAAGTACAGCAAAAGAGTTGGCACTGTTCGACCCAACGCTGCCTTTGGTTCAGAAAAAAATTACCGCTGAAGCCTGCGTGCACCATATGTGGTTTTCACAAGAAGATTATGCCACCAAGGGCAATTTCATTAAATGGAATCCGGCGGTTAAAAATGCCAGCGACAGAGATGCCATTTTGAAAGCAATTAATGAAAATAGAATTGACGTAATTGCTACAGACCATGCGCCGCATACTTTAGAAGAAAAAAGCCAATCTTATTTAAAGGCGCCTTCGGGCGGACCATTGGTTCAGCATAGCTTAAATGCCTTGTTGCAATTATACAAGCAAGGCAAATTGAGTTTAGAAAAAATAGTAGAAAAAGCTTGTCATAACGTGGCTATTTTATTTGAAATAGACCGCAGGGGCTTTATCAGAGAAGGTTATTATGCCGATTTGGTTTTGGTAGATTTGAACCAACACTATACGGTAAGCAAAAATAATATATTGTACAAATGTGGCTGGAGCCCATTTGAGGGAACCCAATTTGATTCGGTGGTAACACATACCCTTGTGAATGGCAAATTGGTTTATGAAAATGGCAAATTTGATGAAAGTGAAAAGGGCAAGCGTTTGAAATTCAACCGCTAATTTAGCACATCGGCACTTCCATTAATAGCAATTCAACCTGGTTGCTGAAGGCTTCAATAGGAAACGCATCTAATTCCCAAAGGCCAAGTCCATCGCGTTGATTGAGGCTTTGGTTATTTATAAGAACATCGCCGGCAAGCACAAAAACATATACTCCATTTGCAGGATTTTTAAGCGTGTAATTTAATTTCACACCTGCATCTAAATCTGCCAAATGAAACCAGGCGTCTTGGTGAATCCAAACGCCTTCATCGGCAACATTTGGAGAAAGTATTTGTTGCAAACAATTTTTACGATCGGCTTTATGAAGGGTAATTTGATCGTAGCGCGGCGTTACATTTTGTTGATTAGGGAAAACCCAAATTTGCAAAAATTTAGTCAGCCTGTCTTTGTTCTTATTGTATTCGCTATGGAAAATTCCAGTACCCGCACTCATCACTTGTATATCGCCATTTTTTATTACGGTGGTATTTCCCATGGAGTCTTGGTGTTCCAAATCTCCTTCTAAAGGAATGGAGATAATTTCCATATTTTCATGCGGGTGCTTGCCAAATCCCATTCCAGCAGCCACTTCATCATCGTTGAGCACACGCAAGGCACCAAAATGCACCCGTTCTGGGTTATAATAATTGGCAAAACTAAAGGTATGAAAAGATTTGAGCCATTGGTGGTTGGCGTAACCGCGGGTATTTGCTTTGTGTAAGATCTGCATATTGAGGATGAGGATGAGGTTTAGATTTCGTATTTTTAATTAATACATAAAACTTTTTTTGGAGGCATTGATCCATCCAGCTTGGTTTTCGTATTGCACAAAGAATATTTTAATATCCGCTTGGTTGGCGTAATCTACAAAGAAAATTTTCTTTTGGGCCTGGTTGCTGTAATCAGTGAAGAACCAATGGCCATCGTTGTTTCCCGCTTGGTTGCTGTATTTCACTTTGTATACTTTTAAATCGGCTTGGTTTTGGTACTGCACCACAAAAACTTTTACATCTGCTTGGTTGGCATAGTTTACACCAAATACTTTTTGCGCTTTTGCCGAACCAATTGCTGCAATAAGAAAAAGGAAGAAGAGAAAGTTTTTCATGGTAAAATAATTTGTTTTAACAAATATACATATTACACTATAGGCTGTTTCTAAAAACGAGCAATTTGAACAGATTTTTATGATATGTTCAGTTTTTTAGTAAAAAATGAACAGATAGCTTGATTTATTCAAAAAATGGACCTATTTTTACCACATGTCCAATAATTCTAAAAAAATGAACAAATCAAAAAAGGGGGTTTTCGATAGAACCATACCTTATAATGATTTACCAGAATTACCAATAGCAGACGAAATAATAGACAAAGATATTTTGCTACAATGGGGTTTATCGTCGAGGGCACTGGCAGCGTTAAATAAAAATATTATGCGCATTCCAAATCCATTGATGTTGGTAAATACCATTTCCTTGCAGGAAGCGCAGAGCTCTACGGCTATTGAAAATATTTTCACAACAGAGGACGAATTATACAAAGCCATATCGGATCAAACCAAAGAAGAATTAGCAAACCCTGCAACCAAGGAAGTTTTGCGTTATAGAGAAGCCTTATGGGGAGGATACGGCGCACTACAAAAAAAGAAAACATTTGATAAGTCGGTTGCGGTAAAAATATTTCAACAAATAAAAAACACCAGGCAGGGTATTCGTTCGCCGCAATCGCAAGTAGTTATAAAGCGCGGGCAAAGTGAGTTTAGGGCGGGAGAAATAATTTACACGCCACCAAGGGGCGCTGGAATTATTGAAAAAAAGATAGACAATTTATTTGCCTTTTTAAATCAAGAAAAAGGCTTGGACCCACTATTAAAGATGGTTATTGCCCATTATCAATTTGAGGCTATTCACCCATTTATTGATGGCAATGGCAGAACTGGCCGAATTTTAAACTTGCTGTATTTGGTAGACCAAAAACTTCTTACACATCCCGTTTTATATTTAAGCAAATATATTATTCACCACAAAGACGATTACTATTATCATTTGGCAGGTGTTACCCAGCGTGGCATGTGGAAGCCTTGGATACTTTTTATGCTAAAGGCAGTGGAAGGAACGGCAGAACAAAGCAACCAAAAAATTGATGAAATTTTGGCACAAATGGCTATTACCTATCAATATGCCAATGCCAAAATAAAGTGGTACAGTTATGAATTGAACCAAGCATTGTTTTCGCAGCCCTATATCAAACAAAAACTGGTAGGTGAAATAACAGGTGCCAAAAGCAGAACAACCTTAACCAAATACATGCTTCAACTAACAGAATTAGGCATCCTAAGTTCACAAACAGATGGCAGGGAAGTGTATTATATCAACAATGATTTGATTCGAATTTTGGAGGGATAAAACAGCAATTACGCTATTAATAAATTTTATTCAGTGTTTAAAGAAAATTGCACTTATTACTTGAACTTATAATTAAAGTTGTATATTTATTTTTAGATTTAAATAAGGAAACAAAACTGCCCCAATACAAGCAAGCTTGGGTATATAGGAGAAGGTTTGTTGCTTGTATAAACTAGTTATGCCCAATATTAAGACAAATTGTCATAAATTATATTCGG
>CANFHJ010000014.1 GCA_947446605.1 Bacteroidota bacterium | reverse complement strand
GTATAAGCACCACCTCTATAAACCAAGTTTGGCGCACTGGCACCAGACATATAATAGTTATTGTTATTTACAGCTTGTCCACCTGTTGGATTTGTAGGGTTGGTACTGAAATAAGCAGCATAATAACCAGAAGAAGTAGTATTGTAGATGAAATTATTATTCATACAGCTAATGTTACCACCAGCAGTATTGTTATAATAATAAATACCATAGCCATAAGTTGAACCCAAACATTTAACGGTATTGTTATACATTAAAGAGTTACCAGTATAAGTAGAACCATTGTAATGGTAGAAACCATAATTGTAAACACCTGGTCTACCAACAATTACGTTGTTAAAAATTTGAGCAGGGTTTGTAGCAAGTGCTGTATTATAATAATAATAAACACTATAAGCTGTATTGTATATTTTGTTTCCTATGATACGAGTTGGATTATGGCCCGCAAAGTGGTTATAATTATAATAGCAATAAATACCATAGTAAGAAGTAGAAGCCATGTTTAAGGTATTTCCAATAATGTCAATACCATTTTGCATAGAGTATAAGTATAAACCGTAGTAGTAAATATTGTTTAAGGTATTTCCTCTTACTTTAATTTCACGGTTGTAGGTACCTGTTACGGTTGTAGTATTATAGAAATAAATACCATAGTAACCACCATTAATGGTATTACTATCTACATTTACTGAATCAACCCAAGTAATACTTGCAGTTCCATAACCAGAGGCAGTTTGTGTTGCCATAATACCAACTGAAGTTGCGGTACCCACATTAGGTAAATTTACAATACATTTTGCAATGGTTGTTCCTGTACCAGCATTGGTAGTTGCACTACCAATAATACCCACACCCGAACAAGAACCTGCATTGGTATTGGTAATGGTTAAATTTTTAACCGTTACATATTTAGCTAAGTTAACAGTTACTATAGCGCCACTTGCAACTGCACCCGTAATGGTTGTTGTTGCCGCATTACCGCCATCAAATACCAATGGATTGGTTGCACTTACACCAGTATAAGCTCCAATTGCAATGGTAGTTGTAGTAGAATAAGTACCTGGTAAGATGTTCATGGTAACAGGACCACTTACACCATTTGTACTTAATGCAGTTAAAGCCGCACTAATGGTACCATAATTTCCTCCTGTACCTACAGTGTAGGTACCACTCAGTGGCTGTGCAATTAGTTTTCCAAAGGAAAACAAAGCAAGCATTACTGTAAGCAATAAGACATTTCTGCCTGAATTTGCCCTCTTTTTAGTAATTGTTTTTTCCATAATTATATCTATTTGTTTATTTATTTATTTTCTATGTTTCTCGATTACTTTAATAAATACTTCTCTTTAAAAAAATTATAGATGAAGGCTTTATTTACGGCTAGTAATTTATTTTTATTTCTGAATTCAACAAAATCAATTGTAGGCAATTATTGCTAATTGCCTACAATTCAATATTTTACATTTTATTTTAATGAAAAAAATACCAATTTATGACCCCAATTTGCGCCTAAAATGGCGGGATCTATCTATTTAGCCTCTAATTTTTAAGAATTATTTGGTGTGAAATTCCGCGTGAAGATGACAATTTGATGATGTAGAAACCGGTACTTAATTCCTTCATATCAATTTTATTTTCAGTTAATGCATTGCCTTCTTTAATTTTTATTCCAGCTGCATCAAACAATTCAAATGTTGCATTTTGGTTCGGCAATAATTGTACAATATTTAAATACTCATTTGCAGGATTAGGATACACTTGAAATGCTGGCTGATTATCAAGTACAGCAAGGCCTGAAGAAGAAGTATCTGCAGGAATGTATACCATTGTATTGAAATTAATACGTGCCGCCCATTCTGGATGATCAATAAAAGGGTTTCTATTTTTTTGCGTTGAAGCGATGTATTCATTTCTAGCAATTTCAAATGCATCTGGTGGATCTAATTGGTGCCATTTTTTCAAAATTGCTTCGGTTTGTTTGGCACCATTGGCAAAGTAGAAGCCCCAATTGATACCATTTACGCCATTGTACATGGTACACATATAAAATAATGCTCTGGCTACATCTCCTTTTTGAGAATCTCTTGGTTCGAACACCGTATTGTTGGCAGAATCTTTACCCAATTTACAATCGCCATTTTGGGTAGTAATAGTTTTAACCTCCCCAAAAGGATTGTTTGAACGCAAACCATTTGCTTGCAATTGGTCTGCCGGAAACAAATGATGTTGGTCGTTGTATTCTGGAACTTCTTTTCCGTTTGAACCATTTGGCCATGCACCACCATTATTACTAGGCATCCAGCTTTGTGGATAGGTATGTTCGCGCGTTAATGTTCCATTTCCATTTCCCCACCAAACAAATGGTTCGTTGTAGATATATGCATTAGAAGTATATACACAATTTACAAGCTTGCGACCAGCGCTAGTATCTCTTGTAATAAAATTATTTACGATGGTTGCGGTGTAGTTACTGTAATAAATGGTATCGTGCACATTAATTTTAGCCGACAATTGCGAAATAAAATTAGAAGATTTGGGATCAATACTGCCATAATAGCTACCTGGGTTTCCGCCTGGAGTTGTTAGGCTCGAAGCCAAAGGAGAACTTGTGAGGTAATTTTCAAAACCGGCAGGGCCATTTACTGCAAAAACTGCAAAATTATAAGTAGTGCCTGCAAGTACATAGCTTGGCTTAAAAGAAGCGCCAGACCCAATAAAGGCAACTTGGGCGTTACCAATATAATCGCCACGTTGGTATGTTTGCCCGTCTACAGGAACTTCTGTTATGGCAGCACCTGTTTTACGCAATACAATGTAGCCATCTGGTTTTGGGTTAGCCTCTGTATAAGCTACATTAAAAGTATATGCTTTTTGGTTGCTAAATGTTAAAGCAGTTGCCTGGGCTGTTGGCTGACTTGCCAATGTTCCAGCAATTCCATAAAGATTGAGAATATAGGTACTGTTATCTGTGGAGTTGCTATTAATAGTTAATGCAGCATATCTTGATCCAGCATTTGCAAGACTAAAATTTAAAGTAAAGTTTGCAGAATCATTTGCAGCAATACTTGTTGGTGCATTGCTAATGCTATAATCTGCAGCATTGGCGCCACTTAAAGCAATAGAAGATATAGATAAAGCACTTGCAGTTCCTTCATTTTTAATGGTATAATTAGTTGAAGCAACATTTCCAATTATTTGTGTTGCACCATTTACCAATGAAACCCCGTTACGTTTTACATTGATGCTTGCAGTTGCGCTGGCAGTTGGCTTAGCTAAAACAACATTATCTAGAGAAACATTGCTACCAGAAACTTTGGTAGTATAAAAAAAGCGAATATACCTACTTGCCGAAGCGGGTGTTTCAGTAAATTGCACAAACGAAAGTGTCATGGTAGTGTGCGCACGCAAATCTGTCCAGGTTATACCATCAACAGATTCTTGTACATTAAAAGAACCTTGAAAGGCAGGGTTTGGAGAAATGCCTGTTCCCTTAATATAGTATGTTAATGCACCTGGCTTTTCGGCGAACCAAATTTGCACATATTCATTTTGGCCATCCAAGCGACAAGATGCGTTTCCGTCGCTTCCTGCAGAATAGGTATAAGGGGTAGTTCCAGAGACTGTGAGGTTCAACCTGGTTTTCCAACCACTTGGACAAATGGTAGAATCTTCGGTAGGACTAGGATTTGTGAAGGACCAAGCAGCAGGCAACGCAGTTTGGGACCAAACAGAGGCCTGCATTAATAAAAACGACAAGGCGATAAGGAACTTTTTCATATAAACTAGATAATAATTAGTAGGGCAATGTAGGACATAGGTTTCAAGATTTCAAGTGCCAATAAAAATGCTTCTAGAGTGTTTGAATGAAACAAGCGCCAATTGGGCATTCTAGGGCATTAATTATTTTTGGGAGAAACAACTATTTAACTCAAACTTAATACCAATGAACGAAGATTTATTGCAATATGTATGGCAACAAAAAATTTTGCTTAAACATACCTTACAAACAAGCAGCGGAGAAAAACTCCAAATTATTAAACCAGGTGAGTTAAACAGAAATGCCGGGCCAGATTTTTTCCATGCACAAATTGAGTGCGCTGGCGTGTTTTGGGCAGGCAATATTGAAATACACATTAAAAGCAGTGATTGGATAAAACATGGCCATTCAAAAGACCCTGCCTACGACAATGTAATTTTGCATGTGGTATGGGAGCACGACCAGATTATTTACAATAAAACGAAAGAGGAAATACCTACCTTAGAATTGAAAGATTTATTGCCTGTAAGCATGCTTGATAAATATGTAGAATTACAAAAAACACAATTTGACATTGCTTGTAAAGGCCTATTTATAAAGCCACCCTCAGAAATACTCTATTTTTGGATGGAGCGCTTAGTGGCAGAACGTTTGGAATTAAAATACCAACAAATTTTACATTTATTAAAGGATAGAAATGGCCACTGGGAAGAAGTATTTTATTTTCAAATGGCCAGTGCCTTTGGGCAAAAAATAAACGCATTACCTTTTGAAATTTTATGCAAGAATTTGCCTTATGAAATTGTTCAAAAAAACACTTTACAAAGCTTTTCGTTACAAGCATTGGTTTTAGGCGTGGCGGGCTTTTTAAATAAGCCTATGCAATCACAATACCACTTAATTTTGCAAAGAGAATTTAACTTTTTAAAAAGTAAATACAGCTTAAATACAATGGATGTAAGTATGTGGAAATTTGGGAAAACAAGACCAGCAAATTTTCCAACTATTAGGCTTTTTCAATTTGCAGAATTAATGAAAAACCAAAGAGCATTGTTGCAATTTATATTAGAGGAAAACAATATAAAGAAAGTATATGCATTTCTACAATGGGATGTTAAACAAAAAATTGAAATTGGAGAGCTGCATCCTCAAGGAAAAGCAAGCCATTATGAGAAAATTGCATTGAGTAAAAATATGCTTGATTCCTTATTTATCAATGTGTTTATTCCCTACCTTTTTTCATATGGAAAAGTAAATGGACAAGAGAATTTATGTATAAAAGCATTAGATTGGTTAGAATTTATACCTGGAGAAAACAACAAAATTATAGAAGAATGGAAAAGCTTGGGATTAACAACAACAAAAGCTAAAGAAACACAAGCATGGATTCAATTAAAAAATTATTATTGTAAGGACAAACGATGTTTAAAATGCGCCATTGGAAATTATTTATTAAAACCAGCAAATGCACCTGCCTCTTAGTGGCATTAATATGCTTAACACAAATGCTATTTGCCCAGCGTATAGTGTTTATTAACGCGGGTAATGGCAAACTCATTGAAGCCAAGGAAGGTGATGTTTTATCCATTCAGTACCGCGGTTACTTGGGTCAAACCGAAACCTTTAAAAACACACTTACAGAAATTAAAGACAGCAGTTTTGTTTTAGGTATACAATTGATGGATGCAAATAACCCACTGGCAAGTAAAATGGGACAACAAATGCAGGTGAAGGAAATACGATATTGCGATGTGTTAGGCTTTAGGAGAATGGGCATTGGTAGGGTAATGCTAAAATCAACCCTTACAACAGGCGCAGCTATTGGAACCATATTGGTTTTAAATTCCTTATACAGAACCAATGCCATATCAGATTTAGGTAAAATTGGTATCTCATTGGGAGTAGGCTTAAGCGTGAATACCCTCATTAACCTGCTCCTTCCAGAAAGACCGAAGCATTTTATGAAAGAAGGCTGGCAAATAAATCCTTTAAAAGAGTAAAAGTTTTATAACTTCGTTGCACACAGTATGGAAAAGGTAAAGTTTTTTGTTGAAAAAAAGGTATTTGGCGTTTGTAGCTATTTGGGAGACAGATTTGGTATTTCTTCCAGTAAAATACGCCTGTACTTTATCTATACTTCCTTTATTACCATGGGTTCGCCCCTTATTATTTATTTAATAATGGCCTTTTGGATCAACATAAAAAAATACATTAAACCAAGAAGAAATACCCTTTGGGAGATTTAATTTTTATTTGCCTTGAACCGAGCCAGAATTATTTTTATAGCACTTAGCTTTTATATTTTTATAGCCTTTGCGTGGTGGACATACGCGCACTACAGTAACAGTAAAACTATATACACCCAACAGAAGGATGTATTAGAAATGAGTTGCTACAAAGCAACATTTGATTTGCAAGGAGCAATAGACCAGGAACTCTTTTATGACACCCTTGGTTTGCGCAAATTTTTTAACGGCAACTACCCCGATTTAGAAGTAGTTTTTTTAGATAAATACACACCACTTAATAATTATATGGTTAGGCCAAGTCTTGAGCGTTATCAGGCATTGGAGGAAACTTATAAGCGAAAATTAGTGATGTATATTGCTGAAGGTGGTGTAATGATTTTATTGCTTTTTTGGGGTATGATTGTTATCTATAGAAGCTTTAAAAAAGAGTTGTTTTTAAAGAAATTACAAGCCAACTTTTTACTCTCTATTACGCATGAATTAAAGACACCGTTAACGGCCATGAAATTGTATATGGAAACTTTGTTGAAGCGACAAATTAGCCCAGAACAAACTAAAACCATAGTAGAAAATTCATTGAACGAAACAAAGCGTTTACAAGAGCAAGTTGAAATGCTTTTGTTATCGGCACAATTAGACAGTGAGAAATATGAAATTCAGAAGCAAAGTATCAATTTTAGCGAATTGGTAAGTGAAATTGTTTTGAATTTTAACAAGCCTAGACCCTCAGGGGAGGCTATTGAAATGGCAGTTCAGGACCAAGTTTTTATACAGGCCGATGCCATAGCAATTGAAATGATTGTAAATAATTTAATTTCAAATGCAATAAAATATGGTGGAAAAGAAGTTAGAATTAAAGTATGTTTGGAACAGAATGAAAATGAGGCAGTACTTTCAATAGCCGATGAGGGCCCAGGAATAAGTGAAGAAGACAAAAAACTGCTGTTTAAAAAGTTCTATAGAATTGGCGATGAAAACACCCGTAAAACAAAAGGGACTGGTTTAGGGTTATTCATAGTTAAACACTTAGTTGATTTACACCATGGAAAAATTGTGGTGAAAAACAACAAACAAAAAGGTACTATTTTTGAAATTAAACTAAAAACTGATGCAGACTAGAATATTATTGGTAGAAGATGAAGTGCATTTGCAGCATGCCATCAAATTGAACCTAGAATTAGAGGGACATCAGGTGCAGATTTCTGGAACCGGCACAGATGCGGTTAAAATCTTCAGAGAACAAAAATTTGATCTCGTAATTTTGGATATTATGTTGCCAGAAATGGATGGCTTAATGGTATGTGAAAACATACGTATGTACGACCAAAATATTCCTGTTTTATTTTTATCTGCCAAAAATACACCAGCAGATAGAATTGCAGGATTAAAGAAAGGCGCAGACGATTATTTAACGAAGCCTTTTGAACTAGAAGAATTAATTCTAAGAATTAACAAACTGATTGAAAGAAGCAGGCAAATTAGAAGCAATAATGAGAGTAAAGTTCCCAAATTATTTCATTTTGGAAACAGTTGGATAAACTTTGAAAGTCATGAAGCCATGGGCATTTCGGGGAAATTTGAACTCACCAAAAAGGAATTAATGTTGATGCGCTTATTAATTGAAAACAAAAATCAAGTAGTAAGCAGAGAACACATTTTAAAAGTGGTTTGGGATTATACTGTAATACCTAATACACGCACAATTGATAATTTTGTATTGGCGCTCAGAAAGTATTTTGAAGAAGATCCAAAGATGCCAAATTACATTCAATCTGCAAGAGGTATAGGGTATAAATTTACCTTGCAAGAAGACTAAATATTCTACGCTATTTTACTTGTTAATTTTGCTGCAATTCTTTGATTAAAAAGCGTGCAGTATGACTTTCTTCAACCTTTGAAATTTCTTCTGGTGTGCCAACTGCAATTACTTTGCCTCCGTGCTTTCCGCCCTCAGGACCAATATCTATTACATGATCCGCAACTTTTACCATATCCAAATTGTGTTCAATAACCAATACGGTATTGCCTTTATCTACTAGTTTTTGTAATACACCTAGTAATACATTTACATCTTCAAAATGCAAACCAGTTGTTGGTTCGTCTAAAATATAAAAGGTGTTTCCAGTATCGCGTTTACTTAATTCTGTAGCCAATTTAACACGCTGCGCTTCACCACCACTAAGGGTTGTGCTTTGTTGGCCTAGTGTAATATATCCTAAACCAACATCATGCAAGGCTTCAATTTTACGCAAAATCTGCGGTGTATTTTCAAAGAAGTGAACAGCATCCTCAATGGCCATATTTAAAACATCGTTGATGCTCTTTCCTTTGAACCTAACTTCTAAAGTTTCGCGGTTGTAACGCTTTCCATTACAGGTTTCACATTTCACATAAACATCGGGCAAGAAATTCATTTCAATGCTGCGCATACCAGCTCCTTGGCAGGTTTCACAGCGACCACCCTTTACATTAAAAGAGAATCTTCCGGGCTTATATCCCCTTATTTTTGCTTCAGGTAAATTGGCAAAAAGATTTCTAATATCGCCAAAAACCTCTACATAAGTTGCAGGATTACTACGTGGTGTTCTACCAATTGGTGATTGATCTATTTCAATTACTTTATCAACATGTTCGAGCCCTTTTATTTCTTTATAGGCTAAGGGTTTTTGGTGCGATCCATAAAAATGCTGACGCAAAATTGGGTAGAGGGTTTCATTGATCAAAGACGACTTTCCGCTGCCACTAACTCCCGTTACACAAATGAATTTACCCAATGGAAATTGTACGTCTATGTTTTTTAGGTTATTTCCTGAAGCGCCTTTAATAGCAAGTGTTTTGCCATTTCCTTTGCGCCTTTGTTTTGGAATTTCTATTTGTTTTGTGCCATTCAAATATTGCGCGGTAATTGAATTAGAAAGTAAAATATCTTTCATGGTTCCTTGTGCAGCAATATGCCCACCATGAAGACCAGCACCATATCCAATATCGAGGATAAAGTCGCTTTCTTCCATCATGTCTTTATCGTGTTCAACAACAATAACGCTGTTGCCAATATCACGCAATGCTTTTAACGAATCAATTAATCTGTTGTTATCTCTTTGGTGTAAACCAATACTAGGTTCGTCTAAAATATACAAAACACCTACTAATTGTGAGCCAATTTGAGTTGCCAAACGAATACGCTGCGCCTCTCCACCACTAAGGGTTTTAGCCGGTGAGTTAAGGCTTAAATAATCTATACCAACACCGCGTAAGAAATCAATTCTATTTCTAATTTCTTTAAGAATTTCTACTGCAATTATTTGCTGTTTATCGTCTAATAATTTTTCAACATTTTGAAACCAATCTCCTAAAGCACCAATTTCCATTCCGGCTAAATCTGCAATGTTTTTGTTGCCAATTTTATATTGCAATGCTTCCTTTTTTAACCTCGCTCCGTGGCATTCTGGGCATGGTTGAATTTCCATAAATTCTTCAGCCCATTTATAGATAGAATCGTAGCTTTTTTCGTGGTAATGACGTGTAATAATATTTACCAAGCCTTCCCAACTACTGTTGTAGTTTTGCGTATAGCCGCTACTGTATTGAAAGGGAACAATTAATGCTTCATCATCGCCATGTAAAATTGCTTGAAGCGCTTCTTTTGAAAACTTTTCTATTGGATCGGCAAAAGAAAATTTATAGCGTTTGCCTAATTCACGCAATTGAAGGAAGGTCCAGTTTTCACGGGCTTCTCCAAGTGGAGCAAAGCCACCTTTGTTGATATTTAATTTTTTATCGGGTACAATTGTTTTTTCATCAATAATACTTTTTACACCCAAACCATCACAAATTGAACAAGCGCCATAAGGTGAATTAAATGAAAAAGTATTGGGTTGAGGCTCATCATAACTGATACCACTAATTGGATCCATTAAAAACTTACTGAAATGATGAATTTGGTTGGTGGTATTGTCTAATAAAACCAAAGTTCCTTTACCAATTCTCAAGGCACTTTTTACGCTCTCAGAAATTCTAAATCGCGCGCCTTTGGAAGATTCTATTCTATCAACTAAAACCTCAATATCATGAATTTTATAACGATCCGCTTGCATTTTAGGCGTTATATCAAGCAATTCTCCATCTAGGCGAACCTTTGTATACCCTTGCTTCCTTATTTGCTCAAATAACTCACGGTAATGGCCTTTTCTTCCCTTAACCAATGGCGCTAGAATTGAGATTTTTTTATTTTCAAATTTATTAATGATGGAAGAAATGATTTGTTCTTCTGAGAACTTCACCATTTTTTCGCCGCTTATATAGCTGTAGGCGTCTGCGGCACGAGCATATAGCAAACGTAAGAAGTCGTAAATTTCTGTGATAGTTCCAACTGTAGATCTAGGATTTTTGTTAACTGTTTTTTGCTCAATGGCAATTACTGGAGAAAGACCATTTATTTTGTCTACATCTGGACGCTCCATATTGCCAATAAATTGACGGGCATAGGCCGAGAAGCTTTCCATATAGCGCCTTTGGCCTTCGGCAAAAATGGTATCAAAGGCTAAGGAAGATTTTCCACTGCCACTTAAACCCGTAATGGTAACTAATTTATTACGAGGAATAATTACGTCAATATTTTTCAGATTGTGCTCACGCGCACCTAAAATTTCAATTACCTCATCCGATGCCAAGACTAGTTTATCGAGGGACGAATTCACTTTAAGAGGCTTTTCCCCGATGGTTTCTTTAATAGGTTTTAGTGTATCTGCAGTAATTTTTGTCTTTTTGGCCATGGTAATCTTCTAGCAAAGAAACAAAGAATGAAAGGTTTTGTTGTGAAGAAAATTTACTATTTTATTAAAAGCTGAAAGACAGGACTAAATATAGCCTCTCCATTTATAAACTGCCAAGCCTAGAAATTCTTTGAAGAGAAGGGTCCAATTTTGCAAGCCCCCGTAACTAGGTATAATTGTGTTTAACAAAGTGTCTTTGCCTCTAATACTGCGCAAATCTGTAGAATAAGAATCGCAATGAATTCCAGCTTTTTCATAACAAGCTAAAGCACGGCGCATATGAAAGGCGGCAGTTACCAATACATACTTTTTATTGAGATATGAAGCATCCATTTTTGCCAATATTTTTTGAGAGAGAATGGCATTTTCATAGGTATTCATGGCTTTATTTTCAACCAGTATACAGGAATCTGGGATGCCACATTTCAATAAAAACAAACGCCCTAATTCTGCTTCAGGCAAATAGGCAGAAAATACAGTATCAGCGCCGGCCGAATAAATAATTTTATTGGAAACACCGCGTTTAAACAAGTCAATTGCTTGCATCATTCTATCGTTTCCATCAGAGAAATTTACCCTTACTTCTCCATCAATGGTATAATTGCTAACAAAACCGCCTGGCAAAAGAATGGCATCGTACTTTTGATTTTTGGCAATAACACTTGGGGGCACCTCATATAATTGCATGGCACGCATGGCTAAATAAGGATTGGACAGAACCAATAGCAAACCAAAAGCCCAATAAAAATACGCTCTAATTTTTGTAAGTAAATAAAGTAAAAACAAAATAATAATTACGCTCATTGGTGCTATTAAAGCATACAGCACTTTCGATAAAAAATAGAACATATTATTTGCTTAAATAATGGTAATAAATAATACTGCCAAGCATTCCAAAAAACAATATTTCTTTGAATATTTTGCGCTTTGATCTTATGAAATAATTGGCCAAAATAAGAGACAAAGGTATGCTTAAAAAGGCCAGGCCATAAATGTATCCTTGATTCTCTGCAAGTACAGAAATAATGCCAAACAAGAGCAAAACCAATAGTATTAATTGCACACGGCGCGTCTTTACTTTGTTTTTGAAAAAATTACTTTGCAAAGCCAAGGCAGATAAGGCAAAAGCTGGGGCAATAAAGAACCAAATTATTCCTTCCTTATAATTCATACCAATAGGATGGTAATAACTCTTTGTGAAAGAAAATTCGAAGGAATGAAGAAAATCATTTAAGTGATCGGTGAGATAAAATAAAACACCTAAAAAATAGGCCGGAACAATGATTCCAAATAGGGCAACTAACCAATACCTTAAATTAAAGGAAGTCATATAAAGTACACTCAGTAAAATAAAGGGTAAGTATACAATCATATCATAATCGAGCAATAGGCCTAAACCTAATAATATGCCCGAATCAAAAACTAAAAATAAGGGTTGTGTAGATTCATATAAATAGCACAATCTATTAAACATTAAAATTACAAATGTTGCCGAAAGCAATTGCGGACTTAATTGCAATTGGCTGGTGTAAATGCTATTGAGCAATACATAAAACAAGCCAGGCAAAACGCTGTTTTTATATAAAATATCGTGGGAACTGCTTATGTAATTGATAAGCAAAGCCTGCGTTAAAATAAGCGTTGTAGCCAAAAATTGGTTTTGAAATGAAAACAATTGATGGTCTTTCAGCCAATCAAAAACCACTTGCGCAAATGGTGTATGCAATTCTATTTCAAAGGGCGTTGGCACAAAGAAAGTTGCCAGTCGAATTAGGATGGTAAACAATACCAATCCAATAATTGAAAAAAGCGTATTTGATCTAAAAAATTCTAACACAATTTTTAAATTAATAAGTGATTCGCATAAGGGTAAATTGTTTGTCGCGAATGGTGGCACAAAGCAGCGTATTAGAACCGGTTTGTTTGCAATCGCTTGGAACCAATGCCACGCTAAAATTACTTGATTTAACTGCTATTTTTTCATCTGTTTTACCTTGGTAATTTACAGTATGGGCATTAATATTTCCATCTTTATCTAATTCTGAATTATACAAAACATAGATATTGTCTTGGGTTGCAAGTGTTGCTATACCTGAAATATAGCCCCCATCACCCATAGAACTTTGACGTTTTCTTATTAAATCACCAAAGTGAATATTTCCATCTTTATTTAAAGAAAGCAGGGCTACATCGTCATAATTATAGGTAATTCTAACGCCTTCTTGTGGCATGTTATTAATATAATAATTGAACCGTTGTTCAACGCGTGTATATTTCTCTGAAATGAGAAAGAGCCCACCATCACTTCTTGGCAATACTTTTCTAATATAGAAATTTCTCAAATCCGGATTCTTACTATCTAATTTACCACCTGTGATTTTCTGAATTAAACTTGCTTCCAATAAACTCGCGTATTTTTCTTCAGTACTTCTTTTAGGAATGCTAAATCGTTCCATAAAATACCCATTTACCGCAGTTTGATTGCCCTCAGAATAAAACCCAACAACACTTATTGTTTGATTGAAATTATTGACGCACATGCCCAATTCCTCAATAAATAAATTCTCGTTTCCTAATTCATAAGCCAACATTTTGTCTTCTAAAGGATAGTAAGCATAGAGGAAAAAATCGCGGTTATCTATTTTACTTGCATTTTTCTTTGAAGGAAAATCAATTAGAACAAAAGCATTTCCTAAATTATCCATCTCAAAATTGGTAATAAAAACATCTTCTGCTTGTTCATTTAAAGTAAATTGTTTGCCAAATTGCTGTTGCACCAATTCATTGTAGCCATATAGGTTCAATTTACAATCGCCATTTGCAGCACTTTTTGTTAAAAACAGGATAACAACATTCTTTTTATTGGCACTTGTTTTAATTTGAATTTTCCTTTTTTCAATAAATAAGGACGCCGGAAAACTACAGATAACATTGGGCAGTCCTGCAGCTTTTAAATTTCCATCTACCTTTTGGTCTAATAAATCTATGTTGCCAGTTTGTGTATTTTTAGCGCTGATGAAAATGTGCAGGTCATTATTAACCAACAACACCCTTTCAATGTTTCCATTGATACTAATTGGGGCTGGAACACTTAATTCAAGTGCTAAATTTGTTTTATATTTTTCGAGAATTACATCGGAGGTAAAATCTGTATTTCTTGCTCTTAAAACAAATATGCCTGCAGGGCTTTCACCCACCACCTGAGAGAACAAGTTTTTCTGCTTAATTTTCTGAGGATTTCCCCATTCCACAGTTTGTCCAAAGGCACTTTTGCCGAATTGCAAAAACAGAAAAATAAAAATCGCTCGAAATGCCATTAATTTGTAGAAATATTCTAAAAAGCGAAGATACTTTTTCCACGCTATTTTAGAACACAAAAAATACATGGGTCGCGTTAAATTATTTGATACAGCAAAAAAGAAGGAAGAGGTAGTTTTGGTAGGGGTAATTAACCGCGACCAAAGGCTAGAACAGGCAGAAGAGTATTTGGAGGAATTGGCATTTTTAGCACATACAGCAGGCGCAGTGGTAAAAAAACAATTTCAACAACGCCTTAATTTCCCTAATCCCAGAACCTTTATTGGAGAGGGAAAATTGGAGGAAATAGAAGAATACGTAACTGCAAACCAAATAGACATTGTAATTTTCGATGATGAGTTAAGTCCCTCTCAATTAAGAAACTTAGAAAAAGTACTCAAGTGCAAAATTTTGGATCGAAGCAATTTAATCCTAGACATTTTTGCAAGTAGGGCCCAAAGCGCACAGGCTAAATACCAGGTAGAATTGGCTCAGGCTCAATATTTATTGCCCCGTTTAACCAGAATGTGGACGCATTTAACCAAGCAGAAGGGTGGAATTGGGATGAAAGGCCCTGGTGAAACTGAAATTGAAACAGATAGACGCTTGCTTCGCGAAAAAATTAGCAAATTAAAGGAGCGCCTTGATTTAATTGACAAACAAGCTGCCACTCAGAGGAGAAACCGCGATAACAAGGTGCGCGTTTCTTTGGTTGGATATACCAATGTTGGTAAATCTACCATTATGAACCTCATTGCAAAAAGTGATGTTTTTGCAGAAGACAAACTCTTTGCTACACTAGACAGTACGGTTCGCAAGGTAGATTTGCCCGATGCATCCTTTTTATTGAGTGATACTGTAGGATTTATTCGCAAACTACCCCATCAATTGGTAGAATGTTTTAAATCTACCTTGGATGAAATTCGCGAGGCAGATCTATTATTACATGTGGTAGATGTAAGTCATCCATCATTTGAAAACCATATTCATGTTGTGAATGAAACCCTCAAAGAAATAGGGGCATTAAACAAACAAGTAATTTTAGTTTTTAATAAAATAGATAAACTCACCGAACCATTCATTTTAGGCGATGAAACCCTAGAAAGTAAGCAGGCGTATATTGAACAACTCAAAAAATCATGGATGGCCAAAGAAAATAATCCAGCCATTTTTATTTCGGCCCACAAGAAAATAAATACCGAAGAATTAAGAGATAAGATTTGCGAAACGGTAATTTCGGTTCAAAAAACATTAAAAATAAAGACTTACTAAAGGCATAAAAAAAGCCCCATTTGCTAGCAAATGGGGCTTTTTATTATTTCAATGGTTCGAACCGCAAGCACTGCGTTTTATAGAGGTTCTTTGCTAAAATTAAGGTGATGACCTCAATATTACTGTTGGCTTTTCCAACAATTTCTTGTGAGGTTTTATCACCATCCTTTTTTATTGCATAAACAATATTTTCTTTCCAAGTATAGTAATTAGAGCCCACGGTAACAATGGTAGTTGACCCTTTACCACGGAAAGTGATGGCTAATTCTTCAGATTCAAAACTATTGCCGCTTGGATACATCACTTTAGTGGTAAACATATCTGATTTATCTGCATTGGTTCTGGTGATACGACAAGGGCAAACACCAAAAATTTGACGCTCTGCAACGCGGTCTGTTACCATGTTTTTAATTTTCCATACACCATTTTCATTTACCATTGAATGGCTGGAATACGCTTTTACCTCTGCCACTAAAGTGGTATCTTGGTAATAACTTAAATCAATTACTGCAGAAATATTTGCCAAATGAGACAATGTTTGGTTAAAGGTAACAGAAATGATTTTCCTGTCTGCGCGCAATTTGCTATCACGTGTTCCTTTGATATCCCTTAACAAATCATCTGCTGACCCTCTAAGCGTTTGTACTTTTCCATCCACCGTTTCGGAGTTTCTAATAAAAATGAAATCTGAGCTCAAATATTTGCTTAACGATTCCAAATTGGGAGTAGATGAAGTAAAATAGGCATTCCAATTGGTATAAAATGCATTTAATACTTGGGTGGCCGTCATTTCTTCCACAACTGGCTTGCTGGTTAATTCAGCTGGTTTCTGGGTTTGAGCCATAAGACCTAAGCTAAAAAGGCCAAAAGCCAAAGCTATAAATATTGATTTTTTCATGCGAATAAGGTTGGTTTACAATTTTAGGTTAGCAAGATGAAGAATTGTGCATGAAATTCAAAACAAAATTGTTAAACTCGGAAAACTTATTGCTCCAAATTGGGCGAACTGCCATAATTAATTATTTTCGCAACACTACATCCCATGAATGCTGAAAACAACAATATCGAATTAAGTGTGGTTATGCCTTGTTTAAACGAGGCCGAAACCATTGAAACTTGTATTAAAAAAGCTTTTGCTTGGATGAAAGCTAACCAAGTAATTGGCGAGGTTGTTATTGGCGACAATGGCAGCACCGATGGTTCACAAAAAATGGCAGAAGACCTTGGCGCACGTGTAATTGCAGTTCCAAGAAAAGGTTATGGAAGTGCGCTCATGGGTGCTATTGAAGCTGCCAAAGGAAAATACGTAATTATGGGTGATAGCGATGATAGCTATGATTTTGGCAACCTAAATTTGTTTGTAGACGAATTGCGAAAAGGCAAAGATTTGGTAATGGGAAACAGGTTTAAGGGCGGAATTGGAGAAGGTGCTATGCCTTTTTTACATCGTTATTTAGGAAACCCTGTTCTTTCTTTTATTGGTAGATTATTCTTTAAATGCCCTGTTGGTGATTTTCATTGCGGCTTAAGAGGCTTTAGACAAGATATAGTTAGCGTATTAGATTTAAAAACAACAGGCATGGAATTTGCCAGTGAAATGGTGGTAAAAGCAACCATTTTTAAATTAAATATTACTGAAGTTCCTACCATACTTAGTAAGGATGGAAGAAGCAGACCTCCACATTTGCGCACCTGGCGCGACGGATGGAGACACTTAAGGTTCTTGCTCATTTATAGTCCACGCTGGCTATTTTTATACCCTGGAATTTTCTTGATGTTATTGGGTTTTATTATGAGTCTTTTTATCATCAAAGGGCCAGTAGATATGTTTAACCAAGTATATTTTGATACCAATACATTGCTATATGCTGGCGCATTTATTATTGTTGGGTACCAGGCAGTAAGTTTTGGTATTTTTACCCGAGCCTATGCCGTACAAGCAGGATTTTTACCTGCAAAGGATGCCCTTACCAAGGCATTTAAAATGTTTAGCATGGAATTGGGTTTGGTAATTGGGGTTTTAATATTATTTGCTGGTTTAGGTGGAACTTTTTATTCCTTGTATCAATGGGAACAAAGCCATTTTGGACAATTAGAATATTCTAAAACATTGCGGATTGTAATTCCAAGTGTAGTTGCCCTTATTTTAGGGATGCAAACTATTCTTTCAAGTTTCCTCATTAGCGTATTAAGCGTTAACAAAAAATAAATAGCAAAGAAGGATGAAAGCACTAGATAAATATTTACAAAACGTACGCATTCAAAAGGCCAAAAAATTCATCAATAAAAACGATTCCGTTTTAGACATTGGTAGTGTAGATGGAATTATGTTTGAGCGCTGGAAAGGCTATATTTCTAAGGGCATTGGGGTCGATCCAACCCTTAACGAAACCATTAAAGGTGACTTTTATGAATTGTACCCTGGGTATTTTCCAGAGGCCTGTCCTAAAGGCGAAAAATTTAATGCCATTACCTTATTGGCCGTATTAGAACATATTCCTACCAATCAACAAACACAATTGGCAATTGATTGCTACAATTATTTATTACCTGGAGGTAGATTGATTATAACTGTTCCATCTCCGCAAGTAGATCAAATTTTAGAGATACTATTAAAATTAAGACTTATTGAAGGTATGAGTTTGGAAGAGCATTATGGTTACAAACCCTCTGATACCGAACAAATTTTTGCAGCACCACATTTTAAATTATTACACCAAGGGAAATTTCAATTGGGATTAAATAATCTTTTTGTTTTTGAGCGCCTGTAACAGGAGCTATTACTAATTTTATATGGAAACAAACACCTTATCCGAAAGTAAAATGAGCGTTCTAATGGATGCCCGTAATGCCGACAAATCCTTTACGGAAGCCATTCATCAGTTCTTAAGCAAAACCAAACAAGATGTTGAAATTCATCTTTTGCTTAAACAAGCTAGTACCGACAAAAACACTTTAGAGTGGATACAAAAAGGCAGGATAAAGGAACAAATAGAAAGTGTTGGAAAATCCTTAAACAGTCAATTTGCACTGATGCTTCACCAAAGTACGGGCGCAAATGCAGTGGTATTATACAATACAAATGCAGGTTTGGGGAATCTACTTCAGGCTATTGCTAATAATAAAAAATTAATTGAGGAACAAAGTTTGCTTATTGGCTCACAAAACATGGTGGCCAAAGGAAGTAAAATTGCTGTTCCATTTGGTATAAAATTATTAAATAGCCTTACTCGATTATTTACGCCTGTTCAACAAACAGATGCCTATAGTGGCGTATTAATAGGAAAAACCAATAGCCTAATTGCGCTGTTTGAAAAAGAATTGGCAAATGGCAATTCTTATCTGCAAACGCTAAGTCTTGCGCATTCATATGGTATTAAGGTAAATGAAATAAGCATTCCAGCAGACCATAGACCTGCCACATCAATAATTAAATTAATTGGTGAAGTGGTGGGTTTACGTATCAATTATTTTGTGAAAGATGCTTTGTGGCAGGCCAAAAACACCAGCAATACTTGGAGCAATGGCAATCATCCAATTTACCGCTTTTCATTCTTTGTGGTATTTTTAATTGCGCTATTTACCATGCCCATTTTGAGTCAAGATTTTGGGAGCACTTGGGATGAAAAAGCACACAATGATTATTCGCAATTAGCTTACAACTATTTAACAACTTTTGGAGCAGATACCGCAGCTATTGCAGAGCAACAAAATAGTTCGGATTATATTAGACAAGCTTACCGTTTTTATGGCGAGCAAATGAACACAGTTGCTGCCTTTGCCTACAATTGGATGGGAACAGGAGTATATGAAACCCGCCATTTTATAAATTCAATTTACGGTCTTTTAGGAATATTATTTACCGCACTTATTGCCTTTGAATTGGCTGGCTGGCGCGCTGCATTAATGGCCATGCTATTTATTTATTTAAACCCGGGTTGGCTAGGACATAGCATGAACAACCCTACCGATGTGCCCTTTGCCATGGGATTTGCTTTTGCAGGCTATTTTATGATTAAGGTAATGCGCAGTTTACCAAAGCCAAGATTTAGAGATTTAGTTTGGTTAGCCGTAGGTATAGGATTTGGTATTGCCTCACGTGTTGGTGCATTTTTATTGTTGGCTTATTTAGGTTTATTCCTTGGCGTTAATTGGCTCGATAAAATCCGTAAAAAAGAGGCAAATACCAGTAAACTCATTTTGCCTTATGCAAAGCTGTTTTTTATTGTTGCCATCATTGGGTATATAGTTGGTATTTTAATTTGGCCATACGCCTTAAACAACCCATTACACCATCCCTATGACGCCTTTGTTAAAGCATCGTCTAACGATTTTTACACCAATAATGTAGAGCTCTTTGAAGGACATAGAATTTATATGTTAACTGCAGCCCCATGGTATTATGTATTTAAGTTTTTAGGAATAGGTAATCCAATTTATTTATTGCTTGGATTAGGACTAACGCTCTTATTAGTAAAACCCGTAAGTAAGCATATTGGATTAGGCAATTATTTGATGTTGGTGTTTATGATTTTCTTTCCCATATTCTATGCAGAATATAGCAATATCAACTACTATAACGGATGGCGCCATTACTTGTTTATTATGCCATTTGTAATTCCCTTGGCGGCAGTTTCCTACGATTATTTGTTTACCTTAAAAAAGCCAATTGCCATTGCAGCAGCTGTAGTTTTATTAGGATTATTTTCAAAACCTACTTATTGGATCATTAAAAACCACCCTAACGAATACGTTTATTTCAACGAATTGGTTGGTGGTTTGCATGGTGCTTATGGCACCTACGAAACCGATTATTACAGCAATTCTTGCAGAGAGGCAGCAGAATGGATTGCCAAGCAACATCCCAAAGATTCATTATTGATTGGAATAAATAACGAAACTACCACAGCAGCTTATTGGGCACATCAAATTAACCCACGCTTGAATTTTGTTTGGACAAGAGAAATGGAAGAACAAAAAATGCCATGGGATTATTTGATTTTAACCACCAGAACCTTTTCACAAAAAGAGTTATTAAATGGCTCCTTCCCACCTAAAGGAACAGTATTTACAGTTGAAGCAGACGGTATTCCATTAGCTGCCGTTGTAAAACGCGAGAACTACAATATGCCACTGGGCTATGCAGCAACAGATAAGCAAAACTTTGATTCTGCAGTTTACTATTTTGAGAATGCTGTTAAGTATGCCCCAAAAGACGAAGAAACTTGGCGCATGTTAGGCTTTTCATTGCTCAACAGAGGCAGGCTAGACAGTGCAGAATTAATGCTTAAGAAAGCAATTGACATTTACCCTGAAAACTTTATTGGATATAGTAATTTAGGCTTGGTATACTTCAATAAAAAAGACTTTAAACAGGCAACTGAAGTATTGGCTAAAAGTACAGGATACAAAGAAAATATTACTGAAAGTTATTACTATTCTGCATTGGCATATCTAAATATGAGCGATTACCAAAATGCCATCAAGCAATTGGAAATGGCTGTTAAACACAATGCAAGTATTCCAGAGGTTTATTACTATTTGGCTAAATCTTATGACATCACAGGTAATTTGCAAAAGGCGGCAGATAACTACCAATTGGCATTGCAATTAAATCAAAATAATGTGCAAGCGTGGGGCGAGTTAGGCAATGTATTTACAAAGATGGGAAGACCAGAATATGCCAAACAATGCATGGAAAGATACAGTGCACTAGGCGGGAAATAAGGTTTAGATAATCATTTATTAACAACAAATTAATCAGTTGTCTAATTTTAACATAAAGGTCGGAAAGCTTATTCACCTAGGCATCCGGCCTTTGTTTTTGCCATAATTTGAGAAGATAAAACGTAATCCACCATTCTGCAAAATGAGGCACCCTTAAAGGCCATGTGTTTTCACCTTAGTTTCGTAGGTGATGATACTGATTAATAAATACGAACCCATTATTTCCATTGACGATGCATTCTTGCAATGTGTGCAAGAACAAATGGAACTTTATAAAATTTATGAGTTCATAGACCTTCCAGATCATATCAGAAATATTGAAAAGGTAAACAGTGCCATTCTTAGAAATTATTATGCAAACGCATTAGATAATAATTTGCTTGAAATTAAAACTGTAAAATACCTCGTCAATAAAAATGTACGTGCTTCCAATATGCCCGAGAGAGCAGTGGAACAATACCAGAAAGCAGAACAATTTATTGAGGAACAGCTTCACGAAAATTTAAGTATTGGTTTCTTATACCAGTTGCAAAAAATTCTTATTGAGGACCTATACCGTAATAGCAGCGAAATCAATTTATTCTCCAATCAAAGTGCACGCATTCCAGAAAAATTAAGCATGGAAAGCGAAATAGAATTGGAGAGTTTATTTGAATTTCTTAATTCAGATACAGAGTTCCATCCCATAGTTCAAAGCTGGATCCTTCATTTTAGAATGATGTCGCTGCCGCTCTTTAGCGAATGCAAATCAAAGTTTGCTGTATTGATGCAATTGTTTTGGTTGCGCAAACATAAAATGGACATGTATGGTTTAATGGGCTTAGCGCACGAGATTTATATAAATAAGCTACCCTACGACCAAATTATTAATAACGCTATACAAGGCGAGGAAAACAGCCTAAACGAGCAAATTACTTTTGGCCTACAATTGCAACAAGTGCAATTGGGCAGATTAAAAGACTTATTCA
Source organism: Bacteroidota bacterium (assembly GCA_947446605.1). GTDB lineage: Bacteria > Bacteroidota > Bacteroidia > UKL13-3 > UKL13-3 > B1. Next base: position 14,243 of record CANFHJ010000014.1, on the reverse strand, counting down.
GAAATTATTTCAGACAACAAGTTGATTTTGAAAAACTCAACCCTCGTCAGAAGAACATTATGAATTACGTTTTTGAAAGAGGTTATAAGTTAAAAGAAATTGACGACAGCATTTTGAATAAACGTCAAAAGCTGATCATGTATATTATTCAACACCGCGGTTTTATTTCAACCAAAGAATTGGTGAATGAATTTGATTGCAATAGAAAAACCATTCAAAGAGATTTTCAAATGTTACTTGATTTAGGTTTGGTTAAATCTATTGGTGCAGGGGCTGGGTTAAGGTATTGCATCAACCTCCATGAAAAAGGAAATCCGCTACTGGAAAAATACCAGGCGGATTTCGTTCTTGAAAATTCTTTAGAAGCAACTGCTACTAATGAAGAATTATAATTCGTCTTCGTTATAGAAGTAATCTTCGTTGGTTGGATAATCTGGCCAAATTTCCTCTATTGTTTCAAAAGGCTCTCCGTCATCTTCCAATTCTTGTAGATTTTCTATAACTTCTAAAGGCGCACCCGAGCGGATGGCATAGTCAATTAATTCATCTTTTGTTGCAGGCCATGGTGCATCATCTAAATAAGAGGCAAGTTCTAATGTCCAATACATACTAATTCTATTTATTTTACGCGAAATTATAAAAAGCTTTCACTTATCAATCATGTTTTTTTAATTCTTTGCAGAATAAGTCAAACTAATTGATTATCAATCCATTCATTTAATTTAGGACGTGCAATTTTACCGTTTTCAGAAATTGGAAACTCATTAATTTGTAAAAAACGCTTTGGTAATTCCTTTTTACAATTCATTGAGGTGAAATCTTTTCTTAGTTTTTCTATATTTTCTTGCGCCAAAAGAACATTTGACACCAATACAATTTCTTCTCCCCAAAAATTATTTTTTGCCTTCCCAATAAAAAATGTTCCAGGTTTCCAGTTTAAATCGCTTGCACAAATTTTTGCTTCCAATAATTCTGGATTTATTTTTATACCGCCTGAATTAATTGTAAAATCACTTCTTCCAAGCACCCTAAAGCAATTTTCACCTATCCATTCAGCTAAATCATTTGTACTAATTTCTTCGGTCAAAAAGTTGGTTCGAACACAAATACATTGCGCTTCATTGATGCGAATTTGATTGGGGAATATGGGTCTAAAGCCATTGTCTAAAGCAATATTTTGCAATGCCACATTTGACAATGTTTCTGTCATACCATAGGTATGAAAGGTGTTATTTTTAAAAGATTTAATCCTATTAACTTGCTCATCGGAAAGACTGGCGCCGCCAATTAAAACTTTATTTATTCTTTCATATTTTTCAATTGAAAAACTAGTTTGTTGAAAATGCAGGGGAACAAAACTAGCAATTGAGTATGGATGCTCTTCCGCCAGCTGATCAAAAATATGCATGCTTGGTTCAAAAACACTAATCTCACAATTTAAAACCAATGCCCTAGCCAATACCATTGAACCACCTACAAAATTGGCATGTAAACACATTAAAAAATGTTCCTTCTCTGCTAATAATTTAAGCGCATCTATTGTATTTTGCGCACTTGCTATTAATTGAGATTTACTAAAAGTTATTTCCTTTGGAACACCTGTACTTCCTGAAGAATTAAACACAAAAGGTAAATCATTTTCCCATGCATGGCAAAATTTCTGTATTGCTTTTACCCATTCTAAATCGGTTCGAACCGAAATAAAGGCAGGCAAAGAATAGCTTTGATTTTGAAAATGAATGGTGAAACTCATGAAACGAAGGTATAAAAAAAAAGCGCCTTACCCGCAGGTAAGACGCTTTCAAATTTCTATAGAATTAGTTTTGCTGAACCAATAATTTATGGTTTAACACTTCATCATTTGCTTCAATTCTAATAAAATAAATGCCACTGTTTAAACTTGGCAAATCGTAAGAATTGCTAAATACTCCTGCATTTTGGAAAGATTGTTGTAACAATGAAACCTCTTTGCCTTGCATATCTAATAAACTGATGCGGATATTACCTGCAACTTTTAAATCGAAACCTAAGTTTATTACGCGTGCTACCGCTGGATTAGGATATATACTTAAACGCGTTAAAGCTGCATTTTCATTGATGCCAGCAGCAATTTTTTCTGTGATGCTAATTTTTGATTTTCTAGTTGTAGAAGTTGAATTTGCGAATGCACCATAAAAATCTACTGCACCACTTCCTTTTGCAGGAGCAACCCATGTAAATGTCCATACCGCTGGATTGGTTGATTTATACCCAGAATGTGTAACGTATTTTCCAGTTACATAATTTCCTGCGCCCGCAGTTAGGGTACCCATTTGTGTGCCATCCAAGGCTTGAGGACTTACAACAAAGCCTTTTCTGCTAGATCCATCAACAGTTACAGTAATGGTGTAAGAGGTGCCTGGTGCATATCCTTCGGCTGGAACATTGCTTGAAATGATTCCTGTAGCATCAGACGGTACGCCAAAATGGCAACCACCACCATAACAAGTTTTGCCGCCATCACCAGGGGATCCGGTTCTTCCATCTGCAGGAGCACCTGATGGATACGACTGCAAATTAGGGATACTAACGCCCACAGCAATTAAAAAAGCAATAGAAAGTAATGTTTTTCTTTTCATAAATTTTAAGTAGCGCAATTTTAAGGAAAACTTCATTTGAATATGCAGTGCCTTTTGTAAAATTAATATGACAAAATTAACGCAGTTTTAACCAAGGTGCTGGGTTTTGAAAAACCCTTTGTTTCCATATTTCAAAATGCAATTTGCTGCTGCCATCCTCTTCGTTTGTAGCAACCTCGCCAAGAACATCATTTCTATCAACTGTCTGTCCAATTTTTACATTTACAGTTGCTAAACGCGCATATACAGTAAAATACTCGCCATGGCTTACTAGGATTACTCTGTCTAAACCTGGTATTGGAAAAATTGCTTTAACCGTACCTTTAAAAATCACCTTCACAGGTGCGTTTGGCAAAGTTGTTATATCAATACCATTATTGGTAGTTGTTACTCCTTTTAAAGTTGGATGGGCATGTTCGCCAAAAGTTTGTGTAACATTTCCAGCAACTGGCCAAGGTAATTTTCCTTTGTTATTTGCAAAGTCGCCACTTAATTTTAAATCAATTTCAGACAGATAACTGTTATTTGTTTTAGGTGCAATTGGCTTGCCACTATTCTTTGCATCTAAGGTGCGTTTTTTCTCCTCTGCTTTGCGCGCTGCCTCAATTTCTTGGCTAATTAAATTATTAATAGATTGATTTAATTTGCGTGCTGCTTTTTCTTGCTCGGCAATTACTTGGTTTAGGTTTTTAACTTTTTGTTGCACCTTATTTAGCACCAAACCTTCCTCTTTTTTGTCTGCAATAAGTTCCTTCTTTTCGCTTTCCTTTAATTGTATAAGTCCTGTTTTTTCTTGTTTAGTAACTAGCAATTGTTGCAAAGCAACTATCATTTGCTTCTGCGTATTTAAAATTAACTGGGCTTGTTGTTGCCTATAGTTCCCATAGGAATTAAGGTATTTCAATCTTTTAAATGCTTGATTTAGATTTTTTGCATCAAACACAAAGTAAAATGCTGCATTGGCATTTCTTCGCTTATAGGCTGCTACAATATAATCGCCATAATCTTTCTTGAGCTCAAGAATATCATTGCGCAAAGTTTCAATAACTTTCTGCTGATTACTTATCTCTATGCTTATCTCAAACGTTTCTTGCGAAACATGATCTATCAGTTGTTCACGTGTGATAATTTGTTTGCCAATTGCTTGCAACTCTACCATTGAGTTGTGTTCCTGCGCTTTGGCATTTTGAAGCAGGCGTTTATTTTGCTGAATTTGAACTTGTAATTCTTTGCGCTTTTGCTCTAGTTCTTTTCGTTTACTGGCTACATTTTGCCCAATAGAAGAAAAGCCCAAAAACAAGAAGAGGGCAACTAAACTAAAATACTTGAACTTTATACGATTTTGGTACAACAAACTGTGGCTCCTTTTTTAAACTAGTTACGAAGTTGCCAATAGAAAATCGGCATTCCATTTTTTTTTCTCCCTGAATGTTGATTAAAATATCATATGGGTAGCTCAATCCATCAACAATGCGTCTATCCCTAAAGCTGACCTGCATTTCCATGGATTTACCTTGTTCACTTAAAAGTACACTTTGTGTTTTAAGGTCTTTGCTATAACTAGATTTTTGCTTCACATTGGCCAAATCTGTTATTAATACAAATAGCTGGCCCAAAGAATCAATTTGTGTTGAACCAAATTTTGGGTCGAAAATAGCATTGCCCATGGCTAAATTTTGAATTTGTTGAAACCCTATTGGGGCACTAGAAAATTGCTGCATATATTTATAGGAGGCAGAAATATAGCGCCTGTTTATTAAGTCCAAAATTCTTATAGAATCTGGCTGAACCATAATTCTTGCTACATTAATAAATCCCATCGCTTTGGCATTTAAAAAAACATATTGGTCTTTTTTTGCAATCACTTCAATGTTTATAGTTGCACTTTGTTTGTCGTCTTTATAATCGGCTTCCGCATTAAAAGAAAACTGCTCAAAATTACTCTTGCTTAAAATAATATTATTAAGAAAAAGGGAGTTATCCGCAATCACCGCATCTTGATCGCCATGCGTTGTTTCCGGATTTTCTCTAAGCATTACTTTTTTTGTTTTACAAGAAAAAGTGCTTAAAAAAAATAAGGCCAATAAAGAGTAGGTCACAATAAAAATTAGTTTATTTCTCATTTGCTTAATGGCCATTAATACTATTTTCAATTCTAAAATTTAAAGCATCGGCGTCGCCACCCAATAGGAGCGCTTTTTTCCAATTTTCTATGGCTTTTACCCTATCTCCCAATTTAATTAAAACATCTCCTAAATGTTGTAAAACCTCAGCATTATTAGGTGCAACATCTAATGACTTCTGAATTTGTATTTGTGCTTCTTTGAATTTTCCTTTTTGATATAATATCCATCCATAGGTATCCAAATTGGAAGCATTGTATGGATCAATTTCAATGGAGCGCTTGCTCATACTTTCGGCTTTATCTAAATCCATATTTCTTAAAGATAGAAAATACGCATAGTTATTTAATGCCAAAGAACTATTCGGGTTAAGGGCAATAACAGCCTCAAATGCAGAGTCAGACACATTAAATTGTTTAGCGTAATAGGCCATATCACCCAAATTTTGAAGCATTTGAATCAAAATTTCTTCATCTGCAGCATAGTTCACCCCTTCTTTTGCAGATTGAAAGGCAAGATCATATTCTTTTAATTGACGACAAGCCATACTATGGTACAAATAGGCGGAGGGTGCATCTGGAAAATTCTCCATCATTTTTGCAGCATCACTTTTCATTAATTCATAATCCTGAATTTGTTGGTCGCAAAACAATATTTGCTCAAAAGTTAATAAAGCAGCCAACTTACTAACAGACAATTGGTATTGATTACGAGCTTCTTCAAACTTTCTGTCTTGAAGTGCCATGTCGCCTTTTAATAAATAGGGCTCAGGTTCACTTGGATTTGTAATTTCAAACAATGAAACCAGTTGCTTGCATTTATCTCTGTGTGTATATCCAAAATCATTACTAGGAATAATTTCAGACAATACTTGGAGTTTTATTTTAGGTTGCAAAGAAGATTTCATGCCAATACAAAGTTGTTGAAAATATAAATTTGTATCGCGTGTTTGTTGGTAAAAATCAGCCAAAGAAAAAGCTGCAAATCCATTCAATGAATCTTTTTGTTGTATGTTTTTATAGATTTCTAAGCCCTTAATTATTTGCTTACTTCTCATATATAGATCAGCCAATAAACCTTTGTATTGCAGCTGATTTGGATAAGTATCACTTAACTTTTTTATTTCTTTAATGGCACCTTTAATATCATTTTTGGCAAGATAAAGATCTTCTTTTTGCCTACTTAATTCTTCGTTTATTCCCGCACTTTTCTCCAACTCATCCAATGCTTGAATTGCCTTTGAAGTTTTGCCTAGTAAAACATATAAGCCACTCAACTCATACAAATAATGGGCATTCTTTGTAGTCTTATAGGCCAATTTACAAACCGATACCCCCGCATCAAATTGCTTGTCTTTTTTATATAATTCTATTAACAATTTGCTATACCATTCGTTGCTTGGATCTAAAGCAAAGGCGCATGCAGCCTCATGCAAGGCTTCGTCATTTTTCTTTTGTGGCAATAAGACAGAAGCTAATTGAAAATGCACATTGGCATTGTTTGGATCGATAAGAATTGCCATTTTAAATTCAGAAGTTGCATCTTCATAATTCTTTATCATCTTCTCCTTCATTCCTGAGAAGAAGCGTTTATCAAACTCCATTCGTTGTTGCTCAGTTAAATTGCTTTTGCCTTTTTGGCCAACAACAATGGCGGGAAACAACCAAATGAATGCGAAAAAAACTATTGCGTAATATTTCTTCATTATTGGTTTTAACGAAATTCCCTTTGAAGAATTATCAAAGGAAATTTATTTAGGAAAATTAAATCAATTAAATAACGGTAGTATAATCTCCAATGCTTAAATCTTTTGCCTCGCCCACATATTGAACAAAACTTCCTATCATGGCATTGTCTACAACTGCTTTTTGAATTGTTGTATTATTTTGAACTATGCAATTGGAAACAACTGAATACTCAATTGTACAAGCCTCTCCAATGGAGGCATTTGGCCCAATTATGCAATTCTTAAGGGTAACATTTTTACCAATTAAAGAAGGCTGAATTACTATTGCATTTTCTAATACAACAGAATCATCTACCATTTTTTCATTGGCTTCATGCATAAAATGCAAAATTCTTGAATTGGTAAATACTGTAGAATTTTTATTGCCACAATCTAGCCATTCTGTTACCTGACCAGGTTCAAATTTAAGGCCTTTTTGCTTCATGTTTTCCAAGGCATTTGTTAATTGGTATTCGCCTTTTTCACGGATATCATTGTCTAACAAATATTGCAACTCACTTCTTAAATTTACACCATCCTTAAAGTAATAAATGCCAATAATTGCAAGGTCTGAAACAAAATGCTGTGGCTTTTCAATAAAATCGGTAATGGTATTTTCATCGTTCACTTTTACCACACCAAAAGGCCTAGGATCGTCAACTTTTTGAACCCAAATAATTCCATCTTTATTTCTATCTAAAGTAAAATCTGCTTTAAACAAGGTGTCAGCAAATACAACTAAGCAATTGCCCTCCAAACTTTCTTTGGCGCACATAATAGCATGGGCGGTTCCCAAGGGTTCGTGTTGGTAATAAATACTCCCTTTTGCACCCAATTTATTTGCAACTGCAACCAATTCCTTTTCTACAGCAGCACCAAAACTAGGGCCAATAATAAAGGCAACTTCTTCAATTCCTGTTCCACAAACCTTTGCTAAGTCTTCAATAATTTTTTGAACAATTGGTTTCCCTGCAACAGGAATAAGTGGTTTAGGAACTGTTAAGGTATGTGGGCGCATTCTCTTTCCCATACCAGCCATTGGAACTATAATCTTCATTTTATCTTCTTTTAGGGGTAATAATTACTTCTAAATTAGGCCGCAACCTAATATAATGCTTGAAATTTTCAAAACATTGAGGAACAAGAACCTACTTGCCTGTACTGCCATAGCCACCAGTACCTCTATTGGTTTCTGTTAATTCCTCAGCGGGCAGCCACTTTATCACTTCGTGCTTAGCCAAAACCATTTGAGCTATGCGCTCACCTGATTTTATTTCAAAAGTTTCTTTTCCATGATTAATTAACAAAACCTTAACCTCACCGCGGTAATCGGCATCAATGGTACCTGGACTATTTAAAACCGTTATGCCGTGTTTAAAGGCCAATCCACTGCGGGGTCTAATTTGAACTTCATATCCTACTGGAATTTCAAGAAATAAACCACTTGGCACCAAAACACGCTCACCTGGATGCAACAAAATTGGTTCGGCAATAGATGCCATAATATCCATTCCTGCAGCATGCTCGGTTTGGTAATTTGGCAAATTATTATTGCTAGTATTTATAACCTTAATAGCTATCATGGTTGTACCATTAAAATCTTTTTCCGTTCTAGTAAATAACCCAAGGCAATAAAGGATACCAACATAGTAGCTCTAAGGGTATTACTTATAAGGGTATTGGCTTCCATCCAATTTTCAGAAAGCAAGGCCAATCCATAAAACAACAAAGTAACAATTAAATACAATCCGGCTCGACCCAAATTATAAGGAATAGGGTAATATTTTTGGCCCCATAAATAGCCAATAACCATCATTGTAAAATAACATATAAAAGTTGCCCAAGCACAGCCTACATAGCCGTAAGCAGGAATAAAAGCAATGTTTAAGCCAATAGTTAAGAGGGCCCCAATTAGAGAAATAATTGCACCTTTATTGGTTTGATCCGACAACTTGTACCAAATAGAAACATTATAATATATACCAAGGAAAATATTTGCAAATAGGAGAACAGGAACAACACCCAAACCTTCAAAGAAACGTTCGCCAATGAAGTATTTGAGGTAATGTAAAAAGAGCATTACCAAAAGAAAAACAAATAAGCAAATCCAAATAAAGTAGTTCATAACCGTAGCATACAAATCGCGCTTTTCTGTAGTTTTTGCATGGTTAAAAAAGAAAGGTTCGGCAGCAAATTTATAAGCTTGAATAAACAGTGTAATAATAATTGATAGTTTGTAATTAGCGCCAAATATGCCATTCATAGCTTTTGCTTGCTCTGGATCGGGCCAAATATACCGCAACATGGCTCTGCTTAAAGTTTCATTAACCATTCCAGCCAGGCCCACCCAAATCATGGGAATAGCATATTTCATCATGGTTTTCCATTGTTCGTATTGAAAACCAAAAGTAATGCCCATTAGTTCTTTTGTAAGCAAAACACTTGTGAGTACACTGGCAAATAAATTAGCCATAAATATACTTTCTATGCCTAAGCCAGGCTTGTAAAAGGGTAAAATAAAACCATGCTTTTGATGCCAATAAGGAGCCAACAAAAGAAAATATAGGTTCAATAAAATATTGCAAAAAATATTAATGTTTTTGAAAACTGCAAAGCGTATTGGTCGTCCTTGCTGGCGAAGCAAGGCAAATGGAATAGCACAAATGCTATCAAAAAACAATATACCTACACAATAATATAAATACTCGGGATGATCGCCATAGCCAATTCCATTGGCAATTTGCTGCCCAAAACCAACAAATAATACTGCAAATATTCCAGAAACACCCAATACAGAAACCAATGCATTTGCAAAAACCTGTTTGTTATTGTCCTTATCCGCAAAGCGAAAAAAGGCAGTCTCCATTCCATGTGTAAGTAGAATGTTGAAGAACGACATATAGGCGTAAAACTCAGTATTAATGCCATATTCTACCTGTGTAAATACACGGGTATAAATGGGCACCAACAGGAAGTAAAAGAACCTCCCTGCAATGGTGCTAAGGCCATAAACGGCAGTTTGTCCGGCGAGTTTTTTAACAGTGCTCAATAATGCAATATTAGGCAATTTTCACCCAAAACCTTACATTCGCTATTACCTATAATGAAAGAAAAAATCGGTTTGGTAATTTTAAAAAGAAACATCTTGTTATTTATTTGTATGCTGCTGCTTTCAAACACCTATGCACAGCAAGCAGAAGAAGAATTGGCAGCGCAATTTTTGGCCAATAAAGAATACGGCAAAGCGGCCAATATGTATGAGAAACTTCTCAATGACAACCAAAGATCAATCTATTTTTACGACAATCTATTAAAATGCTATTTGTCACAAAACAACTTTTCTGATGCCCAAAAATTAGCAAAAAAACAAAGCAGAAGATTTGATCAAAACCCCTTCTACTTGGTAGATCAAGGCTATATTCTAAATTTACAAAATGAGCAAAAAAAGGCTAAAGATCTTTTTGATAATTTACTAAAAAAAGTTGCTCCAAACGAAATGGCAATTTATGATTTAGCTAAAGCTTTTGAGAAAAGAAACGAAAAAAATTATGCCATAGAAAGCTATGTAATTGGGAGAAAACTAATGCACAACGATTTAGCATTTGCCAATGAAATGGCAGGGCTTTATAACGACATGCACCAAATTCCCAATATGGTTGAGGAGTATTTAAATGTATTGGTTGCTGATGAATCCTATCAAGATGAAGTACAAGGATTTTTGCAAAATGCACTGCAAAGCAAAGAAGACTATGAACTACTTAAACAAGCATTAAATAAAAAAGCAAAACAATATGCTGATAAAAGCTGCTTCCCAGAAATGCTTATCTGGCTTCATGTGCAACGAAATGAATATGATTTGGCATTAATGTATGCAAAATCATTAGACAAGAAAAACAAAGAAAGAGGTAGAAGAATTCTTGAATTAGGATTCATGGCAAATGCCAATTTACAATATGATGCAGCAATTAATTGCTACAAACAAGTGCAAATATTGGGCGCCAATTTTCCCTATTATTCTTATGCAAAAAATTCAGAATTAGAGGCCCGAACCAATAAAATTTTAGCAGGTAATTATACCAATGAAGATTTGAAACAATTAGAAATTGAATACAAAAATCTATTAAACGAATTTGGAAGGAATACAGAAACAGCAAACACCTTGAGAAGTTTGGCTAAACTTCAGGCATTTTATTTAAACAACTATAAAGAGGCTATTAGCAACTATGAAGAAATTATTCAAATGCCTAGAGTTGATAGAAATTTACAAGCAGAATGCAAATTAGAATTAGGAGATTTCTATTTAATGCGCAACGATGTTTGGGAAGCCATGCTTTTATATGGACAAGTTGACAAAGATTTTTTACAAGAGCCGCTCGGTCAAGAAGCAAAATTTAGAAATGCTAAACTCAGTTATTATTTGGGAGAATTTGAATGGGCAAAGGCACAATTAGATATTCTAAAAACAGCCACCACACAATTAATAGCCAATAATGCATTAGAACTATCTTTACTCATTCAGGACAATACCGTTGATAGCAATACAGAACCTCTATCTCTCTTTGCCCAGGCAGACTTAAACTATGTTCAAAACAATGATGAAATTGCCTTACAAAAATTGGATAGCATCGGTATTTTGTTTCCAAAACACAGCTTAAGTGATGAAATAATTTTTAAGAAAGCACAACTTTTTGAACGCAAAAAAGACTTTTTGAACGCAGCAAAATATTATGAAATAGTTGTAAACGAATATGGTTCAGATATCCTTGGCGACAATGCCCTATATAACCTAGCATTGCTATACCAAAACAAATTAAACAAACCAGAAGACGCCAAAAAATGCTACGAAAAATTCATAGACAATTACCCAGGCAGCTTCTTTCTTTCAGATTGCAGAAAACAATACCGCCTTCTCAGAGGTGATCAAATAAATTAGTATGATATTATACAATGTAACTATCAATGTAGATGAGCCTTATATAGCAGAATGGCTTCAATGGATGAAAAGCAAACACATCCCAGATGTAATGAATACGGGCATGTTTAGCCATTCACGCATTTTAAAATTACTCAACAAACAAGAAGATGAGCTTGGTGAAACATTTGCAGTGCAATACGAATGTGAATCAATGGAAAAATACGAGCACTACCAACAACATTTTGCTCCTGCCCTACAGGCAGATACACAAAAAATGTTTGGCGGGCATTTTGCAGCTTTTAGAACATTGCTGGAAACAATATAAAATTAAATTTCCTTTCTTAAACGCGCAACTGGAATATTCATTTGCTCGCGGTATTTTGCAACTGTTCTACGCGCAATATTGTAGCCTTTATCTTTTAAGATGTCCATTAGTTTTTCATCTGGAAGTGGCTTAGATTTTTCCTCCGCTTCGATGGCTTCTTTTAAAATTTTCTTCACCTCTCTACTACTCACTTCCTCGCCGTCATCAGTTTGAATACCCTCGCTAAAGAAGTATTTCAAAGGAAAGGTACCCCATTCTGTTTGCACATATTTACTATTGGCAACACGACTAATAGTTGAAATATCTAAAGAGGTAATTTCTGCTATATCCTTTAAAATCATTGGTCTTAAGAAGGATTCATCACCCTCCACCAAAAAGCGATATTGGAATTTTAAAATGGCATTCATGGTATTTAACAAAGTATTGTGTCTTTGTTTAATGCTATCTATGAACCAACGTGCGCCATCTAATTTTTGCTTGATGAATTGCGCAGTCTCTTTTTGCTCTCTTGTAGGTGTTTTTGTTCCGTCAAATCCTTTTAAAGTTTCTAAGTAATTTTTACTGATTCTTAAATCAGGTGCATTACGAGAATTTAAATGAACTGTTAAGCTTCCTAACTCTTCAATTAAAATAAAATCTGGCGTAATATATTGTGTTGCGGTATTATCTATTGCTTCTCCAGGTTTAGGATTTAGCCTAGTTATAACATGAATAACATCTTTTAAATTTGCATCATTAATTTTAAGAGACTTGCTTAGTTTCTCGTAATGTTTCTTTGTAAAATCATCAAAATGATGTTGCAGAATTTCAATAGCCAATTTCACCGTAATGGCATGTTGATCTTTGCGCTTCAATTGCAATAAAAGACATTCCTGCAATGAGGTTGCTCCAATACCGGCAGGTTCCAAATTTTGAACCTTTGCCAATACTTTATTTAATTCTTCCGGCGAAGCATCCACATTCATAGAAAATGCGAGGTCGTTTGAAATTGCAGCTAAGGGCCTGCGCAAATAGCCATCATCATCTATGGATCCAATAATTTGATTGCCAATTATTAGTTCTTTTTCATCCTCCGCAATGGCAGAAAATTGTTCCATTAGCTCTTCATGAAAACTATGCGATTCTGCCAAAGGGCGTTCCTTTTTTTCTTCATCCCCTTCATCACTCAAATGAAAACCATCTGGGTCGTATTCGTCATTTACATAATCCTTTACATCAAAAGATTCATCTGCCAAATAATCATCAACTGTTAAATCTTTTTTTTCCTCTTCAGGCGTTGCAAGTTCCGTTTCAGAAATAGGAGCAGTTTCATCTGGCGCAGCATCGGAATCAGATGCCTTTAATAGCGCAGGATTTTCTATCAGCTCTTGGTCAATTCTTTGAATAATGTCTACAGAATTGAGCTGCAACAATTTAATAAATTGAATTTGCTGCGGGCTGAGCTTTTGTAGCTGACTTTGTTGTAATCCTTGCTTTAACATGACTTCAATGCAAATTTAACAAAAAAACATTGGGGATGGCAAAGGAATATCTGCTTACTAAATTGCTATCAAAAAAATAATATAGCGTTGGGGTTTGGTTCAACCCAAAGCTTTGAAACTCTTGTATTTTAAGCACAAGCATATATATTGCATTTCTTTATGAAAATTACGAACAACCAAAAAAGCAATTGCTTAATACTAATAGCCTTCTTGTGCACATACACAACTTTTGCGCAAACAACACGCTCAAACTGCCCTGTAAAGGAAGAAATATTTACTAAAGTAAATCCAGATGGTAGCCACATAACACTAAGTGTTACAGGCAGTGAGATGCTTCATTATTTTGAAACGCTTGATGGATTTACTGTTCTAGAAAGGGAAGATGGATTTTACGATTATGCAACACTCAACGAACAACAAAATTTAGTTGGTTCGGGCCAAATTGCAAGAAACGAAAACCCTGTTTTATTAAAGAACCAAAGTCAACATTTAAGGTATAGCACCAGCCAAATTGAACTCTTAAATAATGCCTTTTATCAATTTAATCCAGCAAACCAGAAAAAAGCAAACAAACCTTTTCCTGCCAAAGGAAAAAGAAGAGTCTTAGCTATTTTGGTTCAGTACCCAGACCTTGCTGCTACCTTGCCCAAAGCTAATTTCGACTCCATGATGATGAAGCCAAACTATAATGGCACCGGTTCGTTCAGAGATTATTATTTGAAATCTTCTTTCGGAAATTTAGACCTACAAGTAGATGTGGTTGGTTGGTATACTTCCACTTTGGGCTATATAAACTATGGAAAATCTGATGCCAATTACATGAACAATGTGGGCAATTTGGTTTATGATGCCGTTATGAGTGCTGATGCAGCTGTGGATTTTTCAAAATATGACAATGACAGCGATGGCGTTGTGGATGGTATAATTGTTTTGCACGCAGGAATTGGTGCCGAAGAACAAAGTGCACCCTCTGCTAATAATTATATTTGGTCGCACAGGTACAATTTGGCCTATAGCTCTGGCGTAGCATATGTAGACGGTGTAAATGTAGATGC
>CANFHJ010000013.1 GCA_947446605.1 Bacteroidota bacterium | reverse complement strand
TGGAAGTTTGTGTTGGCAAAATTGTTAAAGGAATTCAAAAAAACAGAAGGAAAATTTATATTGTACAAGGCGAAATAGTATTGATAACACTAAGAAAAGTAATTCCTCCTTTGTACTTTTGGCTCGTTAAAAAACTTAAATTGGCATAATTTTATGGCACTTATTTCCGGCATACAACAAGTAGGTATTGGTTGTGAAAACGCTCCAAATACATTTAAATGGTTAAGAAAAACTTTTGACATCAATGTTCAGATTTTTGATGATGAGGCTCCGGCGCCTTTAATGACGCCCTATACAGGAGGTGTTGTTCAAAGTCGCAGAGCCATTTTAGCAATGAATATGAATGGGGGTGGCGGAGCAGAAATTTGGCAATTTACCAGCAGAAAATCTGTTGCTGGTCCTGCCGTTCAATGGGGAGATTTAGGAATAAATGCCGTTAAAATTAAAACAACAAACGCGGCTCAATCCTATTCAATTATTAATGCCAATACACCTTGTACCGAACCGCTAAACGACCCAAAAGGGGAGGCTAGTTTTTTCTTAAAAGATGAAACTGGAAACAATTATCAGGTGGTAAAAGATAATTCTTGGTTTAAAACAGAATCCCAAATGATAGGTGGTTTTTGTGGAGCACTTATTGGTGTTAGCAGCATGGATCAATCTATTGCATTTTATCAAAATGGATTGGGCTTGTCTGAACTTGTTTATGATGTAACTGGAAAATTTGATGATCTTGGCGAAGGCTATAAAAACCAATCCTTTCGCAGGGTTTTATTGACTTTTAAGAATCCTCAAACTGCGCCTTTTAGCAAGTTGTTGGGAGATATTCAAATAGAATTAATTCAGGCATTAGATCGCAGCCCAATTAAAACTTTTGAAAATAGGTATTGGGGCGATTTAGGTTTTATTCATTTATGTTTTGATGTGCCAAATATGTTGGAACTAAAAAACAACCTAGAAAAGCACCATTACGCTTTTACTGTTGATAGTGGTGATACTTTTGATATGGGAGAATCTGGCGGGCGATTTGCCTACGTTGAAGACCCAGATGGAACGCTTATTGAAATGGTGGAAACACACAAAGTGCCAATTCTTAAAAAGTTTGGTTGGTATCTAAACTTGAAGAAAAGAGGTCAGCATAAACCTTTGCCAAATTGGATGGTTTCATTAATGGGACTTAATAAAATTAAAGATTAGTTGACCAAACAAGCAATTAGATAGCCTAATAATACTATATATACCGGCCATAAAAACATCACCAATCCAAAAGAAATTGAATCGAAAAACAATTTCTGTTTAACAATTTTTGGCGTGAGCCAGGTGCTTAAAAAATAAACCGGAGCAAATAGTAAACTGTTTAGAATGAATTTTCTATCACTTATTTGAATGTTTGGAGTTTCCTCTCCTTTTAAATAGGTGAGTGCATCCATTGCATTCATTTTTTTATTTACTGCAAATTGAAAACGTTTTCTGAAACTGGCATAATCCGCTGTACCTTCTGTCAATTGAGGGTTTACATAGGCAAGTTTTTCAAATGCATTGGAAATTTTCTCATTAAATTTCTTTACAAAAGTAGCCTCTAAATCTTCTGCATTGAAATCTTCTTTGTAAAAGGCTGGGCCAATGTTTATCAAAATATTTTTACCTGCCCCATTAAAATGCTCATATGTTAAACCTACGGGTATAATTACCAAATCACCAGCATCTTTGCTTGCCCAAGCTTTTTTTGCTACCCTTGCAGGACCTTTCTTTAAGGGGCGCAAATCCCAATTATTAAAACTAATGCCTTCAGAAAAAATTAATACAGTTTCTTTTTTTTCTAATATTTGATGACAAGCATCAAAGGTATCTGCGTTCTTGTTTAGGTTTTCTTTTCCTTCCGATAAGCGATAAACCGGCAGCATGTTAAGTGATATTAATATTGGAAAAGCATATTTGTTGTTAAAGGCATCACCCCTTGCTAAAAAGTAAGTGGGTCTATTAATGGCAGCGCCAATAACAATTGCATCTAAGAAAGAATTTGGATGATTAGCAACTAGAAGTATAGGCTTTCCTTGTGGAATATTTTCGGCACCACTCACCAGAATATTATTGTAAAATAAATGACTGGTTAGTCGTGTATTGTGTTTGCAATAATTATAAAATATTCCCATGCCGCAATTTAAAAAGTTTCTTGGTTCATCCAAATATGATATGCCTCATCGGCTTGTAGGTGCAGCATTTCTAAACCATTCTTGATTTTTGCACCGTACTTTTCTGCTGCCAAAAGAAAGTTACTTTTTGCTGGTAAATAAATTAAATCAAAGCAATAATGTTCCGAACCAATTCCGTTAAAAGGTATTGGAAGCAATTCCATTTCATTTGGAAACATGCCAACTGGCGTGCATTGAATGAGCAATAAATGCTTTGCAATTACATTTTCACTCAGTGAATGGTAAGCAATTTGATGCGCTTGAAGTGTTTCTTTTCTAGTAACTTGAAGAAAGGGAATTTCTAATTTTGATAGACAGCTTATAACTGCTTTAGCAGCACCGCCATCGCCAAAAACCAATGCCTTTAAATTTCGGTTCGAACCGATAAAATTTAACAAGGAGTTTTGAAAGCCTAAGCGATCTGTATTGTGACCGATGCGTTTGCCATTTGGTAATATTTCAATACAATTTACGGCAGCACAAGCGCTGGCAGATTCTGCTAATGCATCTAAATAGGGGATAACAGTTTCTTTGTAAGGTTTGGTAATATTTAAGCCCGCAAGGTCATTTGTTTTAAAAATGTTTTCTATGGCCTCAATACTTGGGATACTAAAATTTTCATAGGAATAGGGCAAATTATTGGAATTGAATTTTTGTGTGAAATAATCTTTGGAAAAGGTGTTTCCCAAATTATTTCCTATTAATCCAAAAACCTTTTTTTGCATATCACTTCTATTGAAATATTCAATTAGCGCATTTGGGCAACTTTCAACTTTTGAACTTTATGGAATTCTTTGTTCATTTTTTGAATGCTTTTTAAAACTTCCTCTCTGCCACGTTTATCGAGGGCTGAGGTGATAAAAATTGTTGGTAATTCATCCCAAGTTTCTAAAAGTTTTAACTTAAAGTTTTCAATATTGGCTTCGGCTTGCGCAGCTTTTAATTTATCTAATTTAGTAAATACCAAATGAAAAGGAATGCCCACCTCACCTAATTTATTGATAAAAGCTAAATCTTTTTCTTGCGGCTCTATTCTCGAATCAATGAGCGCGAACAAACAAACTAGAAAGTCTCTTTTTTCTAGGTAATTCCAAAGTGTTTTTTCCCAAGAAGCTCTTAAATCCTTAGATCTTCTAGCATAGCCATAACCAGGTAAATCAACTAAATTCCATTCGTTGTTTACACAAAAGAAATTCATGCTAATGGTTTTTCCGGGTGTTCCAGAAGTCCTAGCCAATTCTTTTCTTTGAACCAACATATTTATCAACGAAGATTTTCCAACATTGCTTCGCCCAATAAATGCATATTCTGGAAAGTCTGTTTTTGGGCAATCTTTTAAGCTATTAGAACTCGTTTTATATTCTGCTGAGGTTATATCCATTTTTCAAAAGTAATGTATTTGTGTCGCTCTTAAACGCGCGTCACCATTTGGCTAATCAATTTTGTCATTTTTGGTTCGGCAATAGCTGCAGCATTTAAAACATCTTGCAGGCTAATTTTCTTCACTAATCCCGGTACACCTAAATCTGTAATCACAGAAATGGCAAACACTTTCATACCCATATGGCGGGCAACAATGTTTTCTGGAATGGTACTCATACCTACTGCATCTGAACCAATTATGCGCAGGTAATTGTATTCTGCCTTTGTTTCAAGTGTTGGTCCTTGAACAGCAGCGTATACGCCTTCTTGTAATTTAATACCTAATTCCGATCCAATTTCATGCGCCAATGCAATTAGTTTTGGGTCGTAAGCCTCACTCATATCTGGAAACCTTGGTCCTAATGTATCTTCATTTTTCCCTCTTAATGGATGCTCAGGTAACAAATTGATATGGTCGTTTAATATCATTAAATCACTCACCTCATAGCTTGGATTTAAGCCACCGGAGGCATTGGAAATAAATAAATTTTCGATACCCAATTGCTTCATCACCCTTACAGGAAATGTAAGTTCTTGCATATCATAACCTTCATAATAATGAAACCTTCCTTGCATAACAACTACAGGTACATTGTTTAATTTACCTATTAACAAACGTCCTTGATGACTTTCAACTGTACTGATTGGAAAGTTTGGAATACCACCGTAAGGTAGGCTGTATTCAATTTCCATATCATCTACCAAAGCACCTAAGCCAGTTCCTAAGATGATGCCAATTTTTGCTTGGTTGTAAAATGAATTAAGGTATGTATGTGTTTGGGCTATTTTCGCTAACATAGTGAATTACTTTTTGATTGAAATTGCTACTGTCCTCTGCAAAGAAAGCAACTTCAATGGGTATATAATAGAAGGGATATTTTTTTAATTTTTCTGCTTGAGGACCTTGAACCAATTTTTGAAAATCCTTTTCAGTGGATACAAATATTTTGTGATCGCTGTTTATTTCATCAAACGTTTCAAGTAATCTCTCAATTTCAATTTCTGATAATTGGTGGTGGTCAGGAAATGATTTGGTAATTACATGTTGATATTTTGATTCAATGTATTGGAAGAAAGGCAATGGGTTGGCAATTCCGGCAAATGCTATAACGGCAGTTGTTTCATTGTGAACTAATGGCTCAAAATAGGGAACCAATTCGCCGTATTTTAAATAGGAAAAATAGACACTTTGGTGGCCCAATGGTTTCAATTGAGCAATGATGCTTTTTCTTTCTTCCAGGCTAAGGTCTGTTTTACATTTAGTAACTACAATGCAATTGGCACGTTCTGCAGCACTGGCATATTCTCTTAAGTAACCGGCTGGTGCTAAATGGTCGTTAACGTACAAACTATTTTGTTCTGTTAATAAAATATTTAATCCAGGTTTGATGGCCCTATGTTGGTAGGCATCGTCCAATAATATGACTTCTGTTTCTGGCGCATCAAATAATAAATTAGGAACACCCAAAACCCTATTCTCAGAAACAGCAACTTCAATTTCCCTAAATTTTCTAAATATTTGATAGGGTTCATCTCCTAAGCTCATTGCTGTGGCCTGTTGATCTCCAAATAAATATCCTGTTGTTTTTCTTTTGTAACCTCTGCTTAAAACGGCAACTTTATAGGAGTCTTTTAGCAGACGGATGAGATATTCTATATGTGGTGTTTTACCGGTTCCTCCAAATGCTAAATTTCCCACATTAATGATAGGTAAATCAAAACTAGTTACGCCAAAAATACCATGGGTATACAAACTGTTTCTGAGCCGCAGAACCAACTGGTAGATAAATGATAAGGGTAAAAGTAAGAGTTGAATTAGGTTCAAAATGCGCGCAATTTTAAAAGTGCAAGTTCCCCTTTTTGTGTCAATTTTTTAGAAAAATATCATAAAGTGTACTCTAAACTGCTCATTTGGCGTTTATTAGGAAAATATGCTGTGGATACTTACCTTTGTATAAATAAAGTAATGATAGACATCCAATGTATATTTGGGATTACTACTATCGAATACGCATGTTGAATAAGAAAATAATATATTTAATTTTAGTTCTAACTACTGTGGTTACAGGCCTTGTTGCTCAGCCACTTGTAGGCGGTTTTGGTTCGGACCGAGACATGCTTGTAGCTAAAATTGACAGCAATACCGTTCATTGGAGAAATAAATTATACCCTGTTACAGATGCAGGTGAGTTAAATATTTATGGTTTTGATGCGGGTGATATTCCAGTATACTCAGATTCTACCTACGCTTTCCGTTTGAGTCTTTTGGAAACAGAAATTCCACTTGAATACAACCAACAGGTTAGAGCCTATATAGATTTATACGCAAACCGCAAGCGTAAATTGGTAAGTAAAGTATTAAGCAGTTCTAAATTCTATTTTCCAATTTTCGAAGAAGTTTTCGACCGCGAAAATGTGCCAATGGAATTGAAGTACTTAGCTGTAATTGAAAGTGCATTGAACCAAAGGGCAATCTCACCTGTTGGTGCTGCTGGTCTTTGGCAGTTTATGGCACCTACAGGAAGAATGTATGGTTTGCGATCAGATTCTTATATCGACGATAGAAAAGATATCATTAAATCTACCGAGGCTGCTGTAAAATATTTCAAAAATTCATACCGCATTTATGGCGATTGGTTGTTGGTGATAGCAAGTTATAATTGTGGTCCGGGTAATGTTTCTAAAGCCATCCGTAAATCAGGTGGAAAGCGTAATATTTGGGAAATTATGCCCTATTTACCACGTGAAACCCGAGGTTATGTGCCTGCATTTATTGCTGCAGCTTATGTAATGAATTATGCCAGCGAGCATAATATTTATCCAGCTGAGGATGAAATGTATTTTCATTTAGATACGGTTATTGTAGACAATAGAATGTCGATTGAAAAATTGGCATTAGCCCTTAATACAAGTGCCGAAGAAATTCGCAATTACAATCCTTCCCTTCGCCGTGGTGTAATTCCTTTTTCAAGCAATGGTATTGTGCTTACACTGCCGTACCATATGGCGGTAAGGGTTGCAGCCTTGCGCAATGACACCAATTTGAGTAATCAGTTGAACCAAGACCTGATTGCGATGAACCGTGAAATTGAAAACGCACGTCCCGAGAAAATTGTTTACAAGGTTAAAAGCGGAGATTATTTGGCAAAAATTGCACGGAAATTTGATGTTAGCGTTGCCGATTTAAAACGTTGGAACAAGGGCGTGATTAGGAGAAATAAAGTCTCTCGCGGACAAAAACTAAAGATATATTCCAATAAGGTTTAGGCTGTTTTGATACAGTGATAAACCATACGGGTTCCATCAGAGAGGGTGCTAAAGAATAAATAATCTTTGCCACCCTCTTTTATTTTATAGGCTTTTCTAATTTCTTCAACGCTCAGTACAAAATTTCTTTTGGTAATATTGGCCTGATCCAAATGCGTAGTTTTTAAGTATTGCTGGAATATACGCTTGGAGAATTCAAAGGCCTTAACAATTTCAAAACTTCGTCCCATAAAATTTTCGGGAATATGTTTACCAATATAAAAGGAACTGTTAGCAGCCAATTGGTTCAAACCACACGCATTTGCATAGTTTAAGCTGAGTTGTGCTTTAATAATTGCCACATGGGGCTCAAAGAAAAATTTAGCAAGGGTATTTACATAGCTAATTTCTAATTGAATGTCCTTTTCGCTAGAAAAGTGCAGAAACTCTTCCTCTTCCATGAGCACTACACTTTCAATAATTGGCTTAATTTCATTGGAATTGTTTAACAAAACCAATACTTCCTTTACTTCCTTTTTGTCTCCTACAACAATTATTTTCTCAATATGTGAAAGTGTTTCTTGCAAGTAATGAAGGTCGGCCATAGGTGAAAGTTTCAAGAGGATTCTTTGTGAAAGTAAAAAGCAAGCATCCTGAATTTCTAAAAAATTTGGGGCATCTTGGTTTAAGAAATAACTTTTTCCATTGGCTGGTCTTCTGTCGGCATCTAGGTATAGGAGGTCAAATTTTTCTTGGGTATGTTGAAGGTATTCCTCCGCGGTAATACTAATTCTTTCAATGTTAGTACATTTTAACCTTCGGTAGTTCTCTCTTACAATTTCATTGAGGGTTTCATCTGGATCCAGGGAAATGATTTTGTCAAAATTTCGTGAAAAAGCCCAATCATCTACACCTAAGCCACCAGACAAGTCTAATAATTTTGCTCCTGAAATTAATTTAGATTTGTATAAAGCAGACGCTTCCCCACTGGCTTGTTCATAACTTTTTGAGGTGAACCAACAATGGTTTTTAACAAAATGAGGAAGTTTGTGGAAAGCCTTGGGATATAATTTGATTTGTTCAGCTAATAGCCAATTCAAATCATTTGTATTACCTTTGTGGGCCAATAAAAATCGGCTGGCATCCATTTGTTTGTTTTGGGTCAAAAAACCTTCCAAATCAAATGATTGCAATAGTTGGACAAATTGGCTCGTTGTATTCAATAGTTAATAATTTTAGTATGAAAAAGATAATTTATGCCATCGCCATTTTTGCTCTGTTGAGCTTAAGTGCTTGCAAAGGAAGCTGCCCCAAGTTTTCTATTCCAGTTCCAGCCATTGGAATTAGCTTCTAATTGTAGTTAATTTCAATATCCTGAAGTAAATCCGGGTGCAGGCTCTTGGCCACTGGACAATTTATCCCTGCTTCTGTTAGAGCCGTTTTTTGCCTATCGCTTAATCCAAGCGTAGGAACATTTACCTTTATTTCAATTTTAGTTACCCTCCTAGGTAGTGTACCCATGTGTTTGGTAATACTTATTTGTGTTCCATCAATGTTTACATGGTGTTTATTGGCTTCAATGCCCATAATGGTGAGCATACACACACCCAATGAGGTTGCCAATAAATCAGTTGGGGAAAATGCCTCACCCTTTCCATGATTGTCAATTGGAGCATCTGTCACAATTATGCTTTCTGATTGTAAATGTTTAGCTTTACACCTTAATTCGCCTTGGTAAACTACTTCTGAAGTTGCCATGTTTTTTTTATAGATTTGAAGCAAAGTTAATCATTTGAAAAAGTTCAGGAATTTCTTTTTTGTAATTTGCTTGTTAACGCTAGCAAATCAGGTGTTTGCACAAAATGCACCTATTACCGAACCGCAATTGATGTATACCCAAAGTCATTTGTTTGGCGTTGATAGGAATTCATTTGCCTCCACAGGTATTTATTACCGCTATGGTTGGCACAAAACAGGCAAGCAACAAAATCATTTAGAATTCGATTTTTCTCGTATTCGTCATCCTAAGGAGGTTCGCAGACAAGGCTATACGCAAAGTCAAAGCCAATATACGTTTGGTCGCATGAATGCAGCTTTTTTTCTTAGAACCAGTTTAGGGCAAACCATAGTAATTGCAGATAGACCATACAAAAATGCAGTGGGTGTTAACTTTGTTTATAGCTTGGGTGCTACCGTAGCTTTCTTAAAGCCAGTTTATTTAGAAATATTATATCAATATGATAATTCTCCTGGTGAGGGCTATTATGTTAGTGAAAAATACGATCCAGAGAAGCATACAGACGTTTATCGTATTTATGGAAATTCTAGCTTTTTTAAAGGATTTGGAGAAACCCAACTGAAATTGGGCGGTTTTGGTAGGGCAGCAATTCAAGTAGAATGGGGGCAATATGCCGATGAAATGAGATGTTTGGAAGCTGGGCTTACTGTGGATGCCTTTATGCAAGGTGTTCCTATTATGGCACATACCAATTACGACCAACTTTTTTATGGTTTTTATATTGCATACGATTTTGGAAATAGAAATTAAGAGATGATTGAATTACCCGTATTAGGAGAAGAGAAAGTGAAAAAGCCAAGTTGGCTTAAAGTGAAATTACCTACAGGCGAAAGCTATAGAAATGTTCGTCGTTTAGTGGACGAACATAAATTACATACGATTTGTGAAAGTGGGAATTGCCCGAATATGGGCGAATGTTGGGGAGAAGGAACGGCAACCTTTATGATTTTGGGCAATACCTGTACGCGCAGTTGCTCGTTTTGTGCGGTTGCTACAGGAAGAGCTCACAACTATGATTTAGATGAACCACGCAGGGTAGCAGATGCCATTCGTTTAATGAAAGTTAAGCATGCTGTTATCACTTCTGTAAACAGAGACGAATTACCAGATAAAGGTGCAAAAGTTTGGGCCGATACAATTCGTATGGTAAAACAGGAAAGTCCTGGAACTACTATGGAAGTGTTAATTCCAGATTTTCTCTCGCATTGGGATTTACTTTACCAGGTATTAGATGAAAAACCAGAGGTAGTATCTCATAATATGGAAACTGTAAAACGTTTATACCGCAAGGTTCGTCCTCAAGCCAAATACGAGCGTAGTTTAGAGCAAATTAAATTAACCAAAGCACGTGGAAGAAGAACCAAAAGTGGCGTAATGTTAGGCCTTGGCGAAACGGAACAGGAAGTGCTAGAAGTAATGCAAGATTTGGTCGCTCATAATTGTGATGTATTAACACTAGGTCAATATTTGCAACCAACAAAAATGCACGTGAATGTTGAGGCTTTTATTACGCCAGAACAATTTGCTTATTACAAAGAAGCAGGTTTGGCAATGGGCTTTAATTATGTAGAATCTGGCGCCTTGGTAAGGTCTTCTTACCATGCAGAACGTCATATTTAATATTTAGATAAAATAAAAAAAGCCGCTCATAATATAATGAGCGGCTTTTTTTATGGTTTAGGGAATATTATTTACTGCGAAACTTTTGTTTGATATCACCTAAAATTGGCGCCAATTGCTCAGCATTTCTATAACCTGCCATTACCTCTATTTTTTTACCTTTAGGATATATGAATATGGTGGTTGGATACCCATTAATTTGATAGTTGCTTATTACACCAGCTAATTGCTCCCCAGTATAATTTTTACCATCATATGTATAGGTTACACCTTGGATTTCTGGATTAAATTTTACTGCAACAAAATCTGCATTTACAGCTTTAATGATACCTTCTTTTGCATAGGCATCTTTGTCCATTCTCTTGCACCAGCCGCACCAATCGGTATATACATCTACCAACATGATCTTGTTTTTCTTTTTGGCCATTTCATAGCCTTTGTTGAAATCAAGCCACTTAATTTCTTCGGCAGATTTAAATGAGATTGCTGCAAAAATGAGCAATAGAAATCCAATTTTTTTAATAGTCATTTATTTACTAATAGGTTTTTGAGGTATTTAAAAGTTAAATAAATACCAATGTCAAACTAACGAAATTCAATCGACAATATTTTGTCAATTTTTTTCTGCCATGTTAATCACCTTGTCGTTATTATAAGCACCATCTTTCAATTTCTCTCTAATTTCTTTGAAAGCTTTGATGGTTATTTCCGCTTGCTCCACTGTATGAACTGCTGTAGGAATTAAACGCAATAAAATCATGCCTTTTGGAATAACAGGATAAACAACTACAGAACAGAAAATATGGTAATTTTCTCTTAAGTCGTGCACTACTGCTGTAGATTCAGCAACAGTTCCGTGCATAATAACAGGAGAAACAGGGGAGTTGGTTCGACCCAAGTCAAAGCCTTCTGCCTTTAATCCGGTTTGTAACGCATTCACTACTTTCCATAAATTTTCTCTAAATTCCGGGTGATTGCGAATTAAGTCCAATCTTTTTAGAGCACCAATTACAATTGGCATTGGCACCGATTTAGCATAAATCTGAGAACGTAAATTGTAACGCAAGAATTTTACTACTTCTTTATTGGCAGCAATAAAACCTCCAATTAATGCCATTGATTTTGCAAAGGTTCCAAAATAAATATCTATCCCATCTTGGCAATTTTGCTCCTCACCTGTACCAGCGCCTGTTTTTCCCATGGTGCCAAATCCATGCGCATCATCTACAAATAAGCGAAAATTATATTTTGATTTTAGTGCAACAATATCTTTCAAATTTCCCTGTGCACCTGTCATTCCAAATACACCTTCAGTAATTACCAAAATAGCACCTCCCGATTCTTGTGTTAAACGAGTAGCGCGTTGCAATTGCTTTTCTAAGCTTAGCATGTCGTTATGTTCGAACACAAAGCGCTTGCCCATGTGAAGTCTAACACCATCAACAATACAAGCATGACTTTCGGCATCGTATACAATTACATCATGTCTATCAACCAAGGCGTCAATGGCACTCACCATTCCTTGGTATCCATAGTTTAATAAAACAGCATCTTCTTTAGATTCAAAAGCAGCCAATTCTCTATCTAGTTGTTCGTGGTAAACAGAGTTTCCACTCATCATGCGCGCACCCATTGGATAGCCTAAGCCAAATTTAGCAGCTGCTTCCGCATCTGTTTGGCGTACTTCTGGGTGATTGGCTAAACCTAAATAATTGTTAAGACTCCAATTAAGCATCCTTTGGCCACGGAAATCCATTTCAGGACCAATTTCGCCTTCTAATTTCGGAAACATGTAATAGCCGTATGCATCATCGGCATATTGGCCTAATGGGCCCGCTTTCTTCTGTAGTTTTTCAAAAAGATCCATTTGTCTGTTTGCTTTATTTGCGGGCAAAAGTAACCAAATCGTTAAGTGATTCCAAATGTGAATTTATGACTCTTATTCGCTTTTTTTGTGGAGAACATGGTTTAAGTGACTAAATTTTAAGTAAGAAATGAAAAACAAGCAGGATTTGAAAAATATAATAGAAGGATTGCACCAAAGCTTTTTGCAACTCAAGGATGAGGGCAGAAAGGAATTTGCCATCATTTCTTATCCCAGCATTTTGAAAATATATGGCGTTAAAAATCCAGATCTAAAGTTGATTTTAAAGGAACTTAGCGTAATTTGTAAAGATTTTACTGCAGCCCAAAAAATGGAATTGGCAAAGCTTCTGATTAATGAAGGCTATATGGAAACGGTACAATTGGCTTATGAATTTATTGGTCTAGAAAAGAAAGCATTGGAACTATTTACTGAAGCAGATTTTAATGATTTTACAAAAGGAATGGACAATTGGGTTTGTGTTGACACTTTTGGCGTAAATGTTTTTGGAATTGCTTGGCGAAACAAACAGCTCAGTACAAAATTTATTCACCAATTGGCAAAGCATTCAGATTTTTGGATGCGCAGGTTGGCATTAGTAGCCACCATACCACTCAATATGAAATCTCGCGGTGGGAAGGGCGATATTGAAAAAACTTTAGCGGTTTGCGAATTATTGGTAAATGACCGGCATGATATGGTAGTAAAAGCTTTGTCCTGGTCCCTGCGAATGCTTTCTAGTATTGGTAAAAATGAAGTTGAAAATTTTATGGTAAAGCATCAAGCGGTATTGCATGCACGCGTAAAACGTGAGTTAAATACCAAACTAACAACAGGAAAAAAGAATTAATTAGAACTTCATAAACAATTGAATTTTTCCTTCACTTTGAAAAGGACCTTTGGTTTGGTCTAAGCCACTTCCTATTTCTAATTTTTCTGGTAAATAGGTTTGTGCAATTTTAATTTGTAGTTGTGTCTTTTTGCCGATCCTATATCCCGCAATTAAATAGGTACGATAGCCATTTCCATTTAATTGTGTTTGCGCGTAATTATAAATTACATCCCCTTCTTGCATGTAAATTCGGGCGCAAAAATCTTCAATCTGAAAGATGCAAAACCTGGCATGTAAACTCATTTTTTCTCCTTTTGGATGGTAGTTTAAATCATGGAAAATTAATTGTCCTGCATATTTTATACCATCTGTTTTTTGTGCTATAATTTTCTCTGCCCTAAATTGGTAGGTCCACGCTTTATTAATACTGTAATTTGCCTGAAACCTGAATTGGCTGCGTGTTTCTGGTACTAATATTTTTGTTTTACTCATTTCTGATGGTATGTTTTTTTCTGTTTCTTGTTGTCTGTACCTCATTTCAATCTGAAATGTTTTTGATTGTTGCCAAGTATAATGCACAAAATAATCCTTGCTTAAATTGGCATAGGCCGCTTGATAACTTGGGCCACTTGTTTTAAATACATCCGTATAGAAATCTATTTGGTGGTATTTCTTTGGTCGGTAACTAAATGCCATATAGGTTCCTTTTTCATTGCCAATACTGCTGTTTGCGCTCCAAACATTTCCGTAATTGTTTTCAAAGGCTTTGCTGAAATTTCTGTGAATGCACATGGCATCCAATTTGGCATTTAGGGGAATTAATGCATTTGCAATTATGCCCTGTTCTCCATTCCCCATAAAAGATAATTCGGTACCTATTAAGATATTGTTTAGGTAATAATTACCAGATAGCCCAAGATGGCTGTTTAATATAGGGTTTTGCCAGTTTTTGAAATCACTTTCTAATTTAGAATTGCTACTATTTTCTTGTTTATTATAACTGGCACCAAGTTGTAATTTCTTTTTTTGATAGGTAATTTGAATGCCAAAAAAGGTTTTATAAACACTATTCTTTTTAGCTATTTCAAGTTGTGTTCTATGCAAGCCACTTGCTATGATATTGCCAATTTTATCCTCTTGCAATAGGCTGTCATATTTTACCAATGCACTTTGTGGGAGTAAGCTTGCCATCACATGAAAATTGAAATGATTTTTCTTTAAACCAATGGCAATGCCTCTAAAAAATCCGCTTTCATTTAAGGAACGGTAGGCTTTTATTCCCTCATTTAAATATTGATTTTGAAATACCAGAGCTGATTTACCATTAAACATAGAACTGCCTATGGACAAACCTTTTCCAAAATTTGCTTGGTAATCGCCAAGCGCAAGGGTTTGTAAAAGCCCTTTGCCTTTATAAACGAAGTGAAATCCTTGAAAATCTCCAATAGTTCCCCAGCTTTCTCCAGCATCTTTTTCAAAACTACAGCCAAAATATAGTTTGTTGGCCAATGCAAATCTGTACCGCAAGGCAATGCGTTGGTTCGAACCAACAAATTGTTCTGGGGCCTCATAGCCTTTACTTTTTTGGAAGTTTTGATCCAAACCAAGTATGAGTTCGTTTTTGCCGTTTTTGAGTATCTCTTTCAAAGAGTAATAATCAATCCCATTGCGTTCGTCAATAATTACAAAATAACTCAATAATTGCGCCGTTTTTTCATCAAAACCTTCAATAGCTTGCAGCTCATATTGGTCTAAAAATGGACCATATTTTTTTAGGTGTTGTAATAGGTTTGCCTTTTGATTCTGATTTAAGAAAAGGAATTTATTGATTTCAAAAAAATCAGTTTTATTCAGTATTAATGGGTTTTCAAGCCATTCATTCATGTTCATTTCCAAGTCGCTTTGATCTATAGCCATACTTTGGTTTTCACATAAAATAACCACTTGCTCTTTGATCCACTTTTTAGGCACATCAATGTTTTGGGAAAACAACAATTGTGTAATTAAACTGAGTTGTATAAGAAATAAAAAGCGCATTATTTTTTACTGCTAAAGGGTAAATACTGAAATTCAATATATGGGCTAATTCCTAATACAGCATGCACACTTGCGCCAACTATACTGCGCGTTTTTTTTGTTTGGTAACTACAAGCAAAACTATATAACTGGGCACTTTTGTTCAATCCAAGGTAAAGGTCAAATTTTGGGTCGAACCGAATACTCATGCCCAATTTTAATTGACCTTGGCTGCCTAGAATTTGTTCTTGCTCAGCTAGAAAATTGAGATTGTCGTTTACCTTGTAGGCGCACCCAAAACGCATTACTGTAATTGGGCTAGGCTCAATTTTTAAGTGATTACGAGCGGCATTTAAGTTAAGAATACAGGAAGAAAATGTCCAATTTTTCTTTAAGTGCAATAGCAATCCCAAGGCTCCCATTAAATTATATTGTGTTTGCAATTGAAATTGGTAGCTAACTTGGTAATGCAATGCAGCCCCTAAATAAAGGTGCTCACTTAATTTTTTTGCGAGGGCAAACGCTAAGAGTTGTTGTTTGAAATAGGAATTGCCAGATTGAATAAGACAAATCCCTTGGGAGAAATTAGTGTTTTTTCTTTGGTAACTTATTCCAGAAACGCCTAAATCCTTTTGCAGGTATGGGGTTTCTTGAAATAGCGATACGCTGTTTTCTGCTCCATTTGCGAGTAAGGCTGGATTGTTAATTGTTTCAAATCCATTATCGCTTAGGCTGCTTATTCCGCCCAATGCCAAAGGCTTTGCGCCATAGCTTCGGCCAATTAATTGAGCTTGAGATGCATCTTGCCAAAGCAAGAAAGCTAAAAGGGGTAAAATGTGGGGTTTCATGACTAAAATTTGAGCCTAATTTCATGGTTATTCCTAACTTGCTGATTACTAAATAAAAGGATTTTTAATTTTACTTGCTTAAAATGGCTGTCAATCCCTATTTTTGCAACCTTCAAAAGAAAATACAACTTATAGGAAAAACTTATGACGCAATTGATTTATCTAGTTCCTGCCCTAGGGGTAGTTGGCCTCATTGTAATGGCCATTAAAAGTGCTTGGGTTTCTAAGCAAGACGCTGGTGATGCTAAAATGCAAGAACTAGCTGGTTACATAGCAGATGGTGCTATGGCCTTCTTAAAAGCTGAATGGAAAGTATTGGGCATCTTTGTAACATTTGCTGCTGCATTATTGGCTTATTCAGGAACCATTCATGAAATTAATGGAAAACCAATCCATTCTAGTTGGGTTATTTCTATCGCATTTATTATTGGTGCAGTATTCTCTGCAACTGCCGGATATATTGGAATGAAAGTGGCTACCAAAGCCAACGTTAGAACCACACAAGCTGCGCGTACCAGTTTAAAACAAGCTCTAAAAGTTTCTTTTACTGGTGGAACAGTTATGGGCTTAGGCGTTGCTGGTTTAGCCGTTTTAGGTTTAGGAGGCTTGTTTATTGCTTTCTTAACTTATTTTGCTGATTTAGGCACCGATACAGTTAAAACTGCCATCGAGGTATTAACAGGCTTCTCTTTAGGAGCTGAGTCTATTGCCTTGTTTGCCCGTGTGGGTGGTGGTATTTATACCAAAGCTGCCGATGTTGGCGCAGATTTAGTGGGTAAGGTAGAAGCAGGTATTCCTGAAGATGATGTACGTAACCCTGCTACTATTGCAGATAACGTAGGTGATAACGTGGGCGACGTTGCTGGTATGGGTGCCGATTTATTTGGTTCATACGTTGCTACCATTCTTGCTACCATGGTTTTGGGACAAGAAATTATAGTGACTGATAATTTTGGTGGTTTATCTCCCATTTTATTGCCAATGATCATTTGTGGTCTAGGTATATTATTCTCTATCGTAGGTACTTGGTTCGTTACTATTAAAGATGATAAATCTAGTGTACAAAATGCATTGAACCTTGGTAACTGGTCGTCTATGTTGTTAACTGTGGCCGCTTCTTATTTTATTGTAAACTGGATGTTGCCTGAAAATTTAAGCCTACGTGGATATGAGTTTACAAAAATGAGTGTATTCTATGCCATTCTAGTTGGTACTGTTGTAGGTGCTATTATGAGTATTGTAACTGAATATTATACTGCAATGGGTAAAGCACCTGTATTGTCTATTATTCAACAATCTTCTACTGGTCATGCTACAAATATTATTGGTGGTTTATCTGTAGGTATGAAATCTACAGTAATTCCAGTATTAACTTTAGCTGCTGGTATTATGTTATCTTACCATTTTGCAGGTTTATATGGTGTTGCAATTGCCGCTGCAGGTATGATGGCAACAACTGCTATGCAATTAGCAATTGATGCATTTGGACCCATTGCAGATAATGCAGGTGGTATTGCTGAAATGAGTCAATTACCTCCTGAAGTTCGTGAACGTACAGATAATTTGGATGCTGTTGGTAATACTACCGCTGCAACTGGTAAAGGATTTGCAATTGCTTCTGCAGCATTAACCTCATTGGCATTATTTGCTGCCTTCGTTGGTATTGCAGGTATTGATGCAATTGATATTTACAAAGCACCAGTTTTGGCTGGTTTATTTGTAGGTGGAATGATTCCATTTATTTTCTCAGCATTGTGTATTCAAGCGGTAGGTAAAGCTGCAATGGATATGGTACAAGAAGTTCGTCGTCAGTTCCGCGAAATTCCTGGTATTATGGAATACAAAGCAAAACCTGAATACGAAAAATGTGTTGCTATTTCAACTAAGGCATCTATTCGCGAAATGATGTTGCCAGGTGCTATTGCCCTAATTACACCAATAATTGTTGGATTTACATTTGGTCCTGAAGTTTTAGGAGGTTTATTAGCTGGTGTAACTGTAAGTGGTGTATTGATGGGTATTTTCCAATCAAACGCTGGTGGTGCTTGGGATAATGCTAAGAAATCATTCGAAAAAGGTGTAATGATCAACGGCGAAATGTTTTACAAAAAATCTGAGCCACATAAAGCTTCTGTAACTGGAGATACAGTTGGTGATCCATTTAAAGATACTTCTGGTCCTTCAATGAATATATTAATTAAATTAATGTCTATTGTTTCATTGGTAATTGCACCCTACATTGCTGTAGAAGGTGGTATGACTAAAGGTCAATGTAAAATGGACGGTGCCCAAATGGAACAATGTGATGCCATGGCATCTGCTCATTGTGGCGTTAAAATGGGTAACTGCGATTTAAGTCGTTGCATGACCATGACCAAAGAAGAATGTGCTGCTTATTGCGATAGCAATGCTTGTTCAGCTGAGCAAAAAGAAATGTGCATGAGCATGTATGGAGCAGATGGTAAGTTTGATGAAGCCAAATGCAAAGAAATGTGCAAAGGTAAAATGGATTGTTCTATGGAGTCAAAAACATGCAGCAAACACAATGCAAATGCAGCAGGTGCTTGTATAGATAATTGCAAAAAAGGATGTGAGTCTGCAGAAGCTTGTACCAAAAGTTGTGGTGCTGAATGTGTGAAATCTCATGAGGATGCTGCTCCAAAAGGAAAATGTTGCGCAGAAGGTGAAGCTAAAAAAGAATGTAAGCACTAATAGCTTTCAATTATATTAAAAAAAAAGTCTCGCCATTGGCGAGACTTTTTTTTTTGCGTTTTATTCTAAGTCGTATTGTTTTATTTTTCTGTAAAGGGTTCGTTCAGATATTCCCAATTCTTGCGCGGCTTTCTTGCGTTTGCCATTGTGTTTCTTTAAACTCTTTCTAATTAGTTCTATTTCTTTGTCTTCTAAACTCAATGATTCAGGTTCGGCTTGAGCCTCTGTAATATCAATAATTTGAGGGTTGTTGGAGGAGGTATTAACTGGCGTTGGAATATTTACAAAATTATTATTGTTGGTATTTGAATTCATTTCCTCTCGCACAAAATTATTACTGAAATTTTTGGCCCCCTCATTGTTTGAGTTTCCCTGGTTACCTTGCATTAGATCAAAAACAATTGATTTCAAATCGCTTAAATCTTTGCGCAAATCATATAGTACCTTGTAGAAAATATCGCGCTCACTAAATTGTTGCTCTGGTGCATGAGAGCCAATTAACATTGGTAATCCTGGTTTTTCAGCAGGTAATACCCTAGTAAGTTCTGGGCCATTAACAATTTTATCTTCATCCAAAACAGAAAGTTGTTCTGCAATGTTTTTTAGCTGACGAATATTACCTGGCCAACTATAATGCTGTAAGATTTGCAAAGCATCACCTTCTAAGGTTACAGGTTTAGAGCGATATTTTTCTGCAAAATCCGCACTAAATTTTCTAAATAATATATGAATATCTTCTTTACGATCTCTTAAAGAAGGCACTTTAATAGGAACGGTAGATAGCCTATAATAAAGGTCTTCCCTAAATCTACCCTTATAAGATAATTCCATTAAATCTTTATTGGTTGCCGCTACTATACGTACATCCGTTTTTTGAACTTTGCTTGAACCTACTTTTATAAATTCTCCACTTTCTAAAATTCGGAGTAACCTGGCTTGCGTTTCTAAAGGTAATTCTCCAATTTCATCAAGAAAAATAGTGCCACCACTAACGGTTTCAAAATAGCCTTTGCGGGTGTCGTGGGCGCCTGTAAAAGAACCTTTCTCATGTCCAAATAGTTCGCTGTCTATTGTTCCTTCTGGAATTGCACCGCAATTAACAGCTATAAATGGACCATGTTTTCTGTTGCTTAAGGCATGAATAATTTTTGAAAAAGCTTCTTTTCCCACACCACTCTCTCCATTAATTAAAACGGTTATATCAGTTGCTGCCACTTTTACAGCAGTTTCTAGGGCAATATTCAATAGGGGGGAGTTTCCTATGATTTCAAATCGCTGTTTTATGTCTTGTAGATTCATATTAAAATAATTCTCTTTTTGTTACAATAGGTATGCCAATTAATCCATGGCGTATTTCATAACCTATTTCGTTAAAAAATGTCAGTTTGTTTGTGAGGGGTTGTGAATTGAAATCAAAGGTTCTTGCTTTTGGAAAATCAATTAAGAAATTGTCACTAAAGTTAAATACAACTTCCTGTTTCTCCTGCGGGTTATTGGGCATTTCTTTTAAATAATAACTTGCAACAGGGTGTTTGCTATAAGTGGCAGAAAATGCATAGCCATGAATTTGGTTGATTGATAATAATCCACACACCAAAATTGGCCCAAAGCCAAGAACAGCGCTTAAATAAAGCCATCCAAAATTTTTATATAAATATATTTGCCTTAGCGGTTTGTAAAAGGTAATGGCTAAAATACTTCCCACTAAAAACATTACCAAAAGAATATATTCGGTTCGAACCAATAAGTTTTGTGTAAGGTAAAAGACAAGGAGTGGTGTACTAAAAACACCTAAAAAGGGAAGATTATAAAGCCAATGCCAATCCTTGTATTTATAATGAATTGGTATCAACTTCGGCAATGGACTCAACACGTTTATTTTGTTTTGTCGCTCCCAATTGTAAGCATAATTTTCGCTGATATTTAAAGTGTCTTGGTTCAGCAATAAGCAAAAATGAGCGTATGAGGTAGGCAATTCTTTTTTAAAAAAGGCGGGTTTTTCAAAAAACAATTCTACGCATTTGGCAAAGGTTTGCTTTAAATTTTCAGTAGTCGATTCTATTCCCCCTATTCCGTCTTTATTGGTTTTAAGACCAATTTCTTTATTTATTATTTCGAACCAAGTATCCAAATAACTTCCAAATTTACTATCGTAGCTATTTCCATTTAATACAGTTTGAACCAATCCTAAGGCATATTGGGATAAGCTGATATTATGTCCATCATTTGCCTTTAAGTGGTCGATGGCAAAATTGCGCCAGGAGAGGGCAATTATTTTTTGCTGGTAGGTTGAACCTGCAACAGCCTCTGTTTGGTTTGGCAATGAAAAAGTTTCTGGATAGAGATAAATATATTCATAGCCATAAAGCCAATATTTTTTTAATCCAAATGTTAATTGTACCAAATTGGCTACCACTAAGATTTTAATTTCTTCTGTAACTTGAAGTCCTTCTTTGCCAATAATAACAAGGTTCTTGAGGATTGATTGCACTCTTTTAATAAAGCGTTTTTTGCCCTCTTGGTCTAAATTCCTATAGTATAAATGGTAATCATACAAGAAGGATTCCCATTGTGTAGAAAACAAGTCGACATTCATTTTTATGGATGTGGTATCACTTCAATTACTTTTCCAATTAAACTGGTAATAGTACTTTTCTCTATTTTAACTTTCACGTATTGGCCTTTTTCGTATTGTTCTTTCGGAAAAATTACAATGGCATTTTGATCGCTTCTTCCTCTTAAATCATGGGCAGATTTTTTGGATAAGCCTTCAATTAAAACAGTAACAATTTTTCCTTCTAAAGCAGCATTGATGCGTTTGCTGTTTTCATGTTGTAATGTTATTATTTCTTGCAAGCGTCTCAATTTTACGTCGGCAGGAATATCATCAGGATAGCGTCTTGAGGCCAATGTGCCAGGGCGTTCGCTGTATTGATACATATAGGCAAAGTTAAATTGGCCATACCTAAAAAGTTCTAAAGTATCCTTGTGTTCTTCTTCTGTTTCTGTGCAAAATCCCGAAATAGAATCGGTAGAAATACCGCAATCGGGCATCAATTCCCTAATTTTATCCAAACGTTTTTTCAACCACTCATGGTCGTAGGTTCGGTTCATCAATTCCAATACACGGGTATTTCCAGATTGAATAGGGTAGTGAATATGTTTACAGATATTATTGTATTTTTTCATGGTATACAAAACCTCATCTGTAATGTCTTTTGGGTGGGAGCTACTGAAGCGCAAGCGTAGGTCTGGTGCAATTTGTGCCACCTTTTCTAATAATTGTGCAAAGGTGCAAATGGTATTTCCTGCATCATCAAGCTCTTTATACGAATCTACATTTTGTCCTAAAAGGGTAACTTCTTTATAGCCATCTCTGTATAAGTCAAGGGCTTCATTTACAATAGATGCCGCAGATCTGCTTCTTTCTCTTCCACGTGTAAATGGCACAACACAAAAAGTACACATGTTATCGCAACCACGCATAATACTAATATAGGCCGTAATGCCATTGGTGCTTAGCCTAACTGGAGAAATTTCGGCATAGGTTTCTTCCCTCGACAATAATGTATTTACAGCCTTTTGACCGTCTTCCACCTGGGCAATTAATTGGGGAATATCGCGGTAGGCATCTGGTCCAACCACCAAATCAATAATTTGTTCTTTTTCTAAGAATTGTGTTTTTAAGCGTTCGGCCATACATCCCAAAACACCAATTATCATATTGGGTTTACTTCTTTTATGCGGGCGCATTTCTTTTAAACGACCCCAAATATGCGCCTCTGCGTTGTCTCTGATGGAACAGGTATTGACAAATATTACATCAGCTTCCTCAATGATGTTTGTTGTTTTGAAATTTTGATCGGCCATTATGGAAGCAACTACTTCACTGTCGGCTAGGTTCATAGCACAACCATAGGTTTCAATATAGAGGTTTCGGGTTGCCGTTAGTGGCTTATTTTCTGAAGTAACACCTTTCATTTACGAATTTTATAATGCTTGCAAATATATGTATTATTATGACAGAGTGGCAGTTTTTGTGTAAAATATTGGTCCTGATAGTAAGAGGTTTTTGTTTTTTTATAGCTAAAATCCTAGAAACTAGAATTTGGAAAGTTCTCTTTATTGACAGTGCTTTTAAGCTTAATTTTAAGTTTTACAATAGGATTAACAATACTTTCATATTTAAGAAAGATTGATTTCATTTCTTTTTTCGGATATTGCGCCATTAATACAGCAATTTATTCATGAAGGTACTCATTACAGGTAGCAATGGTTTATTGGGTCAGAAATTAATCGACTATTATAAAATCCAATCCGAGCATCAATTAATAGCCACTGCAAAGGGCAACAACAGGTATGGTAATGCCGATGGTTTTATCTATCAATCTTTAGATATTACTAAAAGGGAAGAGGTTTTAGACGTAATAGGTAAATACCTCCCAGATGTAGTTATTAATACTGCGGCCATGACCAATGTGGATGCATGTGAATCTGAAAAAGAACTATGTGATAGTTTGAATATTGAAGCTGTTGGTTATTTGGTAGCGGCTTGTAATGCTAACAATGCTCATTTGGTGCACCTTTCTACTGATTTTATTTTTGAAGGAACCCATGGCCCAATTGACGAATTAGAAAAGCCAAATCCTATTAGTTATTATGGATTGTCGAAATTAAAGGCTGAAGAATTCATACAAGCAGAAAGTAAAAGTTGGGCTATTGCAAGAACGGTGCTTGTTTATGGTATTGTGAGTGATATGAGCAGAAGCAATATTGTATTATGGGCCAAAGGAGCATTAGAAAGTGGAAAGCCAATTAATGTGGTTTCGGATCAATTTAGAACACCCACTTTAGCGGAGGATTTAGCCATTGGTTGTGCCCTCATTGCTGCACAAAAAGCGAGTGGTATTTATAATATTTCGGGCAGAGATTTTATGAGTGTATTTGATTTGGTTTACCGTGTAGCCAATTTTTGGAAATTGGATAAGAATTTATTGAATATTTCAACAAGTGAAGGAATTAAACAACCTGCTAGGCGTCCACCTATTACTGGGTTTAGGTTAGACAAGGCTGTAAAAGATTTAGGATATAATCCTAGGAGTTTTGAAGAAGGATTGGCATTATTAGATCAACAATTAAAAGCACAAATATGAAAATGGTTTTATTAACAGCTGCAGAACCTGCAAGCTTTACATTTTGGTTCTTAACCGAATTGTTTTTTGCGGCAGTAGTAGTTTTACTTTTGTATTTTTTTATTGTTAAAAATCCTAAAATAAATAAGCCGCGCCAAAGGGATGAAGACGAAGCTTGATTATTTTATTAGGACCTATTTCTATTTTAACAAGCAAGAAAGAAAAGGCTTGGTAGGGATGGTTTTATTGGTAATTTTTATGCAAATAGCTAACTATTTGTATGCTTCATTTTTACCCCTAAAAATGTCATCTGTTGAAACAGTAATTTGGTCGGATAGTTTGCAAATAGAGGTTCCTTCTAAGAATTACGCTGAGCAAAATAATTACAGGACTTATAATAAAAGAAATTTTCATCCTGCAATGCCATCTGTTTATTCCGATTCTAATTTTCATAAAAAAACAAAACCTTTTAGGGTAGTTGAAATCAATTCTGCAGATAGTGTTGATTTGGTAAACTTGCCTAAAATTGGTCCTGTTTTAGCAGGTAGAATTGTAAATTACCGTGAACGTTTAGGAGGTTTTAAGTCGCTTAAACAATTGACAGAAATATGGGGTTTTAAAGAGGACATGCTCTATGATTTGGAAGGTAAAATAACCTTAAATACAAGCCTTGCAAAACCAGTTTTACTGAATTCCATTGCCTTGGAAGATTTGAAAAAACATCCTTATTTTAAGTATACGCTCTCACAGGCTTTGGTAAATTATAGAATGCAACATGGTCCATTCCAAAATTTGGAAGATCTAAAAAAAATAAAAATGGTCAATGATTCTATTTATCATTTAATTTTACCCTACTGTGTAATAGGTAAATAAGTTAATTCATGGTCCCTTTATTTTCTATTTATGAAATTGTTGATTTTTGACATTCTTCTAAGCTATTAATTGTCCTATTATTGCTGTATAATCATATTTCTTTTTATGTTAAGTTTTGAAACTACCGATAATCAAATAATGATCGCGCAAATGGTGCGTGATTTTGCTGAGCGTAATATTCGTCCCAATTTGATGGAATGGGATGAGAAACAAATTTTTCCAGTTGATTTATTTAAAGAAATGGGGAAATTGGGATTGTTGGGGGTATTGGTTCCAGAAGAATATGGTGGTGCAGGTTTTGGTTATTTTGAATATGTTACCGCAATTGTAGAATTGTCAAAAGTTTGTGGTTCTATAGGCTTAAGTATGGCCGCTCACAATAGTTTATGCACAGGACATATTATGTATTTTGGCAATGAGGAGCAAAAAAAGAAATGGTTACCTCGCTTAGCCAGTGGCGAAAGTATTGGTGCTTGGGGATTAACCGAAGCCAATACAGGTAGTGATGCCATGCGCATGCAATGTGTAGCCAAAGAAGATGGTGATTCTTATATTTTAAACGGAAGCAAAAATTGGATTACACATGGTATCTCTGGAGATATTGTTGTGGTATTGGCTCGAACCGGCGAATTATTAGATAGCAATGGCATTACAGCTTTTGTGGTAGAGCGTGGAACACCCGGATTTAGTGGTGGCAAAAAAGAAAATAAATTGGGGATGCGTGCAAGTGAAACCGCCGAATTAATTTTTGAAGATTGCCGAATTCCCAAAGAAAATATTTTAGGAAATATAGGTGATGGTTTTAAGCAAGCCATGAAAGTATTAGATGGGGGCAGGATTTCAATTGCTTCGCTCTCTTTAGGAATTGCCAAGGGAGCCTATGAAGCAGCTTTGAAATATTCTAAAGAAAGACAACAATTTGGTCAGCCAATATGCAATTTTCAAGGGATCTCTTTTAAACTTGCCGATATGGCAATTAAAATTGAAGCTTCAGAATTGCTAATTTTACAAGCTGCCGATAGAAAAAATAAAAACTTATCTGTAAATAAGGAAGGTGCCATGGCAAAGTATTATGCCAGCGAAACAGCTGTTTGGGTAAGCAATGAAGCCGTGCAGGTATTTGGAGGATATGGTTATACGAAAGATTTTCCTGTAGAGAAATTTTACCGCGATTCTAAGCTTTGTACCATTGGAGAGGGGACAAGTGAAATTCAGAAATTAGTTATTTCAAGGTCCATTTTAAAATAGTATATTAGTTTTTTGAATGGTGCCAAATGAAAAAATAGCTAATAATACAAGGCCTAAGGTTTGCCATTTTTCTTCTGTGCACCATGTTTGGGATACGCGTGTATTTTACCGCGAATGTGTTTCTCTTGCTAAAGAATTTGATGTAACACTAATTGCTATCGGTAAAGGTGATTTTGTAAAGCAGGGTGTTCATGTAATTGGTATTACGAAGCCGAAAAATATTTTCTATCGTTTTTTTATTACTGTATTTCATGTGTTTATTCTTGCTGTAAAACAAGATGCTCAGATATATCATATTCATGATGCTGAAATGATTCCATTTGGAATTGTATTAAGCATTTTGGGCAAAAAAGTAATTTATGATATTCATGAAAATACCTATGACGATATTCTTCTTAAGCCTTGGGTAAATAAGGCTTTACGCTTGTTCTTGGCTCGAACCTACAATGCATTGCTTTGGTTTGGTTCTAAGTTTATGCATTACATTATTGTAGTAGCCGACCCTAAATTTTTAAATAAATTTTTTGTTGCAGCGGAAGAATGTACCATCATTCAGAATTTTGCCGACCCAAAAGATTGGGAGCCTTATTTGGTTAAAAATCGTTCTGAGTTGCCAGGCAATCATATCTTTTATGTAGGTATGATAAGAGATATGTATTACCATATAGATACAGTGTTGGAGGCCATTTATAAATTGAAAGGGGAAGGGTTTTTATGTGAACTCCACCTATTAGGATATTTTGGTTCGCGCACCAATTCTTCTTTTTCAAACTTGCCATTTTGGAATGAAATTAAATCCCAAATACATTTTTACGGGTTCTTAGAAAAGGAAGAAGCCTATCAAATTTCTATGAAGTGTAAAGTTGGTTTATGTATTAAAAACCAACCGGAATCTATGTTGGTTTCACATGAACGTAAATGGTTTGAATACATGTGTATTGGATTGCCTTCCGTTTTTTGTAACAGAGAAATTTACACCTCTATAAACACAAAATTTGAACTTGGAGTTGCCGTAAATTTGGAAGATGCAAATGAAATTGCTCGCACGCTAAAAAGTATCCTATGCGATCCTACCAAGCAAAAATCTTTCGCCCTTAATAATATTTTGGCTGCCAATGCGCAATTTAATTGGCAATTGGAGGCAAAAAAACTAACAAGCCTTTATTGGAAACTATTGCCTTTTGCATAGAAATAAAGACCATTTTTGAAGGTTTTGGTCATTTTTATGTATTAATTAAGAAACTTAGGGCTCAAAATTCCCATTGAAAAATGGTATTCTTTATTATTTTACTTAGCTTTGATTCGTGATTTTATGCATAGGCCTGAGGTGTTTTACCTCTTAACTTAATGTCTAAATCCAGTGTTTTTAAAAAAAATAAATTTGCACCTATATGGATTCAAAATTTACTAGAACAATGGTTCGTATTTCTATCATGCTAATTTTAATTGCACAGCAATTTTTTAGCGTTGCCCAAACCAATATTAGCGGTGTGCTCACCTCTGATTCCACTTTAACATTAGCAGGTAGTCCATATATTGTTACGGGAAATTTAGTTATGTCAAATGGCTTTATACTAACCATTAACCCTGGTGTAACTGTTAAGTTCAATGCAAATATGAGCTTGTTGATTTTAGGCCAGTTAAAGGCAAATGGAACTGCAGTTGCACCCATTACCTTTACTGCAAATACCAGCAGTCCAAGTGCAGGTTATTGGGGAGGGATTTCTTTTGGAGCCAATTCAAGTGTTGCCTCAGTAGATGCTAGTGGCAATTATATTTCTGGACCAATAGTGAATAATGTAATTATTGAATATGCGGGTAGTGTTACAAGTGGTGTTTTTGGATCTATTGCTTTAACAGGCTTGGCATCTCCCTATATTACTAATTCTGAAATTAGATTCGGTGCCTATCCTGGTATCTATTCAAAAAATGGTACCAGTGCTGTTTATATTAAAAACACCTATGTGCATGATTGTGCTGCGGGTACAAGTACAGGTAGTTATACCAACTCAGCTGCAGGTATCAATATACAAAGTAGCACAAATGCTACAACAATTGATGGCTGTTTGATAGCAAAAAATAC
This sequence comes from Bacteroidota bacterium, assembly GCA_947446605.1. Taxonomy (GTDB): domain Bacteria; phylum Bacteroidota; class Bacteroidia; order UKL13-3; family UKL13-3; genus B1. Next base: position 8,436 of record CANFHJ010000013.1, on the reverse strand, counting down.
AGGTGCGGGTATTGCAATTATTAATAGCAGTACATTTTTTGCAAGAATTACCAATAACCAAATTTTCCAAAACAACAATTCCGTAACGGGTAATGGTGGAGGTATTTATTATAATTGTCGTGCTAAAATTTTAAACAATAAAATCTTTAAAAATACTGCAACCAGTGGTGCTGGTGTTTATTCAATTACCAATATTTCAACTTTAAGTGGTGGTTCACTTTCTTCGAATTTCATTTTTGGAAATTCTGGCACCAATGGTTCTGGATTTTTTGGTGCAATGGACAGTGCTACTAAAAATGTTTTTGCCTATAACACTGCTACCATTGACATTTTAAAGGTTAATAGGAACCAATACAATAACCACAATCAATATATCAATAACAGCGCGCCTGTAGTTTTTAATTATACAGGTACTTTTAATACTTTAGCAATTAATCGTAATGCGTTTTCTAACAATAAATCAGGCGCCGCAAATACAGGTTTAGTGAAATTTGAAGGTACTTATCCTTCAAGTGCCATCGAAAATAATTTCATGAGTAATACTGGTTTTACCTATATGATGCAGTTGTTGAATAACGATAATACCATTATTGCGCCAGTTCAAAATTGCTTTTGGAAAACAGCTGGAGCTCTTTCTAGTGGTGCTATTCAAGCAATTATTTACGATATTTTGGATGATGTAAACCAAGGTCAAATTAACTTCACTCCTTACCAAACAACTCCTCGTTTAGATTGCCCAATTTCAGCAGTTATTCAACCTTTAAAAGCCATTATTGGCGATTCTGTTTTGGTTTATTGGAATAGAAAAACAGGTGAGGATTTGGCTGGATACAAAATTTATTATGGAGGGTCTTCTGCAGGTTTATTTTCAAAATCAATAAATATTGCCAGCGATACTTTCTGCAAAATATCCATTCTTGAGAATATTGATAGTATAGGCGTTTCAGCTTATAATTCTGCAGCTACCCAAACGCCAGCAGATTTTATTTCTGGGGCACAATCTTGGTACACCTATGCAGATTGGGATAAACCTCTAAATCCAACATTAACTAATTTCACACCTAAAATTGCTAAAACGGGTGATACCATAACAATTACGGGAACCAATTTAACAGGAGCCAATATTGTTAATTTTGGAGCTGCGGCATCTTCCTACAATGTGGTGAATTCTCCTAATTTAATAAAAGCAGTTGTTGGAGCCGGTGCAAGTGGTAATGTATTTGTTCAAACTCCTGTTGGAGGAGTTACGCTTGCTGGATTCACCTATATAGCTATGCCAAACATAATTTCATTTTCACCCAATTCAATTGGGGTGGGTAAAATTGTATATATAAAAGGAACTAACTTCACAGGAGCGTCTTTTGTAAGTTTTGGCGGATTTCCTGCAGCTGGTTTTACCATAACTGGTGATACCTTAATTAGTGCTACTCTTGGTACAGGTAACTCTGGAGATATTATTGTTGTTAATGCATTTGGTTCAGATACCATTTCTGGATTTAATTTTTGTACACCTTATGTATTAAACCTAAATGATACAACTGCCGTTTGCGGCGATAGTGTGGTATTAGATGTTACGTCAAATTATGCGAGCTATTTATGGAGCACGGGTGAAACCACCTCCGCTATTTATGCCAAGAAAAGTATTAGCTATTCGGTTCAGGTTTTGGATCAATTTGGTTGCCCAAGTTCAGATAATACCCTAGTTATTCTTAATAAGATTCCAACACCATTCGTTTCAGGAAGAATTGCACTTTGTGCCGGAACAAGTGCTATTTATAAAACACCAAAAAATTCGGGTCGAACCTATAATTGGGTAATTACTGGAGGTACCATTACCTCCGGACAAGCAACAGATAGTATTAATGTAACATGGGGAGCTGCGGGAATAGGTACATTGCAGGTAAGTGATTCTGTAAATGCAAGTGGATGTTTTGCGGTTTCAGCTATTTATAATGTTACAATATATGCAAATCCAAGTCCCGTAATTATTGGAAAAGACTCGGTATGTGCGCAAAGCTTTCAATCCTATAAAATTTCAAATGCCACAGGACATGCTTGTCAATGGACCTTAACTGGTGGAACAATTATTACTGGTCAAGGAACAGATAGTATTTATGTTTCCTGGAGTACTGCAGGTTTGCGCACTATGTCGGTTAGCGATTCAAATACTGTTACTGGTTGTAAAGGAAATTCAAGTGTTTTAAATGTACGTGTTTTGGCTAATCCTACACCGCTTGTAATTGGTTCAAACAATGCATGTGCAGGCTCAAATTATAGTTATAGTACCTTCCAAGTGGCAGGCCATACCTATACGTGGACAGTAAATAATGGTGTAATTGTTTCTGGACAAGGTACAAGTGCCATTAATGTTACCTGGAATGTAGGTGTAAGTTTTGGCACCTTAAATGTTTATGATTCCGTAAATGTTACAGGTTGCAAAGGCAAGAGCTCAAATTTAGTTGTTACCATTAACTCACTGCCAAGTCCAGTAATTTATGGTCCGAGCCAAGTTTGTGCTTCTAGTAATACCATGTTTACTACAGATCGTATTGCAGGCATGTCTTACCATTGGACAGTTACTGGTGGTATTATTTCTGGTGGACAAAATAAAGATACTGTTTATGTTACTTGGGGTGCAGCAGGAGCTGGAACCTTGGTGCTTACAGATTCTATAAATGCTACTGGATGTAAAGGAAGTACTTTACCATTTAATGTTTTTATAAATGCGGTTCCAACACCTGGTGTAACAGGGAAAGATTCAGTTTGTGCTTCTAGTAGTAATTATTACCAAACAACTTTGGCATTAGGACATGCCTTCGAATGGACGGTAACTGGTGGAACTATCTTATCTGGTCAAGGTACTGAAAGCATTTTAGTTTCTTGGACGGTAGCGGGCTCTGGCAGTGTATCTTTAAAAGATTCAAATACAACAAGTGGCTGTATTGGAATTTCTCCAAGTATAACTGTTGCAGTTTTACCTTTACCAAATCCAATAATAACAGGACCTGTTGCCATGTGTGCTAGCAGCAATGCAACCTATTCAATAATTTCAAATATTGGCAGGTATTATGTTTGGACAATAACAAATGGTGTCATAAATTCTGGTCAAGGTACATCAAGCATAAATGTTACCTGGAATACAGGAATTCCAATGGGAACCTTAACGGTACTTGATTCAGCTATTGCTACTGGTTGTAAAGCTATAAGTCCACAAATAGATGTACTATTAAATGCCTTACCTTCACCAGTTATCTCAGGTTTAAATAATGTTTGTGCCAATAGCACTGCTTATTATACAACACCTAAAAATGCTGGTCATAGTTACCGTTGGACCATCAGTGGTGGGGTAATTGGTTTTGGTCAAAATACAGATAGTATTCGTGTTACTTGGGGTGCAGTTGGTTCAGGAACCTTAACGGTAAGTGATTCAATAAATGCCAGTTCTTGTAAAATAACTACAGCTCCATTTGCTGTTACAATAAATGCAAATCCTACACCTGTTGTAACTGGTGCAAATGCTGCTTGTGTAGGTAGTGTTAAAACATATAGTACACCATCCAACTTAGGTAGAACTTATATTTGGACTGTTACCAATGGTACAATTGTTTTAGGACAAGGAACTTCAAGTTTAACCGTTGCTTGGAATACTGCAGGATTTGGAACTGTAAATGTGAAAGATTCAATAAATGCCACAGGTTGTAAAACAACTTCTTCTAATTTATTTGTAACTATAAATGCTAATCCAAGCCCAGTGGTTTCTGGATCGGCAAATGTTTGTGAAGGCGCTAGTAAAACTTATAGCACGCCATTTAATAATGGAAGAACCTATGTTTGGACTATAACCGGTGGTATTATTACTGGAGGAGCTGGAACGGCAAATGTAACTGTTGCATGGGGAACACCAGGAACAGGTTCATTGGTTGTAAGCGATTCAAATAATTCAACTGGTTGTAAGACATTTTCAAATAGTTTGAGTGTTAGCATTAATCCTATTCCTACGCCAATAGTGAGTGGTAAAGATACTGTCTGCACAGGCTCTGTTAAAACGTATACTTGTGCTGCAGCAAGCGGTCATACCTATACCTGGACTATCTCTGGTGGTTCAATTGTATTTGGTCAAGGAACTGCTAGCGTTGATGTAAATTGGGCCGCAATGGGAGTTGGAACAGTTCAAGTAAAAGACTCTTTAAATGGTTCGAGTTGTATTGGTATTTCTCCTGTTTTAACAGTAAGTATCCAATCCGATCCAAACCCTGTAATTTCTGGACCAACCACGCTTTGTGCAACTGGTTCTGCAGCTTACTCAACTCCGTTTAATCCAGGCCGAACCTATTTTTGGACTGCCACAGGCGGAAATATAATTGCAGGACAAGGAACTCCAAATATATTAATTACTTGGGGTGCCGCTGGTATTGGAAGCGTAGTTGTTTCAGATTCAAATAATATTGGAGGATGTAAAACTACTACTGCACCCTATACAATTTTATTGATTCCAAATCCTACTCCGGTAATTTCAGGTGCAAGCACAGTTTGTGATGGTTCTTTCCAAGCATATACAACGCCAGCAAATACTGGTAGAGCTTATGTGTGGACTATAACCGGAGGGGTAATTATTTCAGGACAAGGTACAGATAACATAAATGTTTTATGGAATGGCGTTGGAACCGGAACTTTAACTGTGAGCGATTCTGTAATTGGTTCGGGCTGTATTGCAACAACTCCAATATATACAGTTAGTATAGTAGCTAGCCCTGCTCCAATTATTACAGGTTCTAGTACGGTTTGTTTAAATTCAACTGCAACTTATACAACAACAAATAATACAGGTAGAGTGTATACTTGGATGGTAACTGGAGGAACAATATTAATTGGTCAAGGAACCTCAAGTATTGATGTGCAGTGGGGTACTTTAGGAACAGGTTCAGTTTCTGTAAGCGATAGTGTTATTGCAACAGGTTGTAAATCTCAAACACTACCATTCATGGTTTCTATCGGTGTAAGTCCTACCGCCTTAATTTCTGGTGTAAATGTAATTTGTGCCAATGCAATTGCTACTTATGGTACTATTAATAATCCAAACAGAACTTATGTGTGGACGCCAATAGGAGGTTCAGTAGTTGCAGGACAAGGTACAGCAAATGTGCAAGTGGCTTGGGCAACAAGTGGCAATGCAAGAATATATTTGCTTGATTCAATGAATGGAACTGGATGTAAGGCAGTGGCAGTAAGAAATGTTACAATAAATCCTTTGCCAAGTGCTTATTTCTCATTGTTCCAATCTGGTGGTGCAATTACCTTAAATCCTGCGCAATCGGGTATGAATTACAAATGGTATTTTGGTGATGGCGATTCAAGTACCTTTGGTGTTCCTACACATTTTTATGCATTAAATGGAATTTATACAATTCAATTGCATGCAGTAAGTAAAGCAGGATGTGTAAGTGATAGCAGTATGGATTTAGACATGTCACAAGTTGGTTTGCAAGATTTATTTGCGGCAAATTTTGGAATGACTGCCACACCAAATCCATTTAGTGGTCAAACTAAAATAGCATTTAATTTAAATTCCCCTGCCAAGGTTAATTTAGAAGTATTTGACTTAACAGGTAGATTAATACAATCAATAGTGAATAAAGCAGATTTACATGCAGGTAAGGCAGAATTTATTTTTGATGCTAAGCAAGCAGGAACAGCTGCCGCAGTTTATTTGGTGCGTCTTCAAATTGGTGAGCAATCACAGTTCATTCGTTTGGTTCAGACCGAACAATAATAACAAAAAGCGTATTTTTAAAATGCCTTTCAAATTTATATTTGAAAGGCATTTTTTTTTCGCTACTTTTTCTCTTCATTCGCACCATGCAGCCCACACTAATTGTTATTACAGGACCCACAGCGGTTGGTAAAACAAAACTCGCTATAGATCTTGCCTTGCAGTTAAAAGCAGAAATAATCTCTACAGATTCACGCCAATTTTTTAAGGAAATGTCAATTGGAACGGCAAAGCCAAACGAGGAAGAACTAAAGACAGTACCGCATCATTTTATTAATACTTGTTCTGTTTCAGATTATTATTCGGCGGGTGATTTTGAACGCGATGCACTAAAAAAAATTGAGGAACTTTTTAGTAAAGGGCATCAATATATTATTGCCGTTGGAGGTTCTGGGCTTTATGTTAAAGCGTTGTGTGAAGGATTGGATGAAATGCCAGAAGTGGATTTGGAGTTGCGCAATGACTTAATTGCAAATTTTGAAACGCATGGAATTGTTTGGCTTCAAGAAAAATTAAAAGCGATTGATACTACCAAATATGCCCGCGTAGACCATCACAATCCGCAACGATTGATGCGTGCCATTGAATTAGCAAGTCAAGCGCCTATAGTGGCCAAGCCAAAGGTAGTTAGGCCATTTGCAATTGTTAAATTTGGTGTTGAAATGCCACGAGAATTATTATATGAAAGAATAAATAAACGGGTTGATTTGATGATGCTTGAAGGGTTGTTAGAGGAGGCAAAGGGCCTGCATGCTATGCGTCATTTAAACGCATTGCAAACGGTAGGTTATAATGAATTGTTTGATTTTTTTGAAGAGAAAATAGATTTAGAAAAAGCTGTTCATTTAATCAAACAGCATACCCGTAATTACGCCAAACGCCAAATGACATGGTTTAAGGCCGACCCAACAATTCAATGGGTGTCTCCTGAAAATGGTCTTAGTCAAATTCAAAAGACCTTGAATTAGTAAGGTTTAAATGCCCCAAAAAAATATTACCTTTGCCTTGAATTAAAAAAGCATGGAATTAGTTGAACTTTTTTTAAAAGCATCTACTTGGTTATCTCTTATAACACTTACCGTTATGGAGATTGTTTTAGGGATAGACAATGTGATTTTCATTTCACTTGTAACGGGGCGTTTGCCTAAGGTGAAACAAAACAAAGCACGTAAATTAGGTTTGTTTTTTGCCTTGTTTATTCGCATCGTTCTGTTGGCGTTTATTAGTTATATTGTTCATGAATTAAAAGATCCCATTTTTAAATTGATGGAACACGGCGTAAGTTGGAGAGATATAATCCTTTTAGCTGGTGGTTTATTTTTAATTTATAAAAGTACTTTGGAGATATTTGAATTATTAGAAGAAGGTGGTGATGCCAATAATCCCAAAGCCCATCCAAGTTTTTGGAATGTGGTTTTTATGGTAATTTTAATTGATATTGTTTTTTCTTTTGATTCAATAATAACGGCTGTTGGTTTGGCACAAGAATTACCTGTAATGATTTTGGCCGTAATTATTTCAATGATTATTATGTTATTTTTCTCTGGTGTAATTGCAGAATTTATCAATAAACATCCAAGTATTAAATTATTGGCCTTGGCCTTCTTATTGGTTATTGGAATAATGTTATTAGTTGAAGGTTGGAGCCATGAAATTGCAGAACATTATAACCTTAAAGGTTATGTTTATTTTGGAATGGCTTTCTCGGTCATTGTTGAATTATTAAACATGAAAATGAGAAAGAAGAAATCAAATCCTGTTACTTTGAAAGATATTTACAAGTAATAATTTATGCCAGAGGTTAAATTTAGCGATTGGGGTTTAATAGATTACCAGTTGGCTTGGGATCAGCAAGAAGCGCTTTTTAAAAGTGTAGTTGACCTCAAATTTACCCAAAGAGAAATGGATCCAAGCGTTCGTGAAACACTTCCCAATAATTTAATTTTTTGTCAGCATCCGCATGTATTTACATTAGGAAAGAGTGGTAATAAAAGCAATTTACTTTTAGACGATGATGGTCTAACAAATGCTGCTGCTAGCTTTTATCCTATTAACCGCGGCGGCGATATTACTTACCATGGTCCGGGGCAATTGGTGGCGTATCCAATTTTTGATTTAGAGCAATTCTTTACAGATATCCATAAATACCTTCGTTTTTTGGAAGAGGCCATCATTACAACTCTAGCAGAATATGGTATTGTGGGAGGCCGGTATGAGGGGTATACAGGTGTTTGGCTCGAAGCGGATAAAAAGTCTGCCAGAAAAATTTGTGCCATGGGTGTACGATGCAGCCGTTGGGTAACCATGCATGGTTTGGCCTTAAATGTAAACACAGATTTGTCTTATTTTAAAAATATTATCCCCTGCGGAATAGACGATAAAGCAGTTACCAGTATAGAAAAGGAGCTGGGTTATGCAGTAGATTTTAATGAAGTTTCGCAGAAATTAAAAGCGAACATTGCGCAACAATTTGGGTTTTATTATTCACAAGCCTAGGTTTAATACCCTTTCTTAATTGGCGTTTCTAATAATATTTTGTGTGCTCAATTTTGAGAATACACCGCTAATGCATAGGTTTGAAAGATGCAAAAGATTCTAAATTATATTGACGGTAATTTGTTAGAACCTATTTCTGGCCAATACTTAGATAATGTCAATCCAGCAAC